>NZ_CP049834.1:1176250-1500000 GCF_019916085.1 Aquirufa lenticrescens | reverse complement strand
ATTATTACTTTTCTAAGAATGGGTAACGGAAATCCGTAGGTGAAACGAAGACTTCTTTCACGGTACGTGGGGAAACCCAACGCAATAAATTCAAATAAGAACCCGCTTTGTCATTCGTTCCAGAGGCGCGCGCACCGCCAAAAGGCTGCTGGCCCACCACGGCACCCGTGCACTTGTCATTCAAGTATAGGTTACCAGCCGCGTTTTCTAACACTTTCATCGCTTCCAGCATCGCATATTTGTCTTGCGCGAAAATCGCACCTGTTAAGGCATACGCTGACGTGTAGTCTACTAAGGCTAATGTCTCTTTCCAATCTGCGTCATTATATACATAGATGGTTAATACCGGGCCAAAGATTTCCTCAACCATCGTGCGGTAGGTTGGATTCGTTGTTAATAGGACTGTAGGTTCTACAAAATAGCCTTTCGAATCGTCGAAGTTTCCGCCTGAAATGACTGTTACTTCTGGGGACTTTTTCGCTTCACTTATATAGGAAGTAATTTTTGCGAAAGCTTTAGCGTCGATGACCGCGTTCACGAAGTTTTCGAAATCTTCTGTACCACCCATTTTGATGGCGGCTAAATCTGCCTTCAATTGCGCTTCTACCGCTGGCCATAAGGAAGCGGGAACGTAGGCGCGAGAGGCTGCGGAGCATTTTTGGCCTTGGTATTCGAAGGCGCCACGGATTAATCCGGTGGTTAACGCTTTAGCGTCTGCAGAAGAGTGAGCTACCACGAAGTCCTTTCCGCCGGTTTCACCCACAATACGTGGATAAGACTTGTAGTTGGCGATGTTTTGGCCTATATTCTTCCAAATCGTCTGGAACACGCCCGTCGATCCTGTAAAATGAATCCCCGCAAAGTCGCGGTGAGAGAAAACAACCTCCCCTGCTT
This sequence comes from Aquirufa lenticrescens, assembly GCF_019916085.1. Taxonomy (NCBI): domain Bacteria; kingdom Pseudomonadati; phylum Bacteroidota; class Cytophagia; order Cytophagales; family Flectobacillaceae; genus Aquirufa; species Aquirufa lenticrescens. Next base: position 1,499,106 of record NZ_CP049834.1, on the reverse strand, counting down.
CCGGGCCATCCGCTAATACTAAGTTGATCACGCCGGCCGGCAAACCTGCCTCCTCTAGAATCTCCATCAATAATCCCGCCGAATAAACCTGCGTAGGCGATGGCTTCCAAACGACCGTATTTCCCATCAAGGCAGGTGCCGCCGGTAAATTACCCGCGATTGCCGTGAAATTAAAAGGAGTCAATGCGTAAACGAAGCCCTCTAAAGGACGGTATTCCAAACGATTCCAAACGCCAGGCGACGAAATCGGTTGTTCGCTATAAATCTGTTGTGCGTAATGCACGTTAAAACGTAAGAAATCAATCCACTCACACGCCGCATCGATTTCCGCCTGGTAGGCATTCTTCGATTGACCTAACATCGTGCGCGCATTTAATTGCATTCGGTATTTAGTAGCTGAAAGATCTGCTGCTTTCAAAAAGATCGCCGCGCGATCCTCCCAAGGCATCGATGCCCAAGCGGATCTAGCTGCTAGAGCCGCGTCAATCGCCTGCGCCACTTCCGCTTTTCCTCCTTCATAATAGTGACCTAACACGTGTTGGTGATCGTGAGGACAAGTCATCGCGACTTTTTTGGCACCCTTCACAGAACGACCTGCGATGCGCATCTGCACGTCAATTTGTTGATTACGCAAATCCGAAAGGGCTTGCTTTAATGTAGATCTCTCCGCTGAATTTGCGCCATATTGCAAAATAGGCTCATTCACAGGTGTAGGCACTTGAAAAACTCCTGAGGACATATTGTTTCGTTGATGTGTATTAAATAGGATGCTAAATTACGCGTTTTCTACTTATTATCAAGAACCACAAAGCTCAGGTAAGGTTTCAACCGCCTCCACGCCACCTGATCTAGCAATTGAATTTGCTGCAAGGTTTCAAAATCTTTCAGCGGACCATGTTGTTTTCTGTAGGCCAAAACCACCTTCGACTGCCCATAAGGCAAATACGGATGCCTGAAATCTTTCCATTCTACCTGATTAATCTTCAGAAACCGATACACCCCCGCCCCTACCTTTAACAAAGCCTTATTTTCTTTTACCCAAATCGAGTCCAAACCATACACCTCCTTCAATTGATCTACCTGGTAAAACCCACCCAACTTCTCTCTATAGGAAATGATTCTCTTCGCAAACCCCGGCCCGATTCCATTCAGCGCCACCCAAGCTGTTGAATCCGCGGTATTGATATCGATGGCTTGCTGCCTTCTCCGGACTCCGGACTCTTTTCCTCCGGACTTATAGCTCCCATAGTCTACCCAACCTTTCCTTCGGACTTCGGACTTATAGCTTCCAGACTCCCTCCCTCCAGACTTCGGCTTAATCTCCTTATAGTTCGCCTCCCAAACCACCGGATTAAATTCTAATTTTTCCTGCTCCTTCTTATAGTATTCATTCCCTATATAATAGAGCACATAAATTCCCGCCATTCCGAAGAGTGCAATAATCCCTTTAATCTCGTCGTGAGTGTAGGCGAGGACGAAGCGGAGGTAGTACATTAGTTTTGTTTTCATTAGTGGTTGATTGTAAATGGTGAATGGTGAGTGAGAGGCGGAACATTAATGGTGAATGGTAAGTGGTAAATGGTGAATGGGGTGCCAGATATTTTTGGAGAATAAAAACAAAACCTAAATCATTTACCATTCACCATTTACTATTGTTTCAGCAATCTCAAACAAAAATCTCACAACCCCCTTGTTTCTCAGAAAATTATCAGTACCTTTGCAGGCTATTTTAGGGTACAAGCCTTCGGGCCTATCCAAAAAGAAATGATTTCTGAAACACAATTCCTTTATCGTAGGGGAAGCGCAAAGGGGAATCATTTTTTCATCTACGAGGCATTTCAGCTTTAAATTGTGCCCATAGGGCCATTTTTCATTTAATTTAAAACGTATAAAGCCTTGAGTAACATCACTGCCACAGGAAGACACAGCTTTGCGAAAACGCAGTCTGTGATCGATTATCCAGATTTTCTGGATATCCAAATCAAATCCTTTCAGGATTTTTTCCAGCTAGAGACAGCTGCTGAGAATCGTACTGACGAAGGTTTATTTAAAGTGTTTGCTGAGAATTTTCCAATCGCGGATTCGCGGGAAAATTTCGTTTTGTCGTTCGTTGACTACTCTGTAGATCCACCGAAATATTCGGTAGATGAGTGTATCGACCGCGGTTTAACGTATTCAGTACCTTTAAAAGCGAAATTACGTTTGATCTGTAATGATACAGACAACGAAGATTTCCAAACCATCGAACAAGAAGTATTCTTAGGAAACATTCCGTACATGACAGAACGTGGATCATTCGTGATCAACGGTGCTGAGCGTGTCATCGTTTCTCAGTTGCACCGTTCGCCAGGTGTATTCTTCGCGCAATCGAAGCATACGAATGGAACTAAATTGTATTCGGCTCGTATCATTCCATTCAAGGGTTCTTGGATTGAATTTGCAACGGACGTTAACAATGTGATGTATGCCTACATCGACCGTAAAAAGAAATTCCCAGTGACTGTATTGCTTCGTGCAATTGGTTACGGAAATGACAAGGACATCCTTGATTTATTTGGCTTAGCTGAAGAAATGAAGGTGGACAAGAAAAACTTGAAAACTACGGTAGGACGTCGCTTAGCTGCGAGGGTTTTGAAAACGTGGCAAGAAGACTTCGTAGATGAAGATACAGGTGAGGTAGTTTCTATCGACCGTAACGAAATCTTGATCGAGCGTGATACCGTTATTACGGAGAACGAGATCGAGACGATTTTGGAATCAGGATCAAGCACAATCATCTTGCACAAAGACGATGTGAACGTATCTGATTACAACATCATCTACAATACTTTACAAAAAGATACTTCGAACTCGGAGAAAGAGGCGGTAGAAGTTATCTACAAGCAATTACGTAATACAGATGCTCCAGATGAGCAAACGGCACGTGATATCATCCAAAACTTGTTCTTCTCAGACAAGCGTTATGATTTAGGCGAAGTAGGTCGTTACCGTATCAATAAAAAATTAGGCCATGATATCCCAATGGATATTAAGGTATTGACAAAAGAAGATATCATCTCTATCGTGAAGTATTTGATCGGTTTGATCAACTCTCGCGCGGTTGTCGATGATATTGACCACTTGTCAAACCGTCGTGTACGTACAGTGGGTGAGCAATTATATGCTCAATTCGGTGTAGGTCTTGCACGTATGGCTCGTACGATCAAAGAACGTATGAACGTTCGTGATAACGAGGACTTTAAGCCAGTAGACTTGATTAATGCACGTACGTTATCGTCTGTGATTAACTCGTTCTTTGGAACAAATCAGCTATCTCAATTTATGGATCAAACGAATCCATTAGCTGAGATCACGCACAAGCGTCGTATGTCTGCCCTAGGGCCAGGCGGTCTTTCTCGTGAAAGAGCTGGTTTCGAGGTTCGTGACGTTCACTACACGCACTACGGTCGTCTTTGTACGATTGAAACGCCAGAGGGACCAAACATCGGTTTGATTTCTTCTCTTTGCGTTCACGCGAAAGTAAACGGAATGGGCTTCATCGAAACTCCTTACCGTCTAATCGAATCAGGAAAAGTAGATACGTCTACGACTGTTTCGTATTTAACGGCTGAAGAAGAAGATGGCAAGAACATCGTTCAAGCGAATGCACAGATTGACAAAACGGGTAAATTCTTATCTGACCGTGTGAAAGCACGTTTCGAAGGTGACTTCCCGTTAGTCAATCCAGCGGATGCACAATACATGGACGTAGCGCCTAACCAAATTGTTTCGGTTGCGGCTTCTATGATTCCTTTCTTAGAACATGATGATGCGAACCGTGCCTTGATGGGATCGAACATGCAGCGCCAAGCGGTGCCATTGTTACGCCCAGAAGCACCTATCGTAGGTACAGGTTTAGAACACCGCGTGGCGATTGACTCCCGTACTTTAGTAGTTGCTGAAGGAAGTGGTGTGATCGAATACGTAGATGCTTTACGCATTGTAGTAAACTACGATCAAACGGAGGAGCAAAAATTAGTAAGCTTCCACGGTTCTACAAAAGAATACAAATTAATCAAGTTCCGTAGAACGAACCAGGATACAACGATCAACTTGAAACCAATTGTCTTCAAAGGACAAAAAGTGGTGAAGGGTCAAGCGCTTTGCGAAGGTTATGCAACTCAAGCAGGTGAGCTAGCTTTAGGTCGTAACATGAAAGTGGCGTTCATGCCATGGCAAGGTTACAACTTTGAGGATGCGATCGTAATGTCTGAAAAAGTGGTTCGTGACGATATCTTTACTTCGATCCACATTGAGGAATTCGAATTAGAGGTACGTGATACGAAACGTGGTGAGGAGGAATTAACTTCTGAAATCCCGAACGTTTCTGAGGAAACAGTTCGTAACCTAGATGAGAACGGTGTTGTTCGCGTAGGTTCTGAGGTGAAAGAAGGAGATATCTTAATTGGTAAGATTACACCAAAAGGAGAGTCTGATCCAACTCCAGAAGAGAAATTATTACGTGCCATCTTTGGTGACAAAGCTGGTGATGTGAAAGATGCTTCGAAGAAAGCGCCACCATCATTAAAAGGGGTGGTTATCGACACGAAATTGTTTGCTCGTCCTAAAAAGGATAAGGATCAACGCGATAAGTCGAAGGCTGAATTGAAGTTGGTTATGAAGCAATACGGTAAAGACCTATTAGAGGTTCGTAAGATCATGATCGAAAAGACCGTTGCTTTATTGGCTGGAAAAACATGTGGTGGAATCCGTCACAAGTTTGGCACAGTGATCGTAGAGAAAGGGGTTAAATTCACAGCGAAGAATATCGAAGAATTATTATTCCCAGATAAAAACTTATACCGCGATGAGTCAACATATGCCGTTCCTGAAGAAGCGAATTTACTTTCAGATTTGATCGTAGAAGATGCTACTGCGGATGCAGCGACTAACGCGACTTTCTTAGCCTTAATTAAGAGCTACCACGTTCGTCGTAACGAAATCGCTGGTAACTTCAAGCGTGAGCGTTTCGTGTTAGAAGTAGGTGATGAATTACCTGCTGGTATCGTGAAATTAGCGAAGGTGTATGTAGCTAAGAAACGTAAGTTAAAAGTGGGTGATAAGATGGCGGGTCGTCACGGTAATAAGGGTATTGTTGCTCGTATCGTACGTGAAGAAGATATGCCATTCTTAGAAGATGGAACACCAGTAGATATCGTATTGAATCCACTAGGGGTACCATCTCGTATGAACTTAGGACAAATTTACGAGACCGTATTAGGTTGGGCTGGACAAAAACTAGGTAAGCGTTATGCAACGCCTATTTTCGACGGTGGAACTGAAGCAGAGGTAGCCGCTGAATTAACGTTAGCCGGTTTACCAGACTGGGGTCGTACGTATTTATACAATGGTTTAACGGGTGATAAATTTGATCAACCGGTGACTGTAGGTATCATCTATATGTTGAAACTGGGTCACTTAGTGGATGATAAGATGCACGCACGTTCGATCGGACCTTACTCATTAATTACACAACAACCATTGGGTGGTAAAGCTCAGTTTGGTGGTCAGCGTTTTGGTGAGATGGAGGTTTGGGCATTAGAGGCCTTCGGTGCAGCGAATATCTTGCAAGAGATCTTAACTGTGAAGTCTGATGATGTCATCGGCCGCGCAAAAGCTTACGAAGCTATTGTAAAAGGAGAGAACATGCCTAAGCCTAACATTCCAGAATCATTCAACGTATTGATTCACGAATTGAGAGGTTTAGCCCTTGAAATCACCCTTGAGTAAACCATTGGGCTTTGGCCCTATTAAAAGAGTTCATTTTCCAATAAAATACATAGAAAATGTCATTTAAAAAGACTAGAAAGCTGAATAGCGATTTCCAAAAAGTAACCATCTCACTAGCCTCTCCTGAGTCCATCTTAGAGGGGTCTAATGGCGAGGTAACACAACCGGAAACCATCAACTACCGTACCTACAAACCCGAAATGGGCGGTTTGTTTTGCGAGCGTATCTTCGGTCCTACAAAGGACTGGGAGTGCCATTGCGGTAAATACAAGCGTATTCGTTACAAAGGCATCATTTGCGATCGCTGTGGTGTAGAAGTAACGGAGAAAAAAGTACGTCGTGAGCGTATGGGCCACATCGAATTAGTGGTTCCAGTAGCACACATCTGGTACTTCCGTAGCTTACCGAACAAAATCGGTTATATGCTAGGTTTATCTACGAAGAAATTAGACCAAGTAATTTATTACGAGCGTTTCGTGGTAGTTCAACCGGGTATGTACGCGGAAGAAGGAAAGATTGGTAGCCAATACCTTGATTTCTTAACAGAAGACGAGTACTTAGATATCTTAGACAAATTACCGCGCGAGAACCAACATTTACCTGATGAAGATCCACAGAAATTCATCGCGAAAATGGGTGCTGACGCGTTAAATATGTTATTATCTCGCATTGACTTAGACAGCTTATCGGCTGACTTGCGTCACTCTGCAGACACTGAATCATCTCAACAACGTAAGGCTGAAGCCTTGAAGCGTTTGAAAGTGGTAGAAGCGTTCCGTGAGTCGATCGGTCGTATCGATAACCGTCCTGAGTGGATGATCATCAAAATGGTTCCAGTAATTCCACCAGAATTACGTCCATTGGTGCCATTAGATGGAGGTCGTTTTGCGACATCTGACTTGAACGACTTATACCGTCGTGTGATTATCCGTAACAACCGTTTGAAGCGTTTGATCGAAATCAAAGCGCCAGAGGTAATCTTACGTAACGAAAAACGTATGTTGCAAGAAGCTGTAGATAGCTTATTTGACAACTCACGTAAAGTAAATGCGGTTCGTTCTGAAGGTAACCGTGCCTTGAAGTCTCTTTCTGATATGTTGAAAGGTAAGCAAGGTCGTTTCCGTCAAAACTTATTAGGTAAGCGTGTCGATTATTCAGGTCGTTCGGTTATCGTGGTAGGTCCAGAATTGAAAATGCACGAGTGTGGTCTTCCGAAGGATATGGCGGCAGAATTATTCAAGCCGTTTGTTATCCGTAAGTTGATCGAGCGTGGTATCGTGAAGACGGTTAAGTCTGCGAAGAAAATTGTTGATCGTAAGGATCCAGTGGTTTGGGATATTTTGGAAAATGTAATGAAAGGACACCCAGTTCTTTTAAACCGTGCTCCTACCCTTCACCGTTTAGGTATCCAAGCTTTCCAACCGAAATTAATCGAAGGAAAAGCGATCCAATTGCACCCATTAACTTGTACGGCATTTAACGCCGATTTCGATGGTGACCAGATGGCGGTTCACGTTCCACTAGGACATGAAGCGATTTTGGAAGCCTCGTTATTAATGCTTGCATCACATAACATCTTGAACCCAGCGAATGGTGCGCCTATTACGGTACCATCTCAGGACATGGTGTTAGGTTTATATTATGTAACTAAAGGACGTAAGTCAACTCCAGACCACAAGGTAGAGGGAGAAGGACACCGTTTCTACGGATTTGAGGAGGTTGTAATCGCCTTGAACGAGAAGAAATTGTCTAAGCACGCGAACATCGTAGTGAAAGCTACCGTTCGTAAGGAAGACGGTACATTAGTTCAAGAAATGGTGGAAACTGTTGCTGGACGTGTATTATTCAACTTATGTGTTCCTGAGCAAGTAGGTTACATCAATGAGTTATTGACTAAGAAGAAATTGCAACAAATCATCTCACACGTTCACAAGATCTGTGGTATGGCTCGTACAGCGCAATTCTTAGATGATATCAAAGAATTAGGTTTCCAACAAGCCTTCCACGGTGGTTTATCGATGGGTATTGGTGATGTTCAAATTCCAGCTGAGAAAGCTTCCTTAGTGAAGAAAGCACAGGATGATGTTCAAGCGGTTTGGGACAACTACTTAATGGGTTTAATCACAGATAACGAGCGTTACAATGCAGTTATTGACATCTGGACAAAAGTGAACTCGAAAATTACCGAGACATTGATGAAGCAGATGGAAGAGGATAACCAAGGATTTAACGCGATCTATATGATGATGCACTCTGGAGCCCGTGGTTCTCGTGAGCAAATTCGTCAACTAGGTGGTATGCGTGGTTTGATGGCGAAACCTCAAAAGAACTTACAAGGTTCAGTAGGTGAAATCATCGAAAACCCAATCCTTTCTAACTTTAAAGAAGGTCTTGACGTATTAGAGTACTTTATCTCAACTCACGGTGCGCGTAAAGGTTTGGCAGATACTGCCTTGAAAACAGCCGATGCGGGTTACTTGACTCGTCGTCTACACGACGTAGCACAAGACGTTATCGTGAACGAAGAAGATTGCGGTACCTTACGTGGTATCGAGGTGTTCCCATTGAAAGACAATGAGGAGATCATCGAGCCATTATCTGAGCGTATCTTAGGTCGTGTATCTATTCACGATGTATATGATCCAATCACAAATGAGTTAATCGTAGCTTCTGGTGATGAAATCAACGAGGCAATCGCAACGAAAATTGATGAGACAGCGATCGAGTCAGTAGAAATTCGTTCGGTATTAACTTGTGAAACGCAAAGCGGTGTTTGTGCGAAATGTTACGGACGTAACTTAGCGACAGCTGCGATGGTGAACTTAGGGGAAGCGGTAGGTGTAATTGCCTCTCAATCGATTGGTGAGCCAGGTACTCAGTTAACGTTACGTACGTTCCACGTGGGTGGTACGGCACAAAACGTTTCCTTAGATGCAAGCGTTAAAGCGAAATTTGACGGGGTGATTAACTTCGAAGAGGTTCGTTCTGTAAGCTCTACAGATGCAGATGGAAATCCAGTAGAAATCGTGATGGGTCGTTCTGGTGAAGTTCAAATTGTGAACCCAGCGAACAAACAAATCTTGATCTCTTCTAACATTCCTTATGGTTCATTCTTACGCGTTAAGGAAGGCCAAGCGGTGAAAAAAGGAGACGAAATCTGTGCTTGGGATCCATACAATGCGGTAATCCTTTCTGAAGCTGAAGGTAAAATTGAGTTCGAGGCAATCGAAGAAAACAATACCTACAAAGAGGAAGCAGATGAGCAAACAGGTATGCGTGAGAAGGTCATTGTAGAATCGAAAGATAAGACAAAGAACCCATCCGTATTAGTAAAAGCAAAAGGTAAAGAAGATTTAGTATACAACGTTCCAGTAGGTGCGCGTTTAGCGATCGACGAAGGAGATAAAATCAAAGCGGGTCAAATTATCGCTAAGATTCCTCGTGCGGCAGGTAAAACACGTGACATTACGGGTGGTCTTCCACGTGTTACGGAATTATTCGAAGCACGTAACCCATCTAACCCAGCCGTTGTAACGGAGATCGATGGGGTAATTTCTTACGGTGTAATTAAGCGTGGTAATCGCGAGATTATCGTGACACCGAAAGAGGGAGCTGAGCGTCGTTACCTAGTACCTTTAACACGATTCATCTTAGTACAAAATAATGACTTCGTGCGTGCAGGTTCTCCACTTTCTGATGGTGCTATTACACCTTCAGATATCTTGAAGATCAAAGGACCTACAGCGGTACAAGAATACTTAGTGAACGAGATCCAAGACGTATACCGTCTACAAGGTGTGAAGATCAATGATAAGCACATCGAGTGTATCGTTCGCCAAATGATGCAAAAAGTTCAGATTTTAGAGCCAGGTGATACGCAATTCTTACAAGGTCAAAACGTAGATCGTTTCGTATTCCGTCACGAGAACGACTTGATCTTAGATCAGAAAGTGATCACTGACGCTGGAGATTCTGAGAAATACAAAGCAGGTATGATTCTTTCTGCTCGTGCTTTGCGTGATGAGAACTCTTCGTTAAAACGTAGAGATATGAAGTTAATGAAGGTCCGTGATGCGCAAGCAGCCGTTTCTTCTTCTAACTTACAAGGTATCACGCAAGCGTCGTTAGGAACGGAATCATTCATCTCCGCTGCATCGTTCCAGGAAACTACGAAAGTACTTTCTGAAGCGTCGATTCGCGCGAAAGTAGATACGCTAGACGGCTTGAAAGAGAACGTTATCGTAGGTCACTTGATTCCAGCAGGAACAGGTCTTCGTCGCTACAAGGACATTTTAGTCACATCGAAAGATGAGCTAAAAGCAATGGAAGCGAAGAAAGAAGCTGCAGAAATCGCTGAAGCGAAAGAAAAAGTAGAAGCTGCAAACTAATTTGTAGATTCATTTGAATAGACCCCCGGCTTTTCTTAAGTTCGGGGGTTTATTTTTTACCAGAACAGAAATATGGAAAACCCAGCAGAAGAAAATCAACTGAATATCGAACTTCCAGAAGAAATGGCGGAAGGTCATTATGTGAATTTGGCGTTAATTGCGCATAGCCCATCCGAATTTGTGATGGACTTTATTCGCATCCTTCCAGGCTTGCCTAAGGCGAAAGTAAAGTCAAGAGTCGTGATGACTCCAGACCACGCTTACCGCTTAATGCAGGCGTTACAAGAGAATATTCAGAAGTACGAAGAGGCCTTTGGCCCTATTATGAAGGAAGGGGATGCCGCAGGTTTCCAATTCCCCATGAATTATAACGGCCCCATAGGCGAAGCGTAAACGTTTTAGGTGATTTAATCCCGTTTTTTTAGCTGAAAATCAGGTAAAAAGGTGGGATTTTTGCCTTTTAAAGGAAATTAGAATTACTATGCGCTTATCTAAAAAATTCCTGGAGTCAGGCAAACTTCAATCTTCTATTGCTTTACAAGTTCCATCGCCGGAGATATTTACGTATCCGGAGAAAGTCCTACAATTTGGGACAGGGGTCTTGCAACGTGGACTTTGCGATTTTTATATCGACAAAGCGAACCGTGCGGGAATTTTCAAGGGTCGCGTGGTAGTCGTAAAATCGACGGCTAAAGGAGGGGCAGATGCATTCGATGAACAAGATGGTTTGTATACGCATTGCATCAAGGGAATAGATGAGGGTGTGGCCAAAGAAGAGAATATCATCAATTCCTCCATCTCTCGTACCATTACCGCTTCAAAAGACTGGGATAAAATCATCGAATGCGCGAAGAGCGAGGAGATGCAAATCATCCTTTCGAATACCACCGAAGTAGGAATCACCTACGTGGCAAACGATCCGATTGCAAATGGTTGCCCTAGTTCTTTTCCTGCTAAATTATTAGCGTTCTTGCATGCGCGTTTCACGCATTTCGCTGGTTCAGCTGCCTCAGGAATGGTCATTGTTCCTACGGAATTAATTATCAACAACGGAGATGTGCTGAAAGGCATTGTCATGAAATTAGCAGCAGACCACGGTTTATCTGCGGAGTTTGTGACTTGGTTAGAAACGGCGAATCACTTCTGTAATTCCTTAGTGGATCGCATCGTTCCGGGCAGTCCGGATGCGGCGACAAATGCAGAGATTTGCGCGCAATTAGGCTATGAAGATTCTTTGATGATCATTTCGGAGGTGTATAGCCTTTGGGCAATTCAGGGAGGGGCCAAAGTAAAAGAAGTGCTATCCTTTGCCCCTGCAGATAAAGGGGTGATTATTGCCGAAGATATCGAGATCTACCGCGAATTGAAATTGCGTTTATTGAATGGAACACACACCTTACTTTGCGGAATGTCCTTTTTGTTAGGTTTCCGTCTCGTAAAAGATGTGATGGCAAACGGCTATTTAAGCAAGTTGATTATGAATTTAATGCTGAGCGAACTAGCGCTGGGCATCCCTTATAAAATGGATTTCAAGGTGGCGGATCGCTTTGGACGTTCTGTGTTAGACCGTTTCCGTAATCCGTTCATTAACCACAAATTGATCGACATTACGGTACAGTACACGACGAAAATGCGGATGCGTAACGTGCCATTGTTAGTTAATTATGCTAAAAACTTTGGTAAGGCTCCTGAACTTTTCTGCATGGGCTTCGCAGCCTACTTGCAATTTATGCACGCGGTGAAAGAGGAAGGTGGAAAACACTATGGTGATAGCAACGGAGAGGCCTACCCTATCCAATGCGACCATGCTCCGTATTTCTACGAGGCTTGGAAAGATTTTGACTTGAAGAAAGTATTATCCAATACGGATCTATGGGGCACAGATTTAACGGCGGTTCCAGGGTTTGTGGAGGGAGTGACAAAGTATATTTAAGAGAGTAGAGATTATAGAGTAGAGAGTAGAGATTTAAAGCATAAAGAATAAAGAATAGAGCACAAAGCATAAAGGAGGAATCGCCTGCGGCGATGAATATGAAATGTTTTAGTGTCATTCTTTAAACTTTGAACTTTGCCCACTGAATACCGACTACTGACTACTGGCTACTGATTACTTGTGAATGGTAAATGATTCCTCCGGACTAACCACCTCCGGACTGGATACTGTCTACTGATTACTGACTACTGACTACCGAATATATTAAACGACAAATGATGAAAGCGTTTTTAGATAAAGATTTTTTGTTGCAGTCCGAGACGGCGCAAACTTTGTACCATCAATTTGCGGCTCAGATGCCCATTATTGATTACCACAATCACTTGATCCCGGAGCAAATAGCGGAGGACAAGCAATTCGATAATGTTTCCCAAATCTGGCTTGCCGGCGACCACTATAAATGGCGTGCGATGCGCGCACATGGTGTGGATGAAAAATACATCACGGGAAATGCGTCTGACGAAGAGAAATTCTTGAAATGGGCCGAAACAGTGCCCTACACGATGCGTAATCCTTTGTATCACTGGACTCACTTGGAGTTACAGCGTTATTTCGGGATTACCGAATTATTGAATGCCGAGAGTGGAAAACGCATTTACGATCAGTGTAATGCCCTTTTGCGTACGAAGGCGTTTTCTGTGCGCAATTTATTGCTCAAGATGAACGTGAAGGCGCTTTGTACGACGGATGATCCGATCGACAATTTGGCTTACCACCAACAAATCAAGGCGAGTGGATTTGCGATCAAAGTCTTGCCTACGTTCCGTCCGGATAAAGCGATGGGCGTGGATAATGAGATCGTGTTCGTAGAATATGTAAATTCTGTGGCAGCAGCAGCTGAAATGGAGATTCATACCTTAGTCGATTACAAGAAAGCGATTGCGGCGAGACACGATTTTTTCCATTCGGTGGGCTGTCGTTTAAGTGACCACGGATTAGAGCAGATTTACGCTGACGACTATACGGAACAGGAAATCGCACACATTTTTGAGAGATTGATGACCGGCAAAACGATCAATCAGAAAGAGAAAGTGCAGTTTAAATCAGCGATGCTGGTGTATTTTGCGCATTTAGATCATGCCAAAGGTTGGACGCAACAATTTCACCTGGGGGCGATTCGCAATAACAATGATCGTCTTTTAGGAACATTAGGACCTGATACGGGATTTGATTCGATTGGAGATTTTGAGCAGGCACGTCCTTTGTCGAAATTCTTAAATCACTTAGATTCGACGAATCAATTAGCTAAGACCATTTTGTATAATTTAAATCCGCGCGATAATGAATTGTTAGCGACGATGACGGGCAATTTCCAGGATGGAACAATTGTAGGAAAGATGCAATTCGGGTCGGGTTGGTGGTTTTTGGACCAAAAAGACGGCATGGAAAAGCAGATCAACGCCTTATCCAATATGGGAATGTTAAGCCACTTCGTGGGTATGTTAACGGACTCCAGAAGTTTCCTTTCGTTCCCAAGACATGAGTATTTTAGAAGAATCTTGTGTAATTTACTAGGCGCGGACGTAGAAAATGGCGAATTGCCGGCGGATATTGCTTGGTTAGGCAAGTTGGTGCAAGACATTTCGTATAACAACGCGGCAGGATTTTTTAATTTCGAGAATTAATGAAGAAGGTTATCACTTTTGGGGAAATCATGGGTCGTTTAAGCCCAGCGGGCTATGGACGCATTACTCAAGCACAGTCATTGAACATCACCTATGGTGGCGGCGAGGCAAACGTAGCGGGCGGATTAGCCCACATCGGAATCCCGGCGGAACACGTGACTTGTTTCCCAAATAACGAATTAGGCAAAGCGGCCACTGGCTATTACCGCCAAGTGGGTGTGGATATGTCGCATACGGCCTATAAAGAGGGTCGTTTAGGTTTGTATTTCGTGGAGTTTGGGGCAGCGATGCGCCCGAGCAAAGTGACGTATGACCGGGCAGATTCAGCCTTTGCGAATTTGAATCCAGCGGATTTTAATTGGAAAGAAATATTCAATGGTGCGGGTTGGTTCCACTGGACGGGCATTACGCCGGCCATTTCGGAGGCGGCAACGGTAGCTTTAACGGCCGCTTTAAAAGAAGCAAAAGCACAGGGTTTGACGATTTCGGCGGATGTGAATTACCGGAAGAACCTTTGGCAATATGGAAAATCAGTCAAAGAAGTAATGCCTGATTTGATTGCACAATGTGATATTATCGTGTGTGGGAAAGCGGATGCCGAAGATATCTTAGACATCGTACCTACAGGCGCGCACAAGAGCGGCTGGCACGATATCTGTGTTCAGATCAAAGCGCGTTTTCCGAACATCAAGAAGATTATCAATACGAAAAGAGGCCAGATTTCTGCCTCTCAAAATACTTTGTCTGCCACCTCGTTTGATGGCTCGAAAGTGATTAAATCTGACACCGTAGAAATCTCTCAAATCGTCGATCGTATTGGCGGTGGGGATGCTTTTATGGCCGGATACATTTACGGAAACTTAGTTTATAGCGATGAGGCGAAGTCTTTAGCCTTTGCGGTAGCGGCTTCCGCTTTAAAACACACGATCGAAGGGGATATTAATTTATCCAACTTAGACGAAATTGAAACCGTCATGGGTGGCGATATCACCGGACGATTAAAAAGATAATCATGGCTAGAAATTCAGCAGATGTAGTGTACTCTCGATTAGCGGAAACGCCTATCGTTCCTTTATTTTTCAACGCCGATCAAACGATTGCCCAAAACGTTTTGAAAGCCTGCTACGACGGTGGAATTCGCGTATTTGAATTCACGAATCGCGGCGAAGCGGCACCAGCCATCTTTGCGAAACTAATTGACTTTTGCGAGAAAGAATGCCCGGATTTAGTACTCGGAATCGGTACTATTTACGATGCAAAACAGGCGAGTGAATTCATCGAAATGGGCGCTGACTTTATGTTACAACCCTTCACGACGGCTTCCGTAGGAGAAGTTTGTGCGAAACACAATATCCCTTGGATGCCTGGTACGATGACTTTGACGGAGATTCGCAACGCAGAGATTTTAGGTGCGAAATATGTGAAAATCTTCCCAGGCAACGTGGTAGGTCCCGCTTTCGTAAAAGCGATTCAAGGACCAATGCCGAAGACCAAAATCATGGTGACGGGTGGTGTGGAACCAAACCGCGAAAGTTTAAAAACCTGGTTTGGGGCAGGCGCAGCGGCTGTAGGCATGGGCTCTCAATTATTCCCAGCTGATTTAATTCAAAAACAAGACTATACCTCTATATCAAACACGATCGCTAACCTGATCAAAACCTATCACGAACTATAATATGGAAACAATTGGAAAGTACCGCTGGAAAATATGCGCATTGCTCTTTTTCGCGACGACGATTAACTACCTAGACCGCCAGGTTATCGGTTTGTTGAAACCGGTATTGGAAAAGGAATTTGACTGGTCTGAAACGGATTATTCGAATATTGTGATCACTTTCCAAGCGGCCTATGCGATTAGTTTATTGGGTTTTGGCGGGATTATTGACCGAATCGGAACGAAATTAGGATATTCCATATCCATCGTTGTTTGGAGTATCGCGGCGATGATGCATGCCTTAGCGACTGGCACGATGAGCTTTGCGTTTATGCGTGGTTTGTTAGGTTTAGGCGAGGCGGGAAACTTCCCTGCAGCGATTAAGACCGTAGCAGAATGGTTCCCTAAAAACGAACGTGCGTTAGCGACGGGGATCTTTAATTCAGGAGCAAATATTGGAGCGGTGGCAGCACCCATTTTAGTGCCTTGGATCCTGGGAATTTATGGCTGGGAAATGGCCTTTATTGCGACTGGGGCAATTGGATTCATCTGGTTAATCTTCTGGTGGTTCTACTATGAGGTGCCTTCTAAACACAAGTCTTTATCGAAAGCAGAATTCGACTATATCCACGCGGATATGGAGGAGAAGGATGATAATGTAACGCCGGTTCGCTGGAGCAAATTGTTTGGATTTAAGCAGACATGGGCCTTCTTTTTTGGCAAAATGTTCACGGATCCTATCTGGTGGTTCTTCCTTTTCTGGTTACCCTCGTACTTCTCTGAACGTTTCCACTTAGACTTGAAGAAGCCGAGTTTAGAATTAATCATCGTGTATACGGCGACGACAATTGGTAGTATTGGCGGTGGTTGGTTGTCTGGTTATTTAATCAACAAAGGCTGGCCGTCATTCAAGGCGCGCAAGTGGTCGATGTTCAGCTTTGCCATTGCGGTGGTGCCTATTATGTTAGCGCGTTATTGTGATAATATTTGGCAAGCGGTAGGCTTGATTTCGTTAGCGGCAGCTGCACACCAGGCTTGGAGTGCGAATATCTACTCGATTGCGACGGATATGTTCCCGAAGAAAGCGGTGAGCTCTGTGATTGGAATCGGGGGAATGGCTGGGTCTGTGGGGGGTATTTTCTTCCCAATGATCGTAGGTTCCCTTTTAGATAAATATAAGTTATTAGGTAATATCAACGACGGTTATAATATCATCTTCTTGCTTTGCGGAAGTGCGTATATATTAGCTTGGTTGATTATTTACACTTTAGTGCCCACGCTGGAGACAGCGAAGATCGACGACTAGTCCTTCTTTTTAAAGATTAGATTCTTAGTTAGTTCATTTAATTGGGTGATTTTCTCTTGAAAGTCACCCTTTAATGTTTTTCGGGCAGCCTCTAGTTGATCGAGAGAGGTTTGGATGTCTTCCGGGATGACGTCCTCAAGGAAGGCTCTGATTCTTTTGGCCAAAGTTGGTGATTTCCCATTCGTGGATATCGCAATCTTCAAATCGCCTTTTTGGACGATGGATCCTAAATAAAAATCACACAAAGGCGGCGTATCCGCCACATTGCAAAGCAAGTGCTGGGCAGCGGCTAAGGCTTTGATTTCTGCGTGCAAAGCGGGAGAATCCGTGGCGCAGATGATCAAGTCTAAACCTTCTAAATCCGATGGTTGAAAGCCGCGTGTTAAGATGCGCACGTGCGGGAAATCCTGCAAGTATTCGATGGTCTCCGGACGAAAAAAGGGGGCCACTAAGGTCAAGTTTGCCTCCGGTGAATTGCGCAAAATCGCGGATGCCTTTTCTAAGGCTACGTTCCCTCCTCCCACGACCAAGGTCTGGATTTGATCCATTTTCAAGAAGATGGGAAACATCGTGTTAGGCATCGACTACGGGGGCTTTTTTGCCGGCAAGCTGGCCGCAAGCCGCGTCAATATCACGTCCGCGGGAGCGGCGGATATTCACAATCATACGTTTGCTTTCAAGGAACGCTGAGAACTTCGCGATTGCATCTGCCTCCGCATTCACGAAAGAAGATTGAGCGATTGGATTGTATTCGATAAGGTTGATTTTGCAAGGGATGCCTTTGGCAAACTCATACAATTCACGTGCGTCCTCTAGGGTGTCGTTGAACTTGTTAAAGACAATGTATTCAAGCGTGATTTCGTTGCCCGTCTTCTCGAAGAAATACAAAAGCGCGGCCTTCAGGACTTGCAAAGTATTACTCTCGTTGATAGGCATAATCTGGTTCCGCTTCGTATCGTTTGCCGCGTGCAGCGAAAGGGCTAAATTGAATTTGACCTGATCGTCGCCCAGTTTTTGGATCATCTTCGCGATACCCGCCGTAGACACCGTAATACGGCGTGGCGACATCCCTAAACCCTCTGGCGAAGTAATCTGCTCGATGGATTTTAGGACGTTCGCGTAGTTCAACAGCGGTTCGCCCATCCCCATGTAAACGATGTTCGTCAGCGCTTGACCGTATTTTTCCTGTGCCTGATCGCGGATCAAAACGACCTGATCATAGATCTCGAAAGACTCTAAATTACGCTTGCGGTCCATGTACCCCGTCGCACAGAAGCTGCAGGTTAGCGAGCATCCCACTTGGGAGGAAACGCAGGCCGTCACGCGTTCGCGGGTAGGAATTAGTACTCCCTCCACGAGGTTATTATCGTGTAATTGAAAGCTGGATTTGATGGTGCGATCGGAGCTGTATTGCGCCTCTGCGGTCGTCACAATTTGCAAAGAGAATTTCTCCGAAAGCCATTCGCGCGTCGTCTTAGGGACATTTCCCATCGCATCGAAACTGCGGGCAGCCTTCTTCCAAATCCACTCATACACTTGCTTAGCACGGAATGCGGGTTCTCCGGCTGCGAGCATCTCTGCCTTCAGCTGTTCAAAACTTAGATTCCGTATCGCGACCTTCTTTTCCAATCTTATTTCTTTAATAATTCACTCACTTTCGCTGAGATAGCTTTACCGTCTGCTAATCCGGCTAATTGCTTCGATGCAACGCCCATTACTTTCCCCATATCGGCTGGGCTCGTTGCGCCTACAGCAGCGATGATTTCGGTGATTTTAGCGGTTAATTCTGCGTCAGATAATTGCTTAGGCAAGAATTCTTCGATGATGGCTAATTCAGCTTGCTCTTTTTCCGCTAAGTCGGGACGGTTTTGAGAAACATAAACTTCTAATGAATCACGGCGTTGTTTCGCTGCTTTCATTAAGATTTTCATCTCTGCGTCTGCGCTTAAACCGTCAGCGCTAGAACCCGAAGTTTCTTCCAAAAGAATCATGGATTTGATTGCGCGTAAAGCACGTAAACGGTCTGCGTCTTTCGCACGCATGGCATCTTTGATACCATTCTCGATAGTTAATTTTAACGACATAGCTTGTTTTGATTAAAAATGAGCCTTCACTCCTTCTAAAAATTCCCGGTGGTTACTTAACCTCGGAACTTTATGCTGGCCGCCTAATTTCCCTCGTTCCCGCATCCAGTTGTGGAAAGTTCCGGCTGGGGCGATATGGACCAAAGGAGGGCCAAGCACTAAATCATAAGACCTTTTCGCATCGTAATCCGAGTTTTGCTCGCGAAGCGTTTGGTCTAAAATCTGTGCAAAGGTACGAAAATCTTTTGGGGCTTTTGAAAATTCGATCACCCATTCGTGGTGCCCATTTTTGCCCTCGTTCATAAAGGCCGGAGCAGCCGTATAATCCTTGATCTCTGCCTGGGTCGCGGCGCAAGCGCGCGCGACAGCTGTCTCCGCATTCTCGATGATCAACTCTTCCCCAAAGGCATTAATGAAATGCTTCGTCCTCCCTGAAATCTTAATCCGATACGGACTCACCGACGTGAATTTCACGGTATCACCTATCTTGTAGCGCCATAATCCTGCGTTCGTCGAAATGACCATCGCATAATTTACGCCTATTTCCACCTGGCTTAAAGAAACGATGGTATTCGCCTCTTCCCCCTCATCACTCATCGGAATGAACTCATAGAAGATTCCGTAATCGAGCATGAGGAGCATCTCATCGGGTTTGGACAGATCATCCTGAATCCCAAAGAACCCTTCAGACGCATTGTATATCTCTAAAAATCCGACCTGCGAAGACGGAAAAATCTGGTTCTTAAACAACTCGCGATAGGGCCCAAAAGCCACCGCTCCATGAATCATAAACTCGAAATTCTCCCACACCTCCAGAATCGACTTCTTTCCCGTAATCTCTAAAATCTTCTCAATCAACACCAGTGTCCAAGTAGGCACGCCCAAAATACTCGTCACATTCTCTTTCGACGTCTCGATCGCCATCTTCTCGATCTTCTGATCCCAATCTCCCATCAGCGCCACATCGAGTGAAGGCGTCCGTATAATTTGCGCCCAAATAGGCAGATTCTTCATTACCACCGCCGACACATCGCCCATCAGCATGCTCGAATTCACCGGATTCTCCGTCAAACTCCCGCCGATGGACAAACCTTTCCCCTCGAACACTTTGGTATCTGGCTTATTCGCTGCCAGCAACGTAATCATATCTTTCCCGCCCATCATGTGGCATTCTTCCAGCGCTTCTTTCGAGACCGGAATAAATTTACTGCGGGCATTCGTGGTACCAGAAGACTTCGAATACCAGCTTATGGGCGTATCCCACAAGATATTTTGTTCCCCCTGCATCATGCGGTCGATGTACGAGAAAATTTCCTCATAGGTGGAAATAGGAACTTGCTGTTTGAATCTCTCGTAGTTACTAATGTCGGCGTAGCCGTGTTTCGCGCCCCATTCGGTCGAGCGCCCATGAGACAATAAGCCCTGCAACATTTGTTCTTGTAGTTCCAAAGGCCGTTCGTACATCGCCTCAATCCGCGGCATTCTCCGCTTCATAAACCACAACAAAGTCTCATTAAACAACGACATGTTTAGGGTTTTAGGAATTGAGGTGCACGATTAGGGTAATCGGTAATGATGCCGTCCACCTGCCAATCGCTAAATTTCTGCATCTCTGCCGTCGTATTGATCGTCCAAGGAATGACTTGCATGCCTTTCCCGTGACAAAAGTCAATCTGCTCCTTCGTTAAAAACTTATGCGAAGAACTGAAAATATCGGGCACAAAACCCAACGATGCGAGCATCTGCTCTGGCGTCTCTTTTTCCACTAAAGCGGAAATGCGTCCCTTATTGATGGATGTTTTCCAGTAGTGCAAAACCGCGAAATCAAAACTTTGTAAAATCAGCGAGGAAGGTGAAATATGATTAGAAATCACAGACCAAACCCGATCCGCGAATTCCTTTACCGTCGCCGGTTGGGATTTGCCGTATTCTGTTGGCTCAGATTTGATCTCAATGTTGTAATAAATAGTACGACCCGTTTTGCGCGTAAAAGCTTCCCCTAAGGCTAAGACTTCGGAAAGCAAAGGCTTGTAAGTAGCGACGTGCGTTTGCTCCGGAAAGAGTTTATTCCCGCGAGAGCCTACGTCGAAGGACTTAATTTCGCTGTAGGGTTTTTGGTATAAATTAATCGACGCATCTTTCACGGGCGAACCATCCGGAAACGATGCATACAAAGGGTTCATATACGGCTCATGGGAAACGTAGACCTGGCCGTCAGCAGAAAGACACACGTCCATTTCGAGTACAGTCACCCCCATCTCTAACGCATGTTGAAAAGCAGGTAGGGAGTTTTCCGGATATAAGCCTCTGCAGCCCCGATGTCCTTGAATCACAGGCGATTGCCCCATAGAAAGTAGATTAATACACAATAATAAGCAAAGGAGCTTTCTCATGGTTTTTTAGCCGCTGCTTTTTTATTTTCAGTATTTTTTCGGCGCTCCTCGATAATTTCATTCACACGGGTATATAATTTGACAAAAGCGGCGGGATCTTTGACATAGGAACCTAGGCTTTTGGCCACCTGAGTAGAATCAAGACCGCGTTTTTTCAAGGTCTGTTTCGATAATTCGTGGTAAAGAACTAAGGCCGTATCGGAATTACCCAGGTGCATATTTTGGATGATAGCCTCATCGATGTGGATATCTGCCAAAACCTGAGCCATCTGTTCCTGCTCTAATCGATTGCTCTCTGATTCACTCGTGCACGAGTAAAATCCAAACAGACCCAGGGCCAAGAAAAGCGATAAATAGACCTTTTTCATCTTGTAAATATACCCGTAAATTAGAAAGCTTTTAGCTCATTTCATTCAGATTGGGTAAAATTTAGGTAATTTAGTCTCGTGGATATGGACATCAAAGCCTTCCTGACCCATGTCGTTCAGCTGGAAATACGCATTAGAAAAGCGATTAACACGCAAATGCATGGAAATTTCTCCTCCGTCTTTAAGGGATCGGGCTTAGAGTTTAGTGACCTACGCCAGTACCATTATGGAGACGACGTGAGGCACATTGACTGGAACACCTCATCGAAGGGTCACGGGACTTTTGTGAAGCTTTTCAAAGAGGAAAAAGAACAAACCGTGTTCTTTTTAATCGACGTCAGCGCCTCTGGCACGGTAGGAAGACGTGGAAATAGCAAAATCAAGACTTTGAAGGAAGTGGCTGGCGTATTAGCCTTTGCCGCTATCCAAGAGGCGAGTCACCTCGGCTTTGTTTGCTTCAGCGACAAAAATGAGAAATACATGCCGCCTGCAATGGGCAAAAAGCACGGATATAAAGTAATTTCAGAACTTTTCAGAGTCGAGCCAGAGAATACGGCGACGGACCTAAAGGCGGGATTAACCTTTGCATTGCAAACCTTAAAACGCAAAAGTCTTTTGTTCGTTTTATCCGATTTTATCGATGAAGGTTATGAAGATTTATTGCGCGCTGCGGCCTTGAAGCACGATTTAGTGGTGCTGCATACGCTCGATCAACAAGAGATTCAATTGCCCTCCATGGGCATCATTCCCATTTACGATCCGGAAAGAAAGCGGACGACTTGGATCAATACTTCCACACGCGGATTCAAGCAATTGCTTCAGCAACAGGTGAAAAACCGCGGCGGGGAATTGAAGGAAATGTGTAAGAAATGGCACGCGGATTACGTGGAATTGCATTCGGGCGAGGATTTCGTGCCGGCATTAGTCAAACTTTTTAATGCTAGACGCTAATGCAAGAGACGCCATTCATCATTAAAGGGAAGTTTCAGGAGGATTCGGTGGTCATCGGCCAACCCATCCACTATTCGTTGTATGTGCGTCATCCGAAGGACCAGGAGGTGTTTTTCCCGAATGCGAACCAGAATTTTGGGGCCTTTGAGACCGTGAAACGCGAGTTTTTTGCGACGAAGACGACGGCTTCTGGGTCTTTGGATTCGGCTGTTTACACCTTGCGATTATTTAATTTAGCTCCCGTCCAAAAACTCCAAATACCCATCTACCTGCTTCAGGAGCCCGATTGCACGATCATTTATCCGGTGGTGGACAGCGTGCATTTAAAGCGCTTGTTGCCGCATCCAGAACAGATTGATTTGGATTCTTTGTACCAAAGCATTCCCATCCAGCCACTCAGCCCTAAAACAGATTTGAAAAACGTGTTTGCGGCGGGAATTAGCTTGTTAATTTTGGCGGGTTTGATTTACTGGATTTTTGGAAAATCCATTACTAAACTCTTCAAACGCTACTTATTATGGCGTCGTCACCGCGAGTTTAGGCGGACTTTCCAGCGTTATGCGCGGCAGGTGGCAGGAACCCCTGTGGGCTTATTGAATTTAGAGCGCGCCTTTTCCGGATGGAAGAAATACGTGGAGCAATTAACACAATTGCCTTTTACGACGTTTACTTCAAAGGAAATGCTCGATAATTTAGCAGACGAGGCGATGGAAAAGGTCTTGAATGAGATGGATTCAGCCATTTATGGCGGAAACTTCTCGCAAAATACGACGGAATCCGTGCAGTATTTAGAGGCTTTGGCGACGAATTTATACGAAATAGAACAGGAAAAAATCCAGAAGAATGAAGTTTAATCCGCTGTATTCTTGGCACCAAATCCAGGCTTTCTTCACCTTCGAGTGGGAGAATAGCTTGTTTTTGTATGGTTTGATTTGGCCCTTCATCATCTACTTCATCAAGTATTTACGCCAACGCGGCAATAAACCAAGACTGGAATTATCGCTTTCGGTGCCTTTGCAACAAAACCGGATATCTCTCTTATTGAGTTACGTCCCTATGGTCATTCAGATCTTGTGCATCTCGTCCGTCATCATCGTGGCGGCAGGTCCCTACCGTGTGATCAAGCACCAGAAGAAGCAAGTGGAAGGAATTGATATCGCGCTGGCTTTGGACATCTCCTCTTCGATGCAGACGCGGGATATTAGCCCCAGTCGCCTAGAAACCGCTAAAACAATGGGTAAGGAATTCATTCGCCAGCGGAGCCACGATCCTATTTCGCTCATTGCCTTCGCGGGCGCTCCCTATTTAGCGAGTCCCATTACGACAGATTCGGCCTTTTTATTGCATCAATTGCAGCAATTCCAGACGAACCAAATCGTGGAAGAAGGAACGGCTTTAGGCGATGCGTTGGGGATGTGTATTAACCAAATCCGGGACTCCGAAAACCCCAAGAAAATCAGTATCCTGATTTCCGATGGAAACAATACGGCGGGGAATTTAGACCCGGTTACCTCCGCAGAACTAGCGAAAAATTTCAACATCAAAGTCTATACCATCGCCGTAGGAAGCCTTCAACCGAGCGCTGACCCCGTCGATGAAACCACCCTGCGCGAGATCGCAACCATCACCAAAGGGAAATTCTTCCGTGCGACGAACGGCCAGGCTTTGCAACAAATTTTCCAGGAAATTGATAAAATGGAGGCCTCCGTGGTCAAAACGGTTACTTGGGAAGAGCACATCTCCCTTTCTTACCTATTTGCAGAAATTGCGCTCATCTTTTTCTTCATTGGATTGTGGGTTCGTTTCAGCTGGATAGGCAACTCTTTAGAAGATTAATATGGTTTTATTTCCGCACGCGAAGATTAATATAGGCTTGTACATCACGAAGAAGCGCAAGGATGGGTTTCACGACTTAGAAACGTGTTTCTTTCCGGTGCCCTGGACGGATGTGCTAGAAATTACGCCTTCTGAAGGGGAATTCACCTTTAGCTCCTCTGGCTTAGACATCGCGGGCGCCATCGAAGATAACCTGTGCTACAAAGCGTACCAGTTATTGAGCAAGGACCATAAAATGCCCCCTGTGCACATTCACCTACATAAAATCATCCCGATGGGCGCTGGTTTAGGTGGCGGATCGTCTGACGCGGCATTTACCTTGATGGGCTTGAGAGACCTATTTCAATTGCCCTTAACGAATGAAGATTTACAACCCTATGCGGCTAAATTAGGCAGCGACTGTGCATTTTTCTTGTCGAATCAGGCGGCTTTTGGCAAAGGAAAAGGAGATCAACTGAGTCCTATCGAAGCGAGCTTGAAAGGGAAGTTTCTCGTGCTTTTATACCCAGCAGTGGGCATCTCAACGGCGCAAGCCTATGCGGGTGTGACGCCTGCAAAAGCTCCGGTAGATCTGCGCAAGGCTATTTTGAAAGCTGATTGGAAAGAAACGATCTCGAATGATTTCGAGAAGAGCATATTCCCTACACATCCTGTATTAGCCTCCTTGAAAGAGGAGATGTACACTTTGGGTGCAACTTATGCCGCCATGAGCGGATCGGGGTCGACTATTTTCGGGATTTTTGACAAAAAAATCGACCCACCTGCAGGATGGGCCGATTATACTGTTTGGTCAGGACTAGTGGACTAGTCTTTTGCGAAGATCGCTTCTAAAGCGGAAGCCCCTTTCGTTACCACCTTACCCGCCGGTAATTCCTTCAATAATTTGATACCCGCGTATTCCGGTGTGGAGCTCAAAATCTCTACGGGCACTTGTGCCATCGCACCGTTCGCCATTTCTACGTAAATGAAGCCCCCTTTTCCTACGCGTGCAAGACCAGCTTGCGGAATGCTAGGGATTTTTTGGGTGCCTACTTCGATGCGCGCGCTCACGAATTGACCTACCGTGAAGTGCTTCTCATCCGCCTTGTTTGCGAAGTGGCCGTGAACGGATGTCGTGCGGTTGGTTAAATCCACTTGTGGGGCGATGAGGAAGATTTTGGCTTTCGCTTTTTGGCCCTCTGATTCGAATTCGATGGTTTGACCGATGTTTAATTTCGCCAAATCCTTCTCAAACACCTTCAATTCCACGTGCTTATCCGCCATTCCTACGACCTTAATCAAGACGTCGGACGGCGTTACGTATTTTCCGATCGCTAAAAACTGATCTTGGATATACCCATCAATCGGCGAACGCAAGGTCAAAACAGAACTAATATTCCCTTTTGCCAGCGATTTTAAGTCACAACCTAAGACCTCTAATTTTAGTCCCAAAGCCTTCACTTGCGCATTGACATTCCCTAAATCCGCCTCCGACTGTTGCAATTTCTTCTTCGATCCCACTTCTTCGTTCGTCAATACTTGTTGACGCGATTTCTCGGAACTCATAAAGGTCTGGGATGACAAGGCCTGTAAATATTCTTGCTGCATTTGGATGAAATCAAGCGATGTCAAAGTCGCTAGGGCCTGGCCTTTCGATACTTTCTTGCCCGGAAGTAATTCATACGTTGTTTTCACGTAACCTGCGATCGGGATCGAGATGGATGCCAAAGACACCGGCGGCACATCAACCACCCCCGTGCACTTAATTTCCGTGGACATTTCGCGCTCTTCCAAAGACCCGAATTCAATACCCGCGTTCGTCTTCTGTTCTACACTTAATTTAATTTCGGTCACCGGTGCTTCTGTGGTGGCCTCTTCTTTTTTCGAGCAAGCTACTACGCTAAATACAAGGCATAGCGCTGCAAATTTGAATATCTTATTCATTTCCAATGAGTGTTTGACGTGTGATAATCGCCTGGTTGTAGGCGTTGACTTCTTGAATATAACTTTCTCGAATCTGCCAAGCCTGCTGCGTATTTTGCAACATTTCGACGTATTCGATTTCCCCTTGCTGGTACGATTTTAGCGCGGTTTTCTCTAACAAAGCAGCCTGTGGTAAGGCAGTGGCGGTATAATAAGCCAAACTCGCTCGGTATTTTGCGACCGCTGCCTCCGCATTTTTGAAGTCCGTTTGCAAGGCGGATTCGGCTTGGATTTTTTGGCTGACAAATGCCTCCTCTTGCAATTTCGCCGAGGCAATCTTCGCTTTTTGACCTTTGCCAAAAATCGGAATGGCCAGACCAGCCTGCACGAAGTTTTGGCCCCCTACATTTTCAATACTCTGCGTGGTCACCCCGATTCTGAGATCTGGCTTCAAGCGTTCTCTTTCGACCGCCGTCAATAATTTTCCGTGCTCTACCTGCTCAGCTAAAAGTTCGATGGTCGGATTTTTAGACAAATCCAATCCAGCAACACCGGATTCCATGGCAAGTGATTCCTTTCCCTCGATCTCAAATTCACCTGGTTCGTTGATCCAGTAAGCTAAATTTTGATAGGCCGTCTTTTGATCCGCTTCTAGGGCAATTCGTTTTTGTTGAAACTCCCGCAAGCGCGTTTCCGCCGCCATCAATTCCAAGCGATTCGTCTCACCTTGCTGGAATTTAATCGTTGCCGCACGCTTCATCAGGGTATATAAACTGTCCTGAGAAGCTAAAAACGCTAGATTTTTCTGCTGTGCTAAAATCTGGTAATAATAGAATTTCACACTCGAGGCCACTAAATTCTGCGTGATCTTCAAGCGCTTTTCGCTCATCACTTTTGCCGAAGTCAAGGACTTCACCTGCGCTTTCAAAAGCGTAGGCCACGGAATACTTTGGGAAGCCATCACCGTATAATCCTGGCTGTAATAGGTCTGCGTCTTTCCGTACTGCGCATCCACCGTTCCTTTAGGTAATTCCTTTCCGGATTGGATGAAGGCCTCCGCGGTTTTTACGTCTGCTAGGCCTGTTGCTAGGAGGGCGTTGCGCGTGGAGGCTTGGGACAAGCAAGCTTTTAGCGACAGGCGGGGGTCGTCGCTACGCGACTTAGTCAATGGGTCGTCACTTCGTGACTTAGTCGACTGCGTCTTAGTCGCCTCCGGCTTAGTCTCTGCAAACGAACTAAATGACATCAAGATGAACAACATAATCATCCCTAGTCCTTTGGCCTTCAGCTTCTGTTCTCTGCGGCCCATCACAATCGAGTACACGACTGGGATAACGACTAGCGTTAAGAACGTCGCCGTGATCAAGCCACCGATGACCACCGTCGCTAATGGACGCTGCACCTCCGCGCCCGGCGAGTGACTCAACGCCATGGGTAAGAAACCTAAAGAGGCCACAGCCGCGGTCATGATCACCGGTCTGAACCGCAATTCTAATCCTTTCTTCAATCGTTCTTCCACGCTTAAACCCTCGTCCGCTAATTGCTTAAAGAAAGAAAGCAACACGATTCCGTTCAATACAGCCACCCCGAAAAGTGCGATAAATCCGATCCCGG
The DNA here is from genome assembly GCF_019916085.1 of Aquirufa lenticrescens. Lineage (NCBI taxonomy): Bacteria > Pseudomonadati > Bacteroidota > Cytophagia > Cytophagales > Flectobacillaceae > Aquirufa > Aquirufa lenticrescens. Next base: position 1,471,223 of record NZ_CP049834.1, on the reverse strand, counting down.
CAGAAACCGAGAAAGGCATCCCGCGTAACCAAAGCGCCACCACACCACCAATGGCCGACAAAGGAATCGCTAGGTAAATGATGGCTGCTTCTAAGAAGCTTTGGAACGTAAAAAACAAGAGCACGAAAATCAGCGCTAAGGCAATCGGTACTACCAATGCCAAACGCGATTTCGCCGCTTGTAAATTCTCAAACGTTCCGCCGTAGGTCACATAGTAACCCGCCGGTAATACAATTTTATCTTTCATGACTTTTTGAATATCGGCCACGACGCTTTCGACGTCTCGGCCACGAACGTTAATACCGATCGTGATTCGGCGGTGCGTGTTATCACGTGAGATTTCCAAAGGCGCGTTTTCATAACTCACATCTGCCACCTCTTGCAAAGGGATTTGCGATCCTGATGGCAAGTCGATGTAGAGTTCGCGCAGATTTTGAATGTCTTGACGGTGAACCGAATCCATTCTGACCACCAGGTCAAAACGTTTCTCCCCTTCCATGACGATTCCGGCTGTTTCTCCTGCAAAGGTCATCTTGATGGCCGAGTTTACCTCATTGACATTCAAGCCGTATTGCGCCATCTTTACGCGGTTGTATTTCACCACTAATTGCGGAATACCGTCGATTTGCTGGACTTTGATGTCGCCTACGCCGTCGATTTGACGGATATAACGAGAGGCTTCGGTCGCGTGATCAAACAATTCTTGGAGATCTTCCCCAAAAATCTTCACCGCAATATCCGATTTCACTCCCGCGATCAGCTCGTTAAAACGCATCTGAATCGGTTGCGTAAACTCGAAATTCACTTCTGGATACACGTCTAAAGCCGCATCCATTTTGGCCTCTAATTCCTCCATCGTCTCCGCATTTTTCCATTCGGACGGATCCTTTAATTGGATAATTAAATCGCAGGAGTTGATTCCCATGGGGTCCGTTGGGATTTCGGAAGCGCCTATACGAGAAACCACTTGCTTGATCTCCGTAGGGAATTTCTTCAGTAACATCGCTTGAGCGGCGGTGTTAACTTTGATACTTTGGGATAAAGAGGCATTCGTAGGCAATAGGGTTTCTACGGCAAAATCTCCCTCGTTTAATTCTGGAATGAACTCTCCTCCTAAGGACATAAATAAGGCAATGCTAGCAGAAAATAGACCAAAAGCGCCGATCACCACCCACTTACGCTGCTTCAACGCCCAGTGAATGATGGGCTGGTACTTTCCATACAGGAAGCCCATAATGCGATCCGCTATCGTAATTTCATGACTGATTTTCTTGCTTAAAAACAAGGCTGACATCATGGGAACATAAGTCAACGAGAGAATCAAAGCACCTAGGATGGCGAAACTCACCGTTTGGGCCATTGGCCTAAACATCTTGCCTTCGATTCCACCTAAAGCCATAATGGGTAGGTAAACAATGAGGATAATGATGACGCCAAAGGCCGCGGAGCCAAAAATCGCTTTGGCAGAAATTCCCACTTCCTCATCCATCGCGTGCTGGCTCAATTCCTCGCCTTTTCGATGACTGTGGAGCCGGTGAATAATGGACTCCACAATGATGACGGCGCCATCTACAATGAGGCCAAAGTCAATCGCTCCTAAACTCATCAGGTTCGCAGACACCCCGAAAATGTGCATCAGCGCAAAGGCAAACAATAAACAGAGCGGAATCACCGAGGCCACGATCAAACCGGCGCGCAGATTTCCCAGCAATAAAACCAGGATAAACACGACAATCAATCCTCCCTCGATCAAGTTCTTCTCCACCGTATTAATGGCACGACCGATCAACACGCTGCGATCTAAATAAGGTACAATTTTAATTCCTTGCGGCAGGGTTTTGCCGATGATTTCCATCTGCACTTTCACGTCCTGCACGACCTGGTTTGCGTTCGCCCCTTTCAAAAGCAACATAACGCCACCCACAGCTTCGCCCTCGCCGTTTCGAGTCATCGCTCCGTAGCGGACCGCTTTCCCGAAGCCTACTTTGGCCACATCCTTCACTAGGATAGGTAATCCGGCCTCACCTCTTTGGGAAACAACGGTATTCTCAATGTCCTCTATCGAAGTCAACATCCCCTCCGAACGAATGAAATAGGCATCCGTCCCCTTCTCTAAATAACTACCTCCAGAGTTCGAATTGTTGATCTGAATCGCCTTAAACACCTCGTTCACGCTCACATTCATCGCGCGCAAACGCTCTGGATCGATCGCGACCTCGTATTGTTTTAGGTTCCCCCCGAAGGAGCTGACCTCCACCACGCCTTTGATCCCCAAAAGCTGGCGCTTAATCAACCAATCTTGGTAGGTACGTAAATCTGCGAGTGAATATTGGTCTTTGAAAGAGGGATCCACCTCTAAGGTGTATTGGAAAAACTCCCCTAAACCTGTCGTGATGGGCGCCATTTCCGGCACACCCGCCCCTTGTAAAAGGTAAGGTTCTGCTGCCTTTAATTTCTCTGCAACTTGCTGCCGCGTCACCTCAGTGGCGACTTCATCCTCGAAAACGACGGTAATAATGGAAAGACCCATCCGGGAAACGGAGCGAATATCCTTCACATTGGGAATGGTTCGCAAGGAAATCTCGAGCGGATAAGTGATGAATTTTTCGACCTCGGAGGTCGCAAGTGCGGGGGATTGCGTGATCACCTGCACTTGGTTCGACGTAATGTCTGGTAAGGCATCGATGGGCAATTTGCTCAGCGAATAACCTCCCCAAAAAACGAGTCCTAGCACAAAAAGGCCTACAACAAGTTTATTACGTATACTGAAACTGATAATGGAATTAATCATGGTTTTAAAATTAAGCATTTACATAAACGGCACATGCCGTGATCTGCAGGCGTAATTTTAAAACCGGGGAGGCGCGATTAGCACACGCTCCATCGAGAAATGGTAGTTGTTTTCGTAGAATTCTGAGCGGCGGCGCGCTAAGATGAGCGCGACAGCACTCATAAAAAAGAGGGCAACTGTGGGTAAAACGTAACCCATCGCACCTGTAAAATCGAAACTAGGTAAACTCGGGTGTTTGGTCGTCTTTGCGTGCTTCGAATCAGCCGCATAATGCATCCAAAGGAAGTCCACAAAACTGAAACCAGCCGGAGCCTGTTTCTTGTGATCTTGAAAATGCTTCACCAATTCGTTCGCCTTGATGGCCTGCTCCATACCCACCTTTGGCAATAAGCCGCCAGCAAATAGGATTACGAAAAGAAGGTAGGCAATGACATTTTTCATCTCCCAAATGTAACAAAAATTCGAATTTTTCACCCATATTTATGTTTTCATTTTAATTTAAGATGGAATGACGGCCTAAATCATGGATGAAATAAATCTTTTGTGGCATCAGCTCACTGATTCTGAAACCATTATCCGTTCTGGATTGATGGTGATTACCCTGATTGTTTTCGCTGAGAATGGCCTTTTCTTCGCCTTTTTCCTTCCTGGAGATTATTTATTGTTTTTGACGGGTGTTTTTGGGGGTACGGGTGTGCTGAAAGAGCCTTTGAGCTCTCTCTTATTGAGTATTTTTCTGGCTGCCGTCATCGGTTCCCTCGTGGGTTATTTAGTGGGGCGGTTTTTTGGCAAATCGCTGATGAATAGGCCCGATGGCTGGTTTTTCAAGAAGAAACACCTGGAATCGACCCGAGAGTTTTTTGACAAATACGGTTTTATGGCGTTAGTCATCAGTCGCTTTTTGCCTATTGTACGGACCTTTACGCCCATTTTAGCGGGCATTAGTCACTTGTCTTGGTATAAATTTATTTTCCTGAATTTAGTGGGTGGCGCGCTTTGGGTGGGCATTTTAGTGACGGGAGGTTTTTATTTAGGCCAAAGTTTCCCCGGCATCATCAACTACGTACAATACATCATCTTATTCTTCCTCGCGATTACCACCTTTACGGTGATTAAGGGCTATTTGAAATTGAGACAATGATCGAGCAATTTGGCTATGTAGCGGCATTTTTAGGCGCAGGGATCCTTTTCCTGGGCTTGATTTTAACCCTTGCCCGCTTTATTCGTCCAAATCGCCCCAATGTCGAGAAAAACTCCACCTACGAATCCGGCGAAGCACCGGTAGGAAACGCGAACATCCGCTTCAATCCTCGCTTTTACGTGATTGCCCTGCTTTTCGTTTTGTTCGAAATCGAATTAGTATTCTTATTTCCCACGGCTACCTTATTAAAGGACAAGACTCTTTCAACTGCAGCGCCGGAGTTCCCGACTTATGCGGTTATTGAGATTTTAATATTCGTGGGAATCTTAGCTTTAGGCCTAGCCTTTGCTTGGGTGAAAGGGTATTTAAACTGGGAGAAACCAGAAACGGCTGCCGAAAAATTGAACATTCCGATCCCAGATAGCGTTTACGATAACATCAGGACAAAACATTCCGCCTCTAAATAATGGATCATAAAACGCATTCTTTTTCTTCGCTGAACGCTTTCTCTACACTGCTACTGGATTATTTGGCAGAGAAGCCTGAGTTGAAAGCGTTTTATGGCAATGGTCCGCGTCTGGAAAATTTCAAAGAGCAAATTGCTTCTAAAAGCACATTCCCAGCGGCTAATCGCGCAATATTACAGACTGTCCTAACCGAGCAATATGCCGCTATAGGCGCTGAAATGCCGGCGGTAGATCTTCGCGATGAAAATACCTTTACGGTAACGACTGGACATCAATTAAATATCTATACAGGTCCACTGTATGTGATTTATAAGCTTGTATCGACGATTAATCTGGCGCGTGCGCTTCAAAAAGCGTATCCCGCACAGCGATTTGTGCCAGTGTATTGGATGGCGACGGAGGACCACGATTTTGAGGAGATAAATCACTTCATTGCATTTGGGACGAAATACACGTGGAATACTTCCCAAAAAGGCGCTGTGGGTCGTTTTAACCTGAGCGATTTCCCCAACATTCCGTTTAGAAACGAGATTTTCGACAAGGCTTATTCCGAGGGAAAAACCCTTTCTGAGGCAGTGAGAATGTATATGCACGCGCTTTTTGGCGCTGAAGGTTTAGTCTGTCTCGATGCAGATGATGTACGGTTGAAGTCGATTTTCGCACCTATCATGGAGGCGGATTTGAAACAACAGGTGCACGAACCTATCGTACGGGCGACGACAGAGAAATTAGAGGCCTTAGGCTACAAGACACAGGTTTCGGCGCGTCCGGTGAACCTATTTGAATTAACGGAAAATGATCGCGTTCGTTTGGAAACGGGGGATTCGGTGGACATCACCAAAGCCAGCCCGAATGTGATCTTACGACCATTGTACCAAGAAGTCATTTTACCTAATCTGGCCTACATAGGAGGCCCGGCGGAGGTGGCGTATTGGTTGCAATTGAAAGGCATTTTCGATTTACATCAGGTTCCGTTCCCTATTTTATTGCCGCGTAACTTTGCGATCGTGAAGACGCAGAAGCAGGCGGAGAAGGCAGAAAAACTCGGTTTAAGTTTAGCTGATTTGTTTAAAAACGAATTAGCGTTACGACGTGATTTCGTGGCGGGACGCACGACGCATCAACTGGATACAGCCGGTGAAGCGCAAGCCTTACAGCCTATTTTAGCGGAATTAGCTGCCAGAGCAAAAGCCATCGATCCTACCTTGGAAGCAAGCGTTTTAGCTGAACAGGCGCGTTGGATCAAAGGTCTAGAGCGATTAGCGAAGAAATTAAAGCGCGCGGAAGAGCGTAATCAGGGAGATGAGGTGAGACAAGTTTTGGCATTAAAAGAAGCCTTATTCCCTACGGGAGAATGGCAGGAGCGCCACACGAACTTCCTCGAATTCGCGAGCGACCACCCTGACTTTATACACGATTTACTACAGACATTCGATCCACTGAACTTCGAATTCTACGAAATAACCCTATAATGCCCGAAAAACTGAGTCCGTCAGACTTCCTCGAAGCCGCAAAAACATACCCGGTGCTCGATGTACGATCGCCTGGCGAATATACGCGGGCACGGATTCCTGGAGCCATTTCCTTTCCTATTTTTGACGATGCCCAACGCGCCGCGGTGGGGACTTGCTATAAGCAAAAAGGCAAAGATCAAGCGATCGAATTAGGCTTGGAATTTGTGGGTCCACAACTGGCGAAATGGGTGAAAAAGGCCAAAAAACTAGCCGTCGACAACACCATCCTCGTCCATTGCTGGCGCGGGGGAATGCGAAGTGGCAGTATGGCCTGGCTTTTTGAGACGGCCGGAATCAAGGTAAAGATCCTCGTGGGAGGCTACAAGGCCTACCGCAATGAGGTATTGGCCATTTTTGATCAACCTATTCCCTTCCGCGTTTTGGGCGGGAAGACGGGATCAGGGAAGACCGAAATCTTGCATGAATTAGTGAAAAGAGGGCATCAGGTCTTGGATTTAGAAGGTATTGCGCACCATCGGGGGTCGGCTTTTGGTCATTTAGGATTAGAGTTGCAGCCTACAAGTGAGCATTTTGAGAATGAAGTGCACCGCGTTTTGTGCGGTTTTGATTATAGCCGCGAGATCTGGGTGGAGGATGAAAGTCGCCACATAGGTCAGGTATTTATGGGTGCTCCGCTGTATAATCAGCTTCGTGCGGCTCCTGTGGTCTTTTTAGATATTGAACCGGTCTACCGTTTGCCGCATTTAGTGAACGTGTATGCATCTTATCCGAAGGAGGATTTAGAAAAGGCTTTGGGCAAAATAAAAAAACGCTTAGGCCTGGACCGCTACGCCATCGCGCTGGAAGCGTTAGAAGCCGGGGATTTCAGTTTAGTCGCGGAAATCACCCTGCATTACTACGATAAGGCCTATATGTACGGCCTTGAATTACGCGACGAATCCCAAATCACCCGCATCGAAGTCCGCACACTGGACCCGATCGAACAAACCGAATTACTTTTAAGCCATGCTTCCTAAGGACTTTTTAGATAAAATAGTAGCGCAACACCAGCAGACGCCACCTTTCCCGGCGACATCTGACATCAAAAAGTTGTTCACGAAAATCGTTTTGACACTTTTCCCGGAGCAAACGCGCAGGCATTTTAATACAACGGATGAATTGAAAGCCGTTTGGGAAAGCATCGAAAATGGACTTGAAAGTCTGTTGTATTCGATGAAAGACCAGCTTTCAGAAGATCCGGCGGTCATTGCGCACCGCTTTTTAGATCAAATCCCAGTCATATACGACCTCTTGCAAACGGACGTGGAAGCGATGGTGGCGGGCGATCCGGCAGCGACCACTTCCTATGAGGTGATTCGTACCTATCCGGGCTTTTATGCTTTGGCCTTTTACCGCTTAGCGCACGGATTACACCAGGAGAAAGTGCCATTAATTCCGCGGATTTTGACTGAATATGCGCATTCCAAAACCGGTATCGACATCCACCCCGGCGCCAGCATCGGTCGCTATTTCTTTATGGATCACGGCACCGGAATTGTGATTGGGGAAACGACCGTCATTGGAGAACGAGTGAAAATCTACCAAGGCGTAACCCTAGGAGCCCTTTCAGTCGACAAATCGATGGCCTCCACGAAGCGTCATCCTACCATCGAAGACGGCGTAGTGATTTACTCCGGAGCCACGATTTTAGGCGGCGAAACGATTGTAGGGAAAGACTCGATTATAGGCGGAAACGTCTGGTTGACGCGCAGTGTGCCGGCGAACACAAAGATTTACCACCAAGAGAACGTCAAAGTTATCCAAGATTAATATGAGCCAGCTATTAGATTTAGTCGGAAACACTCCCTTAGTCGAATTATCGCGCTTGAACCCGAACCCGAAGGTCAAGATTTACGGGAAATTAGAGGGGAACAATCCAGGCGGATCCGTGAAAGATCGTGCCGCGAAAAACATGATCGAAGGCGCCATCCAGCGCGGGGAATTAAAGGCGGGAATGAAGCTCATCGAAGCGACCTCTGGCAACACGGGAATCGCGCTGGCGATGATTGCCCGTTTATATGACATCGAAATTGAATTAGCGATGCCGGCAAATTCTACGCGCGAACGCGTGTTGACGATGGAAGCTTTCGGAGCTACCGTAACGCTGACAGAAACCATCGAATCAGCCCGTGACTATGCCGTTGAAAAGGCAGCCTCAGGTGAGTTCTTTATGTTGAATCAGTTCGAGAATCCAGATAATTATTTAGCCCATTACAAAACGACAGGACCCGAAATTTTCCGCGACACGAATGGCACAATCACGCACTTCGTGAGTTCTATGGGCACCACGGGTACCATTATGGGCACCTCGATGTACTTAAAAGAACAAAATCCAGCCATCCAAATCGTAGGCTGCCAGCCCACAGACGGCTCTAAAATCCCTGGCATCCGCCGCTGGCCTATTGAATACCGGCCTAAAATCTATGACCCGTCTCGCGTAGACCGCGTGATGGATATTTCAGAAGCAGATGCCACCGCGATGACGCGTGCGCTCGCTAAAGTCGAAGGCGTGTTCGGAGGCATGAGCAGTGGCGGCAGTGTTTTGGCCAGCTTACGCTTAGCGACTGAGTTAGAGGAAGGTGTGATCGTGTGCATCATTTGCGACCGCGGAGATCGCTATTTATCGAGCGGCCTTTTCGGCGAATAAATCCCCGAATTGCGAGATTTCTTTGTTTTTTTTAAGCCAAGATTGGGATTAAATAAAATTATACTTATTTTTGCACTCCCGATTAACGCGGGGAATTGAGGTGGATTAGCTCAGTTGGTAGAGCATCGGATTGAAAATCCGTGTGTCCCCGGTTCGAGTCCGGGATCTACCACTTCAATGAATAAAGACCCTAACAGCGATGTTAGGGTCTTTTGTTTTAAGGGTATTCAGGTATACCAAACCACAAAATTTTTACTATTTTTAGGAGAAATTACCTCCTATGCGCAAATTCCTTCTAAACCTTATTGAACAATTCGGTTACAAAGTCACCAAATTCGATCGCAAGGCCGCTGGGCCTTACGCGGATATTCTGGACAAAACCTTTTGGAGCTTTTATGAGAAATGCCAGCCCTACACGATGACCTCGGTGGAGCGGATGTTTGCCTTATATCAAGCAACGAATTATGTGATTGATCAACATATTCCGGGGGATTTTGTGGAATGTGGCGTGTGGCGCGGGGGATCTTCGCTGATGGTGGCGCAGGTTTTGGCGCACCGCGGGGTGAGCGATCGCCACCTCTATTTATACGATACTTTCGAGGGGATGTCTGAACCTACGGCGGAGGATGTGGATTTTAGGGGCCAAAAAGCGGACCAAATGCTCGAGCAAACACAAGACCAGAAGGAGACTTCGGTTTGGTGTTTGGCAAACTTAGACGATGTGAAATTAACGATGTCGAACAGTTCATTTCCTGCAGAAAATATCCATTACGTGGAGGGTAAAGTCGAAGACACGATTCCTGTCACAGTTCCCACAGGCGCCATCGCCCTGTTACGTTTAGATACGGACTGGTACACTTCTACGAAACACGAATTGATTCATTTATATCCTTCTTTAAGCGAAAGCGGCGTTATGATCATCGACGATTATGGCCACTGGGAGGGCTGCCGAAAAGCGGTGGACGAGTATTTCGCAGAGCAAAAGAATTCGATTTTATTACAGAGAATTGACTACACGGGCCGTTTGGCGATAAAAAAATAAACCTATGCGCATACTATTCTTAACCCTTTTAGCCTTCAGCACCTTCGCACAGCAAAAACAACAGAAGCCCATGCGATTGTGGTACGATAAGCCGGCGACCTATTTTGAAGAGGCGCTTGTGCTCGGAAATGGGAAGCAGGGTGCGACGGTTTTTGGCGGAACAAAGAGCGATAAAATCTTCTTGAATGACCTGACTTTGTGGTCTGGGGAGCCGATGGATCCATATATGAATAAGGAGGCGTATAAAAATTTGCCGGCAGTTCGCGAGGCATTGCGTCAGGAAAATTACAAGGCGGCGGATTCTTTGGTCCGTAAAATCCAAGGTAAATTCTCGGAGTCGTATGCGCCTCTGGGAACCTTATATGTCGACTTTAACCATGAGAATCCGACGGAATACCGCCGCGAATTGAATTTAGACAAGGCGGTTTCGACGGTGCATTACCACGCGGGTACGAACGAGATTCGCAAGGAATATTTCTTTTCGCATCCGGACAATGTGTTCGTGATTCACTTAACGAGTAAGGAGAAAAAGGGGTTGAACTTTACGGTTCAATTCAAGTCCTTGTTGCGTTATTCGACGAAATCGACCATTAATCACCTACATGCAAAGGGCACGGCGCCGGTTCGAGCGGATCCGAATTATGTCCGCAAGCAAGGGAATCCCATTATGTTCGATGATTCAAAAGGAACACGTTTTGCATCCGATATTTTGATTCAGTCGGCGGATGGAAAAGTAGTTCGCACGGATTCGACCTTGCAGATGGTGGGCGGAACGGACGCGACGATTTTAGTGACGATGGCGACGAGTTTTAATGGCTTTGATAAGAGCCCATCGAAGGAGGGTTTGAATGAAGATGACTTGTCAGAAAAGCGTTTGCAAGCGGCCAGCTTTAAGGGTGCGGAGCAATTATTGGCGCGCCATTTAGCGGATTACCAGCCGTATTTCAAGCGCGTGAACTTGAGTTTGCCAGCGGATAATGCACCGGAATTGCCTACGGATGAGCGTTTACGTCGTTATGCCAAAGGCGAAAAGGACAACTACCTCGAAACCTTATACTTCCAGTTTGGGCGGTATTTATTGATCTCAAGCTCGCGGACGCCGGGCGTACCAGCGAACTTGCAAGGACTGTGGAATCCACATATTCGACCACCTTGGTCAAGTAATTATACGATGAATATTAATGCCGAAGAGAATTATTGGCTGGCAGAAAATACGAATTTGAGTGAGATGCATACGCCGTTTTTGGGCTTCCTAGAGAACCTAGAAAAGACGGGGCGCATTACGGCAAAAACGTTTTACGATGCGCCGGGTTGGGTGGTTCACCACAATTCAGATATTTGGGCGATGTCGAATCCAGTGGGAGATTTCGGAAACGGTGACCCCAGTTGGGCGAACTGGCCGATGGGCGCGACCTGGGCTTCGACCCATTTGTGGGAACATTATTTGTTCACACAGGACAAGAAATTCTTAGAGGCTAAGGCCTATCCATTGATGCGCGGTGCGGCGGAATTCTGCCTGTATTGGTTAATTGAAGACAAAAATGGTCGCTTGATCACGTCTCCATCAACTTCACCAGAGAATAAATTCATCACGCCTACGGGCTACCAAGGAGCGACGGCCTACGGGGCGACGGCGGATTTAGCGATGATTCGCGAGTTGTTTTTGGACTTAATCGCGGCTGAAAAGATCCTTCAAAAAGACCCGGCCTTTCAGGCGACTTTAGAAAAGGCTTTATCGAAAATGCTTCCTTATCAAGTAGGTGCGAAAGGGAATCTGCAAGAATGGTATTTCGACTGGGAGGACACGGATCCGAAGCACCGCCACCAATCGCATTTATACGGTTTATATCCGGGAACGCACGTGACATTGGCAGAAACGCCAACGATTGCAGCGGCGGCTAAAAAGACCTTAGAGATCAAAGGCGATGAGACAACCGGCTGGTCCAAAGGCTGGAGAATTAACCTCTGGGCACGTCTGCGCGACGGAGATCATGCCTACAAAATGTACCGTGAACTCTTGAAATACGTAGAACCGGACGGCGTAAAAGTAAACTACGCTCGCGGCGGTGGCACTTATCCAAACTTATTCGACGCACACCCTCCATTCCAGATCGATGGAAACTTTGGTGGTTCCGCGGCTGTTGCAGAAATGCTCGTTCAATCAACACCTGAATTAATTGAAACTCTTCCGGCTTTACCGGCGGCTTGGGCTTCTGAGGGATCGGTTTCTGGCTTAAAAACCCGTGGTGGATTCGAGATTTCCATGAGCTGGAAAGACGGCAAAGTGACGTCCCTACACCTGAAAGGACTGAAAGGAAGCGCAGCGAAAGTGAAGGTGAATGGCGAGATTAAAAGTTTGTTGATAAAAACGGGAGAAGTTCACGTTTTGTGAACTACGCCACCAGCGAACTCACCCAATCCTGATACAATTCCGTTTCGATCTGAACGGCCACGGCGGCGTGCTGTTCCCAGTCTGGCCAAGTAGCTTTTAATTGCGAAATCATCTCTTCTAAGTGTCCCTCCTCTTCTACGATGATGGATTTCACTTGGACTTTAGATTTTGTTTCCGTTAATATTTGCTGGTAAATCGGATACAATTCATCTGCTCGTAATTCGATGGCGTAGGTCACTAATAAATAGGCCGCCCATTTTACGTCGTAGCCGGTAAGGCCTAGTTTTTTCTTGGCATATTGGCTGACACGCAGGTCCAATACGTCTAAATAGAAGCGGGAAGAGCGTGGGTTGATCAAAAAGGAATCGTCGTAGGTCTCGAAGCCGGACGGAACTAATTTACTGATCTGCTTCTTCAAATAGTACGCGTGGCGGTGTTCTTCCGCGGCGTGTTTTAGGATGATCAGGCTGACCTCTTTTTTGTGCTCAAACTTGGAAATTTTTCGCGCGCCAGAATTTTCCATGAAGGAAAGCGTGTTCAAAAAACGGGCATGGGATTCAGGATTCGCCACAAGAGCGGCGATGGTATTAGCGGTATGCATGATGACTTAGGCAAAATGTGTAGACAAAGATAGGCCAAAGACAAAAATTTTCTATCTTTAATCTCCAACAAAAATCAACGAATGAAAAAATTTCAACCTTTTTGGCTGGGAGCCCTGTTCCTCTTCGTGAGCACGTCTCTCTTTTCTCAAGTCACTTTCCCGATTAATGACGTCGCAAGTCCGTCGAATGGCTATTATGCCTTCACAAATGCGACCATCGTGAAAGATGCAAAAACGACTTTAACCAAGGCGACTTTGGTGATTAAAAACGGCAAGATCGAATCGGTCGGAGCTGTGGCAGTCCCTAAAGACGCGGTGGTGATCGATTGTGGCGGTAAGTATATTTACCCCTCTTTTATTGATCTTTACAGTGATTACGGGATGAATCCCGTAGCACCTGGTGGCGGCGGATTCCGTTCACCCTCTCAAATGATTTCGAACACAAAAGGCCCTTATTCTTGGAATCAGGCCATCAAATCGGAGGTTTCGCACGCGAAATTGTTCGAAGTGAATGATTCGAAGGCGAAGGAATTGCGCAAGCTGGGCTTTGGCACGGTTTTGACCCACCATATGGACGGTATCTCTCGTGGAACCGGCGTTTTTGTGAGCTTAGCGAAGCAAAGAGAAAACTTGGTGGTCTTGAAAGAGAAAGCTTCGGCGCATTATTCCTTTAATAAGGGATCGTCGACGCAGGATTATCCGGGCTCTTTGATGGGTTCGATTGCGCTTTTACGCCAAAACTTCTTAGACGCCGCTTGGTACAAATCGAAGCCGGCGAAAGAGGGAACAAATTTGTCTTTGGCCTCTTTTAACGAGATTCAAGCGCTTCCTCAAATCTTCGAGGTAACAGATAAGTGGTCTGCTTTACGGGCGGACAAAATCGGTGATGAGTTTGGTGTTCAATACATTATCAAAGCGAGTGGTAACGAATACCAACGTATTGATGAGATGAAAGCGTCGAATGCGAAATTCATTTTGCCTTTGGACTTCCCGCAAGTGATGGATTTAGAGGATCCGACGGACGCGCGTTTCGTGAATGTGGCGGATATGAAGCACTGGGAATTAGCGCCTACGAACCCAGCTACTTTTGAGAAAGCGGGTCTTTCATTTGCTATCACGGCGAATGGATTAAAAGATGTGAGTAGTTTTATGCCAAATCTCCGTAAGGCGATTCAATACGGTTTGAGCGAGCAAAAGGCGCTTGAGGCGTTGACTTCAATCCCAGCAACAATCTTAGGTGTTTCTGACATGGTCGGAAGTCTGGATGCAGGCAAACTAGCGAACTTCGTGATCACAAATGGTCCCGTTTTCGCGGAAAAAACGACTATCATTGAGAACTGGGTGCAAGGCGATGCGTATCCGATTGCGAAGGAACAATGGAATTCGTTGGCAGGAAAATATGATTTACAATTAGGTGCGAACAAGGCGACTTTGAGCATCTCAGGCGAGCCAGGAGGGTATAAGGTTCAGATTTTGGCCAAAGACACTACTTCAGTTGATTTCACCCAAAAAGAATCCTTAATCAACTTAAGCTTCTCTTCAAAAGCAGACAAAGGTAAGCGCACACGCTTAACGGGAACATTCGGAGACGCGAGCTTCGCGGGAACAGGCCAATTAGCGAACGGCGACTGGGTTTCTTGGAAAGCAAAGGCTTCCGCGGCGGCAGATACGGTAACGAAAAAAGCAGGTAAGAAAGAAGATAAATTAGAATTAGGATCTGTGATCTACCCATTTGCGGGATACGGAACACCTAAGCCAGCGACGGTCGAAACGATCTTGATCAAGAACGCGACGGTTTGGACGAATGAAAAATCAGGCGTTTTAAAGGACAGCGATGTACTTTTAAAGAACGGCAAAATCGCGGCGATCGGGAAAGGATTGAAAGATCCAACGGCGCGCGTGATCGACGGAACAGGCAAACACGTAACGGCGGGGATCATCGACGAGCACTCGCACGTAGCGGGAACCGGCGGCATTAACGAATGTTCGCAATCAGTAACGGCTGAGGTACGTATCCAAGACGTGATCGATCCAGATGATGTGGATATCTACCGTCAATTGAGTGGTGGCGTAACGTCTAGCCACATTTTGCACGGATCATGTAACACGATTGGTGGCCAAACGCAATTATTGAAGTTCCGTTGGGGTGCGAACGCCGAGGGAATGAAGTTTGCGAACTGGGATCCATTTATCAAATTCGCATTGGGCGAGAACGTAAAACGCTCTTGGAATACTTCGAATCCGCGTTTCCCAGACACGCGTATGGGTGTGGAGCAGGTGTTGATGGATGCGTTCACACGTGCGAGAGACTATGAAAAACAAGGTCCTGGCAAGCGCATTGACTTGGAATTAGAGACTTTGGTGGAGATTTTGAACCACAAACGTTTCATCACGTGCCACTCGTATGTACAGAGCGAAATTAACGCGATGATGAAGGTAGCGGATCATTTTGGATTCACGGTGAACACGTTTACCCACATTTTGGAAGGTTATAAAGTAGCTGATATTATGGCCAAACACGGTGCGAATGCCTCTACTTTCTCCGATTGGTGGACGTATAAAATGGAGGTAACGGATGCGATTCCACAAAATGCGTACCTGATGCAGAAGACGGGCGTGAATGTGGCGATTAATTCGGATGATGCGGAAATGGCGCGTCGTTTGAACCAAGAAGCAGCGAAATCAGTGAAATACGCGGGGATGTCGGAGGAAGAAGCCTTGAAAATGGTGACGTTGAATCCTGCCAAAATGTTACACGTCGCTGACCGCGTCGGTTCTATCAAGGAAGGTAAGGATGCCGATATCGTGGTTTGGTCAGACAATCCATTATCGATTTATGCGAAATCGGAGCACACGATCGTAGATGGCGCCGTAGTTTTCGATCGCGCGGCAGATTTGATTCGCCAAGCGGAATTGAAAGCGGAAAAACAACGCTTAGTGCAAAAGATGATCGGCGCGAAAAAAGGCGGCGCATCGACTCGTCCAGCGACTCCATCCTACAAGGCGGAGAACGAATGCGAGGAGGATCACCACCACGGAAACAGTATTTGGGACCGTATTTCGAACCGTTGGGCTAACACTGAAAACTAAGATTCAAGATGAAAAAACAGATCATATATACTCTTTTCTTTGCGCTTAGCGGGATCTCTGCATTCGCACAAGAAACCATGCACCCATCCCCTGCCCAAAGCAAGACCATCGTCATCACCGGCGGTACCATCCACGTGGGCAACGGAACCATCATCGAAAACGGCACGCTCGTTCTCGAAAAAGGTAAAATCAAAACCGTTTCTGCCACTCCTGTGACTATCTCAGGGGACGTTGAGCGCATCGATGCCACCGGCAAGCAAGTCTATCCAGGCTTAATCGCCCCTAACTCGAGCTTAGGTTTAGTGGAATTCGCTTCCACCAAGTCGACCATCGATATCGAGGAATTAGGCGAAATGAACCCAAACATCCGTTCGATCGTAGCGTATAATACCGATTCGAAAATCATTAACACGGTGCGTTCGAATGGCGTTTTATTAGCGCAAATCACGCCGCAAGGCGGGATGATCCCTGGTTCTTCTAGCGTCGTGCAATTGGATGCTTGGAACTGGCAAGATGCTGCTTACGCGATGGACAATGGCATTCACTTTAAGATGCCGGCCTTGATTAACCGTCCAGCTGCTTTTCAAAGAAGAGGAGCGAACGCGGATCCAGTGGCGGCGGGGTTGGCGCGCCTCGAAGAGGCGCGGTCCTTTTTTAAGGAAGCAAAAGCATATCTGAATGAGAAAACGCATACAAGCACGAACTTGAAGTTCGAAGCTACGAGAGGTCTTTTCGACGGAAGCAAGCCCTTTTTCGTGCACTGCGATTTAGTGAAGGAGATGCTTGCGGCCATTAATTTTGCCAAAGAATTCAACTTCAAACTTGTCCTCGTAGGAGCCACAGACAGCTGGATGATTGCGGATATTTTGAAGGAGAATAAAGTAGCGGTGATTTTGGGAGAAATCCACAGCTTACCCGCTGCAGAAGATGATGCCGTAGATCAACCTTATAAGACACCAGGAATGCTTCAAAAAGCAGGTGTTTTATTCTCCATGGGCTTCGAAGGCGGAGATGGAAACTGGCGCCAACGCGACCTTCCTTTCCACGCTGGAACGATGTCCGCTTATGGGATGACGAAGGAGGAAGCACTTTCAGCTATTACCTTGAACGCTGCTAAAATCCTAGGCATCGCTGACCGCACCGGCAGTATCGAAGCAGGCAAAGACGCGAACATCATCATCTCCACTGGCGATGTGTTAGATATGCGTTCAAGCGTTTTAACGAATGCCTTTATTCAGGGCCGCGCCTTGAATTTAGACAACAAACATTCCCAACTTTTTGAGCGTTATAAGTACAAGTACAACGTGAAATAAATTGAATTAAAGTTTAGTCTGGAAAGTCCTCAAAAGCCGATTTTGTCTTTTGAGGACTTTTTTTATACCCTCATTGCGCGTCATTATCAGTGTTTTCATAAAGTTCCGTTATATTGTGACTTAAGTTTTGTTTTTGCATTTATTCTCTGAATATTATCAAAAATATCACTGTAACCACTAATAAATTATGAAAACCAAACTAGTCTTTTCGACCGTTTTGATCAAGTCCCGCTTGACATTACGGATGACACAACAGGAAGTTGCTTCCGCCGTAGGAGTTTCCCAAAGCGCCTACAATTATTGGGAATCCGGCAAACATTATCCCAACGCCACCAAAATTTACCTCCTCATCCGAGTCTTGAAGATTCCCATCGAGGATGTGTTCTCCACTTAAAATTTCTTACCTTTGGGGGGATGATTCGCCTCAGCATTTTACTCTTTTTGACATTCATTGCGTGCACCCCCTCCCCGGAGCCGGCCACTCATTTCTATGACTGGAATAAAGAGCTGAATCGCCTATCATCTTCCCCCCTTTCGGTAAAAAAGACTGTCATCCTCGATGGCACAGCAGAAGTAATCGATTCGGTTCAGGTGGATTTGGCCAAAGAATGGGCCCTCTTCCGCGAAGCCGACCTCAACAAACCTGCCTACGCCCTTAGTTATGAGGATCGTTCCACAGCCTCTGTCATCAGTTACGTATTAAAAAAGGGCGAAGACCTACCCGTTCGTTCCTTCCAAATCACCTTAGACTCAGCCGGCAGACCATCTACGGTAGATTTTGAGATCTCTTCTGAGAATTTGATTTACATTACCTCCAAAAAACTCTCCATGCACCTAGTCACCGGTCGCGTGGTTTCCTACACCATTTCAGGTTCACAAGCTTTGCGCTGGTTTTCATCGCCTACTCGCTATTCGGTTAGTGGGGTGGTATTGTAGCGCGGCGCGCTAGTCGTGACTGCGTCACTTAGTCATCGCCTTGTGATTTGGTCGCGGTCACTTCGCGAAGT
Organism: Aquirufa lenticrescens; assembly: GCF_019916085.1. NCBI lineage: Bacteria > Pseudomonadati > Bacteroidota > Cytophagia > Cytophagales > Flectobacillaceae > Aquirufa > Aquirufa lenticrescens. The sequence continues at coordinate 1,453,218 of NZ_CP049834.1, read as the reverse complement.
CATTGCTGCGCAATTTAGTCGTCACTACGTGACTTAGTCGCGACTTAGTCGCTTAGTCCGGAGGAGAGTAAAGAGAATGCATTAATATTCCCATAATACCTGTATTCATATTGCCACTGAAATGCCTGAAACGGCATAGTGTTAAAATATCTTCGAGGCACTCAGAGGCGTTTTCAGGTTTTGACACAATCTGTCAATACCTGAAATTTGAGTTTAATGACTCGTCTATTTATTCGCAAAAAGAGCATTTAATAAAGCTCCCCACCTGATACTCTCGCTTTTGACACATTGTGTCAATACCTGAAAATCGACTTTTACGCCTGACGATTTATTTCACCATCAGTCGATTCTGAGCAATCAGAGCCATTTTGAACAGTAAGGTAATGTAGAAAACCAAACCATTAAACTGCAAGGCAATGTAGAAAACCAAACCATTGTGAACAGCAAGGCAATTCTGAACGACCAAGCCCTCTTGAACAGCTAGGCCATGCTGAACAATCAGGGCGCTAAAACGGTTTAAAGACGAGAGCGAGGGGGCAACAAGGGAAAACATCGAAATAATTCGTATTTTTAAGGCATGATTTTACGGACAGAGAATTTAGTCAAGAAATACGGCCAACGATTAGTGAATGATCACATTTCGTATCAGGTGGCGCAAGGGGAGATTGTGGGTTTATTGGGGCCAAATGGTGCGGGTAAAACTACGTCTTTTTACATCGCTACGGGATTAGTGAAGCCGAATGAGGGGAAAGTGTTCTTAGATGATTTGGACGTAACAGACTTGCCTATGTATAAGAGGGCAAGGCTTGGAATCGGGTATTTAGCGCAGGAGGCGTCGGTTTTTAGGACGCTGAGTGTGGAGGAAAATATTCAGGCGGTGTTAGAGATGACGGATTTGTCGAAGGCGGCGCAGAAAGAGAAGGTGGAGAGTTTGTTGGAGGAGTTTTCTTTAACGCATGTGCGCAAGAGTTTAGGCCAGGTGCTTTCTGGGGGTGAGAGGAGAAGAACGGAGATTGCGAGGGCGCTGGCGGTGGATCCCAAGTTTATTCTGTTAGATGAGCCGTTTGCGGGGGTCGATCCCATCGCGGTGGAGGAGATTCAGACGATCGTGTCGAAGTTGAAATACCGGAATATTGGGATTTTGATTACAGATCATAATGTGGATGAGACGTTGTCGATTACGGATAGGGCTTATTTGCTTTTTGAGGGAAAGATTTTGAAGGCGGGGACGCCACGAGAATTAGCGGATGACGAACAAGTTCGTCGTTTGTATTTAGGTAAAAACTTTAAGCTTAGAGAAAATCAGCGATGAAAAAGGAGACGATTGCGGTACATGGGAGTCATTTGAAGGATGAGACGGCGGGGGCGATTGCGGCGCCGGTGTTTTTGACGACGACTTTTGAACGGGCTTTGGATGGCACGTATCCGAAAGGCCACATGTATTCTCGCAACTCGAATCCGAATAGAACTGCGTTAGAAAAAGGCCTGGCGGCCTTAGAAGGGGCGTCGCGAGGCTTCGCCTTCGGCTCAGGCCTCGCCGCCGTCAACGCGGTCTTCCAATGCCTTCAATCCGGAGACCACATATTGATGCCGGAAGTAGGGTATTACGCCTCTTATAAACTAGCGGAAGAAATTTTGGGTCCTTGGGGCCTCGAAGTGACGCAGGTGGATATGACGGATTTGGCAGCTGTAGAAAAAGCGGTACAAAAAAATACGAAACTCATCTGGGCGGAGACGCCGGCGAATCCGATGCTGAGCATCACAGATATTAAAGGTCTGTCAACAATTGCTAAAAAACACGGACTTAAATTAGGGGTGGATAATACGTTAGGGACGCCCGTTCTCCAAAACCCCATCGATCAAGGCGCAGACATCGTGATGCACGCGACGACAAAGTATATCGGCGGACATTCGGATATTATGGGTGGAGCGGTGCTCTTGAAAGAGGATGATGAGTGGGCGAAAAGAATTGAAAGAGTGCAGATTTTGATGGGGGCGACACCTAATCCGTTGGACTGCTACTTATTAGCGAGGGGATTGAAGACTTTGCCTTTGAGAATGAGAGAGCACAGTGCGAATGCGATGGAACTGGCGAAGCGTTTGGAAAAACACCCCAAAGTAGAAAAAGTGCATTATCCAGGCCTGGAATCACATCCGCAGCACGCTTTAGCAAAGGCCCAAATGCCTCAGGGCTTTAGTGGAATGATTGCTTTGCAGGTGAAAACAGGGGAAACAGAAACGAGGGAGATGGCGGGTAAACTGCAAATATTCCAACAGGCGACGAGCTTAGGTGGTGTAGAATCGCTGGTGGAACACCGCAAGTCCATTGAAGGACCGCAAAGTACGACGCCAGGAAACTTGCTACGTTTCTCGATCGGCTTAGAACATGTGGATGATTTATGGGCGGACTTAGAACAAGCCCTAGCGACGATTTAGAGATCCTTCTCTAATTTCACCTCAACTTCTTTATCAATTCCTTTCAATTCGATGCGTTGGCGTTTGTAGCCAGACTTCGAAAGGGAGATAAAATTGTATTGCTTTTCGTCGATCTTAATTTCGATGGGAGTTTTCCCCACGAAGTAACCGTTTAATATAACTTCCGCGCCCGCAGGATCCGATTTAACAGAAATAGTCTTCGTAGCAGGAGCAACGAAAGAACTTAAGGCACTGATTAGCAAAACGATAAGAATATTTTTCATGTAGGCTTCGAATTTAGAATTCAAAACTACCGAAAAATAAATGAATTGGTATCCTGAGGGCTAAAAATATCTAGTTGCTGATAATTGCAATTGTGCGTTTAGCACATGTTTATCTAACACCCATTCGTAGTTACGCATCCAGGCGAAATTCAATTTGCCGGTGAAGGCATAGGATCCGACACGTTTTTGGTAATATCCACCCCACATCAAGTCGACCCATTTGGAATCGTAGTTCTTAAAGGCATCGTAGAAATAGTCCATATTGTGGGCATAACGCTCGATGCTGAAGCCTGCGATGGAGGAAGGGCGAACGAAGGCGAGGTCGAAGGTTTGGAGATTAGATCCGGGACCTATGCCCGCGCCTAATACTTGACCCTCGTTTGTGTAGCCATGGCGGACAAAATCGTGGCGGTACCAGGGACCATTGTTGCGAACGAGGCGATCCGCGGTCATTTCCATGGTGGTATTTTCGATGGCAAGGCGAATATAACGGCCTGGAGATTGTTTGAACACCTTACGCAAACCTAGGATATAGGCTCGCGAATGCTCCATGGAGGTCAACCAATCCCAAAAACTGTTCTTGTAATCATTGTAGCCTAATTCCCCGTAGACCTCGACATTCGAAGCAGGAAAAACCCAGCGCAGGTTAAAGGAGGCTAACTGATCTCTTCGTTTCGCGTCTTCAAAGGGAAGGTTCTTTTTTTCAAAGGGAAGCAAGAACGGGAACACATCTGAAAAACCCGATCCCATATCAGACGTGTAAAGGTGGAATGCGCGAGAAAAACCGAGGAATAATCCGGGTATCCAGCGTGGTTGGTAGTTCAGGGTGATGGCTGAAATGTAGCGGGCATCCGTGGATTTTGGTTCTAAATAATTGATCCCATTGACGATGTAGTCGGATGCCAAAGGCTGAACATCAGACCCTTCTAAGCGACCGCCGATGAGCTGGAATTCGAAGGATCCGAGGAAGGTTTTTAGCGGTTTCACGCTGTTAAATGTCCCGTGCAAGAAGCCTGGGGCATTATTTGACATGATGAGGGAGTTGCGGAAACCTGGCCCCCACCAGAGGTTTTCGGTGGAAACTCCGATAGAAACGGAACGGGAAGAGAGGCGGAGGGCACTTTGGCCTAAACGAAAACGGGAAAAAGAAGAGGTCCCAAAACGTTCCGGGATGTCTGTGCTATTCCACAAGACTAGCATGGGGGCACGCAGGGGGCCTTGAAGGGAAAAGGTTTCAAAGTCGCGGTTCTCTGCGTACACGAATTCCGGCATGAGCTGGAGACTGAGGGCTTTGTATTTGGCAAAAAAACCTGCCGTTGCATAAGTTTGCAAGCCTCTCGCCGGGATCATCGCGCCGTCATTCCAGCCCGTGGGAGCAAAGGTATTCAACGAGGTCAGGACAGAGGCGGGCAGCAGACCGGTTGCAGTCGAATCGGAAACGGGCCTAATAGTAAACGAATTATGAGCCCCAGAAATCAATTGCTGATTCCGGAAACGCTCTTCAGAAAAATCCGGCCGACCCACGGGAATGGTCTGGGCATAGATTTGTGCTGTCAGAAAGAAAAAAAAGATCCTTTTAAGCATGGACAAATTTAGGGAGGAATGCGCGCAATGTTGTAAATTTGAGCAATAAAGATTTCGATGAACAAAAAGTCCAACCGGTTTGTGCTGATTCGCTATGTTAACGATGCCCTTGTGGTGATCGCGGCGTATGCGCTTGGGCTTTGGAATACCGGCCATCTGGATCAGTGGAATCCCGCTTTTGCGGTGCTTTCGCTCGTTTTGTGGTATTTTGTCTCCTCTTTTTCGAAATTATATGCGGATAGACGCTCGAATAAGTTCGCGGAGGAGATCATTTTCATCGTTTACCACCTAATTTTATTTACGATTTTATTGAGTTCGAGTCTCTTCTTTTTGAAGCCGACCGGGGCGTATGATTTCGTCTTCTTTGCCTACTTTATTGGGGCTAATTTCATCCTAGCCGCCATTACTAAGTATATTTTACGGAAGAATCGCCACGCTGCCTTTTACCAAGGGCGCATGAATGATGTGGTTCTTTTAGTGGGGGCGACTGCCGCGGCGAAGAATTTTTACGATACGGTCCAGAAGTATTATTACTACGGTTATAAGGTGGAGGGTTTGATTGATGATGAACTGAACAATATTCCGGGCTGTGATTATTTAGGCAAAATCAGTCAGCTGGACTTGATTTTGAAGTCGCGCTACGTGGACGAAGTGGTGATTGCCTTGCCTACGGAGGATTATTCGACCATTCAGCGCTGCATTAGCATTTGTGATTATTACCGGACCAAAGTCCGTATTTTGCCTGACTTCAAACAATATGCTGCCTCCTCGGTCAGCATTCAGACGATCGGACAAGTGCCCGTAATGAACGTGGGACGTCTTCCGCTGGATCGTTTAGAGAACCGGATTTTGAAGCGCATTTTTGATGTGACGTTCTCGCTGGTGTTCTTCTTGACTTTTGGCCTACTACTTTTCCCGCTGATCGCTCTATTGATTAAGTTGACGTCCAAAGGGCCTGTCATCTTCAAACAAGAGCGCTGGGGCTTAAATAATGAAATCCTGATGTGTTACAAGTTCCGCACGATGGTGCAGGAAAGTGAGGATGTGGATGAGGAAGGACATTACCAACAGGCGCATAAGGATGATCCGCGGATTACGCGTATTGGGGCCTTCTTGCGCAAGACGAATTTGGATGAGATTCCGCAGTTTTGGAACGTATTAATGGGCGATATGTCTGTGGTAGGACCGCGTCCACACCCGACTCCCTTGAATATCGAGTCGATGAATACGGTGGATAATTACATGTTACGCCATATTGTTTTGCCAGGAATTAGCGGCTGGGCTCAGGTAAATGGGTGTAGAGGGGAAACGCGGACGACGGAGGATATGCAGGAACGCGTGGACTTTGATTTGAGTTATATTCACCGTTGGTCGTTTTGGTTAGATTGCCAAATCATCCTCCAGACCGTCATTAACTTCTTCAGAGGCGACCAGAACGCTTACTAAAACGTTGTTTTAGTATCAGCGGAATGAACACCGGCGCCTCCACGAAATAGCGTCTAAACATGCGCTTAGGCTCCTGCAAGAAGCGATAGAACCATTCCAAACCACTCTTTTGCATCCACAGCGGTGCTCGTTGAATCATTCCCGCGGCCACTTCAAAGGCTCCTCCGATTCCGATGGCTATATGCGTATCTAATTTCGCCAGATTTTCTGCAATCCAAATATCTTGCTTAGGCGCTGTTAAACTCACCAACAAGATATCCGGTTTGACCGCGTTTATCGCATCTATCATTTCTTGATTCTCTTCCTTCGAAAACACTGCTCTGAACGGCGGCACGAATGTCCCCACGATCTTCACTCCTGGGTGCTTCGCCTCCATCACCGCTTTTAGTGTTTCGGCCACGCCGGGAGAGGCGCCGAGCAAAAAGATGGAGAAATCGTGCCGTGAAGCAAACGGAAATATCCGCGGCAACACATCCAAGCCCGTAATGCGTTCTTTAATGGGATCCCCAAGGAAATCTGAAGCCCATTTCACGGGAACACCGTCGCAAAGAACGTACTCCGCGTGTTTGTAAATCTCTTGAACGCGCGCTGTCGCGCGCGCCGCCAATATCGAATTAACCGGCGTGATACTCACCTGCGCCTTTTTCCCTTCTTTAATCACAGCCTCCCAATCACTGAACAATTCATCCATTGTCAGCGAAGAAATAGGAGTACCTAGAATATTAACCTTGTGGTGCTTCATTTGTCTCTGGTTCCGGAAAGAAATCCCCTAATAAATACAAGCCCACCCAGGTCCAGAAGGGAAATGCTCCCATGGGACCCTCTAAAAACACGTCGAAGCTACCGTTCAACCAAAACGTGAACAGCACGCAGGAAATCATCAATTGCTGGTCATTCAGTTGCCTTTTGAACATCGGTTTAAATAAACAGAACAGCCAATAACACCAGAGTAAAAACAATGGCCAGCCGAAGCGTGCCAGAATCGTCAAATTGAAATTATGCGGCGAACGCAGATCGTCGATTTCAGTCACCACCTCATCACTTTCCGCTAAACTCATCCCCAATCCTTTCCCCTGCAACACATATTCCGGCGTCACACTATAATCGATAATGTTCGCCCACCAGACCAAACGCCAAAACTTATTTTCATCCAGCGTCGCATCTTTACTCACCCCAAAAATCGACCCCACATTCTCCACTAACTGCTCCATCCCCACCTTACGCCCTTGGAAGTTTTCCTTCACCTTAATGGACGCATAAAGTGGCAACACAATCAACAAAACGATAGGCAAATAGCGCACATATTGCTTGATCAAATCCCGCATCTCCTGGCGCTTCGTATAGAACACAAAAAGTCCCAAACTAATCAAATAAGCCAACATTCCAGACCTAGAATAGGCCGTAATAATCAACAGATTTAGCAAGATCGCCACCGCTAAAGTCACCTGAAAACGGATGGATCTGTGATTCAGATAGAGCATCAGGACCAAAGAAGAAATCAACAAATGCACCCCCATGTCGCCGTATTTATAGAGCGCAAAAGGAACAGAGCCGAACAAGATGAAGTTCTCGAAGAACTCGGAGAAGTTTTGGAAATAGAAATTCAACAAGGCGAAAAACGGGAACCAGGTATAGATCCAAATGATGTAGCCCCACAGTTGCGCACGCAAATCTTTGAACAGAAACACGAAGAAGGCAAACCAGGCATATTGGATCACGAAAGAGTCGCGAATCACATCAAATAGCGCATACGAGCGCAATCCCCAGCCAATATAGCCCACCGTGATCGCCAGCAAAAAGGCTAATATCTTCGTCCGCTTATCCCAGCCAAACGCATAGTCCTTGCGCGTTAAAAACAACACGATAAATCCCCCCGCCCACAAAGCCTCCGCTAAAAAACTATAGGCAATCCCCTTGTTAAAGAACACATAGAGTGCCATCACGAAGAAATACGCCTGCAAATAGAGCTTTTTAACGACGTCCATTGATCTCGTATTTAAGCGAAACCTGCCACTGCTGGTTCGTATAATCTGACTTCGTAGACGAATCTGACCAATCCGCGATGTTATCTTCAATCCGTACCCACATGTAATTGTTCACCGAGGTATTTAGATATGAGGCTCCTAAAAGTAGGTTTTTCGTCAGACCGATTTGCGCTTCCACTCCAGCCGTTAGATTAACCCAATAACGGTTTGCATGTCCACTCCCGTAATATTCATAGACATAGAAGTCATTGTTTCTAGCAAAACGCTCGAAATTGAAGCGGATTAAACTTCTCCCACTGTGGTAACTCAGGTAAACCGTTTGGCTATTTGATCCAGGACCGATAGAAGCTCCTAGCAATTTACCATTTTGCGTATAACCTTGACGAACCTCCGTACTCGTATACCAGCTATTGTGCAGCGGACCTCCAAAACGGTTATCATTATCAATGACTAACCCGGGATCCATTAATTGTAATTGCGTAAACTCGATGGCTAATTGTAAGTAAGATTTCTTCTTTTTCCCCAAAGGAAATAACTTCCGTCCCCCTAGCACAAAACCGGTCTTTGTGGAATCTCCAAAGAAACTCGCAGGCCCCACCACCTTGTCAGGCTGACCTAATTCCGCATAGAACTCGGCATGGTCTTTAGGTAAAGCGAAGCGGAACAAGAAGGCACCTAATTGCATTTTCGGGTTCTCCACAAAAGGCTTCCCAGGTTGTGGATCCTCATTCGTGAAGTAATTCTGCTGCGCAAAGGAGTAGCCTAGATAAAAATTAGGCACCCATTTGGGCTGCCAATTCACGATAAATGCCTTCAGCATTCGCACAGAATTATTTTTATTTTCAATACCTCCCGGCCATATAGGTCTAAAATTCTTGTCCTCTGGCGAAAGCATAGTCGGATTTTCCAACATCCCGATTAAACCTTTCCCTTCAAAGGATCCGATGGGAGTGATGACTGGCTTCCTATTTTGGACGAAATAATGCAAAAAGCCTGAAGCCTCATTTGTCATTATAAGGCTATTTCTGAAGCCTGGACCCCACCAATTATTTTCTGTTGAAACACCAGTAGACACATTACCAAACTTCAAAGCGATACGCGATTGCCCAGGGAAAAAGGTTTTCAAGGGCTCGTAACCAAAATAGCGGTATTGGTCGATGTTGTTGTTGATTAGAAAAAAGATTCTTGTCCAATAATTCCCATCTTGTGGGTTTCCCGCGAACGGAACCGAAGGAGAATTCTCCGCCAAGACCCACTCCGGCTGTAAATTGACATCCAAGAATTTCCAAGAGAAATGAACTCCTAGACTCCAGCGACGCTGAAAACCAATGGATGGATACAAAGTCCCCTGATTAAAGCCTAGAGGCATTAAATTGTTATTTTGAAGGGTATGACGGAAAGACACGCCATGCACTTTAAACTTTTCACTAGCATTTGATTCTAGTTCTTGCAAATTAGAAGTCGAACGAATCATAAAGGACTGATTCTCATATTTCGACGAATCCTTCCCATTTAATAATTGTGCGTTGCGTTGCAGATCCTGCAGACTAATATCATCTAGTAAAGTCGTCTGAGCGAAGACCGAGCAAGAGAGCAATAAGAGGCCTAGAACGTACTTTACCATAAGAAAATCGTATTAATGAAGGCGTAAACATTCGATTTCGAATGATCCTTTTCCCATAAATAATTGCTGGAATTAACCCATTTCACATCCGCCGTAAATAAGAGCTTTTTGTAGCGATATCCTCCTTGTAAACCGTAGGCATAATCATCCCATTTGACTAAACGGGTTCTTACTGCAGATTGACCGGTCTCTAACATCGGATTTTGGGCCACATGCTGAAATGTAAGCCCTATTTTCTTCCAGCCTTGATTCCAGCTTACCCCTATCGTCTGCACATTGTTACCATGACCTACTCCATTGCCTATGATTTGGTTGTCATTCGTATATCCATCTAATACTTGCCAATGTTCATACCAATTATAAGCAGACCGCATCAAATAGGAAGGGCTTTGCGCCATTTTAGTCGCTTCTCCAAAAACCTCAATAAAGGTCCGGTTGTTAAGTGGATGTAGTTTCTTGAATCCAACCACCCAAGCGGACGAATGAGCCATATCTAACCACAAGTCACGGAGGTTTTGTTTGGCATCGTTATAGCCAAATTCAGCGTATACTTCCGCGTGATTTTTCGGCATTAACCAGCGGGTGGAAAGACTTAAGATCTGGTCTTTACTCAGCGTATCGTCATTATAATCATTCTTAAACAGGTTATTTAATACCGGCAAGTAGGTATTCATAAACTTTGCCTCTGGTTTAGCGACATCGTAGTTTTGGAATGCTCGAGAGACAGAGAAGAATACGTTCTTCATAAACCGAGGTTGGTAGGTCAAAACGATTCCATTGTATTGGCGATTTTTAGGTCGATCCGAAAGATTTCTTTGTTTTAATGCCGCATTCTCATAGCCCTGCAAGGAATCACGCGTCATTCGACCTAAAATCAATTGAAATTCAAAGGATCCGATGGGTGTTTTCAGAGGACGCGTTGTATTCAAACTGTAGTGCAAGAAACCTGGCGCATTATTCGTCATCAGCAATGAAGAGTAGTGTCCTGGCCCCCACCAAAGGTTCTGATTCGATACTCCCAGTGAAATTCCTCCTGCTTCTAAGCGTACCGAGGATTGACCTAAACTATAGCGATCAATGGATGGATTTACCTGTCCCCAGGCATCGCTAGTTTCGTAATCTGCGGAACCTGTATGCGCGAATTCTGGTTTGAACTGTACGTGTAAAATGCTAAATCGAGCATAAATTCCGGCACTTGCTTGCATTTGGTAACCATTCGAAACGGACATCGCCTGATCGTTCCAGCCGTATGGTCGAGAGGTGTTCAATTTTTGAGAAAGGGAAGCCGGCAATAAAATAGCCTGGAAAAGGCCTTTTTTATAGCTCTTCATAGAGTCTTTAGCAGCAGGATCGATCAATCGATACAAATCTTGCATGCTTTGCTTTCCCGTAGAATAAAAGGGCCTAGCCAGCATCGACTGATTCGCGTCTAATTTACCCAATAGTTGCAGGTTGCGCATTTGCTCATCAATATCGGAGAATCCTACGGGGATGGAGTTTTGGGCCCATAATGGAGTCCAAAACAAACACAAAACGCAACAAAGCGATAGCAAAAACTTCATAAACAAAGTTAGGAATTCTTCCTTACTAAGTTTACATAATGCTTGAACAATTGACTGATATTCCGAATCTCTTGAAGCAAGCTAGATTCAGCACCTCCCCTAGCAAGTGGTAATACATGTTTGTATTTTCTATGTACGTGCAGTAAGGCTGTTAACCAGCCTAGGTGCAAATTACCTAAGGAGAAATGCTCCAGTAACACGTCCTGAATGACAGCAACTTTGTAGCCTTTTTCTTGAACAGCTAGGGATAAGTCCAAATCGTATCCATGAAATCCTGTTAAAGTCTGATCAAAATGGGATTCTGTCTTTTTTCTCAAAGCCATAAATACGCCATCGATCACTGCTACTTCCACTAATTTGCCCGCTTCAAATCCTTGATTTTGATCTTCGGTTTGGCCGCCGGGCTTATGTTGTAAAATTCGGATCAACTTATCGTTTTCTAAACAATCCCACCAAGCAGATGGAACAATCGTGTGGGTTTTGGACCCAGCCACACTAATTAAACCAAGAAATGGATCACTGTTAAAATGATCTAACAACGTTTTACCCCAATCTTGAGTGTGAAAAAGCACATCCTCGTGCAGAAATAAGCAAAATTCCCCACTACTTTTTTTTAAGCCAGATTCATAGGCTTGCGAAATCGATTCCGCGCCTGTTATAATATCAAGTTCGAACGGTATACCAATGGTCTGGTTGATATTAGCTACCAATTGATCGCATAATTCCTTATTCTTTGAACAGATAACGATGGATAGCATATTAATCTTTTTGGAGATGATCAATCCAGCGTTTGATTTGCGCGCTGAATACGTTTTCTGGCAGAATCACTAATTGATATACCACAAACCAAGCCAGCGAGAACACCCCTATCACCAGCAAACGCAATAATAGCGTAGGAACAAAAAGTTTGAACAAGAACACGATTCCCAAGTACGGAATCAGACCCAGTAACTGTTGTAAGAAGACCGTCGTGTAATTCGACAGCGAAATCTCTTTTCGCGTAAAGAAAACGAAGGCGATGCAAACGGCTAATTCCGTCAACAGAATCGTAATGGCCGCCCCTTCTTCTTTCAGCGTAGGGACTAAAAGGAACGCCAAAATTATACTGATAAACATCCCGATTAACGCAGAGATGAGAATGGATTTGTCCTTGCCTACCGCGCTGAGGATTTGGAAGCCAAAAATCCCCGACATACTGATGATCAAGATCAGCGGCGCGGTGATTTGCAGCGGTAAGATCGCCCGATCAAAGGCTGTTCCTAGCAAGATATGGATGATCTCAGGCGCACAGGTAACGATTCCTAAGACCAAAGGCATCGAAAGGCTTACGAGCACATAAAAACACTGCTTTACCATCACCACAAAAGCCTCTTTCTCCCCTTTGTGGTATAAACTCACGAGTCCTGGGAACATCGCCACCGAAATGGCGCTTAAAACGCCGATAAAAAGGCGGTTGAGTTTCAAGGCAGAGGAATAATACCCCACACTTTCATTGTCTGCTAGAAAACCTAATAATATCGTATCGAGCGAGAAATAAACGGAAATTGTGAAGATGGTTAAAAACAACAAAGCCATCGGTTTGATGTGTTTCTTTAACTCTAAACGCGCGAAAGAAAGACTCGAGAAGTCCAGTAAATCCCACAGCCTTTTTCCATTAAATGCTGCTAATATCACCGCTAATCCCACCTGCATCCGGAAATAATTCACGTAATCATAAGTATTTCGGATGAACAAGAAAACGGCAGCGATGAAGCAAAGCCGAATCATGAGGGAACGAATGGCAATGAATTTGAATTGGTTCATTCCGCTGAAGAACCATTCTAATTGGAATACTTGTAGGATAAAATAGCCCAGCGCCCAGGAGAAAAGGGATTTCTCTGCTGCTAATTGTGGAACAGCGATAATAAAAAAGAGGAAAACCAGACTTAGTAACAGCGTTCCTAGCGCATTGATGATAAAAATTTCGCTAAAAGTCTTTGTTAATAAAGTACGATCTGTGGCTGCCTTAGCCACTTCGCGCACCCCGTAAATCGGAATTCCCAAGGCGGCTAATAAAACAAAATACTTGGCAAAACTCTCCGCGAAATTTAAGACGCCTACGTGCTCTGGACCTAGCGTTCGCGCCAAATACGGAAACGTGATTAGCGGGAATAAAACCTGCGTAATCGCTAATATCACATTATAAAAGACATTTTTCCGGGTCTCCATTAGCGGTAACTCGCGTCCACGATTAGTTTATATAGGTTTCGAATCATCCGGGGAATACGTTGGATTTTATAGGCCAAAGGCACTCCGTGCACATAACGACGGTCTAACACGTGAAAATGAAAATCTGAGTCGAAATGCTGTGGATTTTCGGCGGCCATTTGGCGGCAAACGCCCTGCACATAGCGAATCTCTTCTAGGTTCGTCTTCCCGTTCGAGAACACTCGGTTATCCGTACGAATCGGACGTGCATGTTTCAATTGCACCCCATGTACTACCGCCGTTTTCGTCTTTCCTATTAGGCGTTGGATCGTAGGGATCAAATACACATCGAGTCCCGTACCAGAAATCGAATGCTTGAAATGAGGTCCAGCGGCTTGAAAAACTGCCTCGCTGTAAAATGGCGACATTATTTCCACCCACCACGTATCTTGAACTAAATAACCAGGCTTATGGATGAATTGGCGTAAATTATAATAGGAATCGTGGTTCAAGCTAGGCTGAAACACATCTAATTTCTCTAAAGATGCAATGAAAAAGAGCTTGTTCAGATCGGAAACAGAGATGATTTGATCATCATCTAGAAATCCGATGTAGTTCAACGGAGTTGAAACCAAAGATGCGTAAATATGCTGCATCACATCACCCTTGCATTCTGATTTGATAGATAGATAATGCGCTACGGGCATGGGAGCCTCCGTAATCGCACCACTGTAATCGTACAATAACCAATCGAAAGCGGGCTCCACATCGAAATGGATGTGGTCCATGGGGCTAGACTTGCCGTCCCAAGTAATCGCAACGATGGATTTAGGTGTACGCATATTTAACAAAAGTACGATTGTATCGTGTTTCGGCAATAGAAAATCATCCGAATTAATTCAGCGGTCAACAGATGTCTGCGACTCTCGCTTCGAATCAACGAATCAGAGGTACGCCAGGTCGAAATCACTTCCGGGACAATGGCACCCAAAGAAATCTCCGTAGGATCCACAAAACGCTTGTACATGTCTACCGGATAGGCAATCCGTGCTGTTTTTTGTAACAAATACTTCGCGGCTTTCGCGTTCAATGAATAGCCGTAAGCCCCATAAACGGACTTAATCAAGGGCTCCCCTACACCGTGTTGAGCCGTTGACTTCTTCAAACTAGCATAACCATTCCAAGCTCCCCAGAAAAATAAATCATATTTCTCTGCCGTTTCTGATTGCAAAAGTTCCGGCTTCAAGATTCGGCTGTCGGATTCTAGTACCAAGAAATGCTCCTCTGAACTTTCGCGCGCAATCAGCGACCACACCTTCCGATGGCTCAAAATCACCCCAATTTCGGTGGGCAATAATCCCTTACCAGTCCGCTCGTAAGATTTCTCTATCAGCGCTTCTACAAAAGGAACGTGCACTCGTGACGGAAATACTGGTTCCACAACTTCTAACGCAGGAAGCGCAGATCGCATAGCCTCCACATGGGCCTTTCGTTCCGTCTCGTGTTCCGCAAAAAGAACAAATGCGCGTTTAAACATGAGTGAATTGGCTGAACGTGCTGAAAGATCCAGAAGCTAAGGCGTCCGGCGTAAAGAAATCCTGCTTGCCCCCATCAGGGTATAGAATGAAATGGGGCTTGCGGCATAGATAGGCCAAATGCAAGGGCAATGAATCTGAAGTCACCACATAATCAGACGCTTGAATCAAGTCGATTAATTGCTCGAACGTAGTATAATCAGACCCGAACTGCGCTACTTGACCATCGATTCGCGCCAAAATCGAGGAAGGAATGACACGTTTAGGCAACCGCGCATCTGGCAAGATCAACACCTTGTCGCCATTCCTGACCAATCCCTGCGCAGGCAAACCATAGGCCGCATACACCGGTTGCCCTGTTTCGAAAATCGCCTTAAACGAGTGCCCCGTAAAGAAATTCAAAAGACCCAGTCGAGCGCTTTGTTCGACAAAATCGCTTGAACCTGGATTCGCGCGCACATATTGCTTGATTTTCGATAATTGACGAAATGTGTCACTACTGAAAAAAGTCTTATTCGTAAACAGATTTAATTGCGATCCTGTGATCCCAAAATCCACGAAGCCAATCGAAAGAGGCGAAATGCAGCCACGAGATATCAGCGCGTCATACAAGGGTTTCAAATGCAGAGAAGCTATGATCACATCGGTCGCAGCAAGGGCTTGCACCGCTATCGCAAAATCTCCGTAAGCGCGCAATAGAAACACCCGACGCATTATTTATCCGTATAAAGGTAGAGGCAAAGGAAGAATCCGACCAATAATCCAGCAAACAATCCAGCGAATCCTAAGAATACATAAGACTTGCGATCATCCATTAAAGGGAATTTAGGCACATCCAATAATTGAATCACTGGCGTCTGAGAAACCAAGGCGATGCGACTCATCTCTAAGTTTTTCGTTACTTCGGCATAGATACTGAAAACGATAGATTTATCACGAGAACTCACTTCCGCTGGAACTGACATCGATTTAAAGGCCACATTAGGATCTAGAATCTGGAAAGAAGCCGCATTGTATGACTTAGCATTTAAAACGCGCAATAAAGAATCTCCTCGCGCCTGCAAACGCTTCACATTCGCCGCTGCAGTGCTTGTCTTCACATTCACGTAATAGGTAGTAGTCTCTTTCAATAAACGCTCAGCGAAATTCTTCGAGAAGACTTGATTTTGAGAAACCGTTACGATTTTGAAGATGGAACCCTTCTTGTTCAAGCGATCTACAGACACGTTTTTCTTCGCGATTTGTTCGTACATCACATACAGTACCGAATCCTGATAAACGGAATGAGCAGGTGCCGCAGCAGAATCAGATAGAATAGTAAACGAAACCGGAGCCGGCAAACGCTCACCTAAACCCGAAAACTCCAAATACAAATCCGCTAAGGTCTTACCTGCGGAACCCGATATAGGCGTCAACAATACCTTCTCAATAATGACGCGGGACTTGATGATCTCTAAAATATTATCGCCCGTAAACAAGCTTGAACCACTTCCTAGGCTCCCTAAATCCAAACCCACTTGCGAAGCAATCCCCGCAAGGCCTCCGCCACCGGCAGATTTCTCTTCTAGGATAAACGTTGTAGACGCCGCGTAAGCCGGTTTTTGCATGGCACGGTAGATCAGTGGTAAAACAAGACCTACAACAGCGCACAAAGCGATCAACATAAATTGTGAACGCAAATAGCTAAAGAATCGTTTGATTGATTCGATCACATCTCCCAGCACGATAGTTTTCTTGTCTGCCATTATTTCACCGTGTTAATTAATGCGATAATTAAGCCTCCTAGTGAAGCTAGACCCGTTCCCATCGCGATATATTCTGGCGTAGAAATAGGACGCTTATCCTTCTTCGCTGGTACATATACCTCCGCGCCTGGCTCTAAGCTTGGATAAAAGCGGAATAATAGGAAACGTTTCGTTGTTTTAATCTCACCATTAGGACGCACCATGTAGGCGTAACGGCGGGCTGCATTAGGAGCGAACCAACCAGACTCTGAGATTAAACGACGGAATCCTAAACCACTGTGGTAGGCGATTTGGCGTGGAACATTCACTGCCCCAAAAGTCTGTACCGTCTGCGTTAGCTTAGGCACTTTGATTACGTCTCCTTCCTCTAAAATAATATCATACAATGACCCTGGCTTCTCCATTGCCTCGGCTAGACGAATGCCTACCGGTTTTTGATCCACCAACAAACCATTCACATTCGATGCGATTTTCGCCGTATCAGTAGCCGCAAATGAATTGCCCGAACTACGCTTCGATTGATTTGAAATCGTATTGATTTTTGAAGAGAACAACGCCTCATCCGCAGACGTTTGGTTCACTCGAGTCTTCCGCAATAAAATGGCACCCGTAGCATATCCCGTTTGCTTCAAACCACCTGAGCGAGCGATGATATCCGAAAGGCGCTCTTTATTTCCTGATAAGGTATAATTACCTGGATACAATACTTCTCCTTCTACCGAAACCGTGATTTGCGAACGATAAGAAGGTGATTTACGCACGGATACGATATCAAAAGGCTGTAACACGAAGTTCAAATCCTCCGCCTTAGCTGATCCTAAATCAATCGAATGAATGATTGAATAAGCTGTCGTATCAGATACAGAATTAGATAGCAAGCGGCGCGAAACCTCAATACGAGAACGCGATGCCCCTTCTTTAAAACCATCCGCTAACAGAATCAAATCTTGCACGCGCATGTTATCAGCAAAAGTGAACGTTGCTGGACGATTCACCTCGCCATTAATCGTTACAGAATAAGCCTCACGTAAACTTGTAATCGGATAAATGTGTATTTTATCTTCGCGCTGTAAGCGAATATCTGTCTTTCCAGAAAGCACGTCTTTCACATTGAACGGCAATACCGCTGGCGTTAAATCTGGATTCAAACGACTCAAAAGCGCACGATCTGTAAACGCATTTTCTTTCACACGAACCGCCGTTAATAAGTCTTTCAAATTAGAGAACTCGTTCAAGCCATATTCCCCTGGATAATACACCGCTCCATCGATAAAGGCACGATTCGTGAAGGTGTTTGCCAAAGCATCCACCACCAAGGTGTCTCCAGAATGTAATTGAAACGCTAAAAGACCATCAGACTTCACGGAGAAAACCTCGAAACCAGTCGCTCCCATTCGCTTCACGCGAATACGCTCCTTGAATGCATCATCTGCGAAACCTCCTGCATAACGTAAGATATCTGCTGCATTTTCGCCTTTCTTTACGTCGAATAATGCTTTCTTCTTCACCGCTCCACTCACCGCCACGCGTGACTCGTAAGTTCCTACGCGGATCACATCGTCGTCTTGTAAGATTCTATTTTTAGATAAATCGCCCTTTAACAAGAAGTCATATAAGTCTAAAGTCGTTATCGTTTTGCCATTACGTACTAATTCGATCTTGCGGAAAGAACCTAGATCAGATGGCCCGCCTGACGCATAAAGCGCATTCATCAAGGTAGAAAGGGAAGAAACAGAATAGTTTCCTGGCTTTTTCACTTCGCCCACCAATGTCACTCGAATAGAACGTAATTGGCCTAAAGAAACCATCACCTTGGTACTACCTCCAGCGATGGTCGTATAGATTTTAGAAGCGGACTCACGGATGCGAACTTGCGCCTCTTCGATGGATAAGCCGCTTACTTTAATAGGCCCTAGATTAGGGAAACGAATGTATCCCTCCGTGCTAACCTTAAGCTTTTTCGTGCTTTCACTTAAGCCATAAATATCCACAATCAGCTCATCTCCCACACCAATCGAATAATTACGCGGTGTCGAAATGGTTAAATTAGGCTCAAAGCTTAGGTTTTGGTTTTCAAAAATTTCGGATCCAAACACCCGCAGGCCTGAAGGTGCTGCAGAAGGTCCTGACATTTCAATCTTCTTGCGAGGGACCGTTACTTCATCCTTTGTCTTCGTCTTATAGGCATTAATGGAGGTCGCCGTTAAGGGATCCATCTCCGCGATACGGCGATTTAAAATGATGATTTGATCTGCTGGAAGACCTTTGGCCTTCATAATCTGCTCAATCTCCTCCGGCGCTCTTCCCTGCAATTGGTAGCGCACCATAATCTGCGCTAATTGCTGATCGCTGATGTTGTTAATGTCTACCGGAATCTCCTGGGCAAAAACGGGAATCGCCAAGATCAATAATATAAGTATGCGGAATGCTTTCATCTCAAATTTATTTAGGTCTAGTCCGAAGACAGAAAACCAGTCTACAAAATTACTATTTTATTTTATAAGATGTTTACTAATTTATTGAGTGGAGGATAAAAACAAAAAGCCCGCCTTCCAGCGAGCTTCTTTAATTAATAATCTAAAAGAATAGAATTTTATCTCTACTCTGAATTACCCTAGTAATTCTTTCAAATTCATCGTCTTAAAAAACACATAAATCAACGAAAAGAAAATACCCACAAACATAAACCCGATCGTAATCAAGCTACGCTTTGGACCATCCTTCTGAATCGCAACCTGCGCCGGTTCTAAGACCTTGAAAACAGGTGTCTCGCGGTGTAATTTTACTTTAGACTCTTCGTATTGCCCGCTGATGGTCGTATACAAATTATAGGCCATATCGACCTCATATTGCAATTTCTTCTCGCGGTCTTTCGCCACATTCATAAACAAGTTCATGTTTTGGTCGCGGTATGCACTTAATGTAAAAAGAGCTTGATCATAGCGCGCACGGGATTCTGACAAGCGCTTTTCTAAGAAGGTCAATTCTTGTCTCGCCTTCTGTGTGCGGTAATCCGTTACATATTTCGTTAAGTAGTGTTGTATTAGCGATGTGATATTCGCTGCTGCAACCGGATCCGTTAATTTAGTCGTAAGTGAAATGACCCCAGATTTTTTATCAATTTCGAGTACAATTGAAGCTCTTAATCTCATAATAGCTAGTTGTTCCTTTTTATTTAATTTGATTAAATCCGCAGAAAGGGCGCTAGATGGGACTTTGTCTAGTTTTACATCATAAACAATTTCATTTTCATCAGGATCGCCAAATAAATCTAAAGGAGCAGAATCCTGCTTCTCAGATAAAAAGTCCAAAACCGTTTGCCATTTCTTGTGCTTCGTACTGTAGATTTTTGCTTTCAATACTTCTTGCAACAAAGGAGCACTCTGAACGATGTTAGGGTATAAATCCGGACGGATAGCTTCGGCTCCCGTTGAACTTCCGCCTAAATCTACACCGGCTAAACCTGCTAAAGATTTTAAACCGCCCATTCCACCCGCACCACCGGATTTAGAATCCAATTCCGGTAATAGTTTCGCGTTAGAGCTATACTCGTTCGGTTGCGTTAGGGAATAAATTGCCCCTAATGCCGCAAAAAGTACAGCACAAGTAGCTATTAAAATCCGATACGACTTCAACGTACGGAAAATCTCACCAAAATTGATTGAAATTTCCCCGTTATCTTCTAATTGATTATTTTCTATCGTAGACATGGCGCTTATTTAGTCAAATTGTTGATGAGTGTCGTCAAAGTAAGCGCAACAGAAACTAAGGCAGATGATAAGCCAACGGCCTCAGCAGTAGTTAACCCCTTTTTAGTCGAGGGGAATTCAGGCACTACAATCTGCGACCCTGGAAGAACCTTCGGATTAATTCTAAAGAATAAGAATCGTCTTCTTTTCGTTGAAATACCATTTGGTGCTTTCACATATACGTTTCTCTTATCCGCATATTCTGTATATCCACCCGCTCCATCTAAATAGTCTTGCAGACTATATCCTTCTACGAAAGCAATCGCAATCGGATTTTGAACACCTCCGGATAGTTTAACTGTTTCTAACACACGAGGAATGACTAAACGGTCATTTTCCATGAGTAATAGGTTGTTTTTAGAAGCTGGGTTCTTCAAAATTTCAGAAAGTTTTACCCCCACTACGGTAGAATCGCGGTACAGAATGGCCCCATCTAAATAACCTTCCGGTTTTAGACCTCCCGCCTCAAAAATCAAATCTGCTATTTTTTGATCATCCTTAGGAATCGCATAACGACCTGGGAAATTGACCATACCTTCGATGGTAACCCCTCTTTGCACTTCATAATTAGGAGATCGACGTATGGAGATTATGTCAAATGGTTTCAGTTCATATTGACTTCCTTCGTTGCTGATATTTAAGCTACCATCGATATCGAACGTCTTCACTTGGATTTTCTCCTTCGTTGCATCGTCATTTCCGTGCGTAATCACACGACGAGATAATTCAATTTTAGAGTAACTAGCTGCTTCTTTAAAGCCTTTCGCCATCAGAATGATATCTGCCACCTTCATTCCGGTACGGAATTCGAAAATACCTGGTTTATTCACTTCACCAAAAATGCTGACCCTCTGGTATTCACGTAAAGAATCGAGTGAGTAGACCTTTAATGAATCCTCCCGGTGCAGCGCGATATCAGCTAACTCGCCTCTTAATACTTTTCCTAAGTCAAAGGAGATCATTTCCGGATCGTAGTTTTCTTTTCTACGAGAAATGGTTGCGCGATTTAAGAAGGCGTTTTCGCGAGGACCTTCAGCGCGTTTAATTAACTCTTTTACCGTTGTTAAGCCGTTTTCGATGGCGAAAACACCTGGTCTAAATACGGCGCCACTCACTGTTACGCGGTTTTCGTAGCGTTCGATGATTTTTCCTACCGAAATCGAATCTCCATTTTGAGGCTGGAAAGTCACCACTTCATCTTGTGTAATGTTTAATAATTTCAACTCACGCGAAGTATTTCTGCGTACGTTTAGAGAGTACGTATAGGCTTTATCTGTGAATCCTCCCGCATAGCGAAGGATGTCTTTTAATGTCTCTCCTTTTACGGCCTCGAAAACCATAGGGCGTCTTACTTCGCCGGCTAATTCGACGTGAGAGTCAAAATCCCCTACGCGGATGATATCTTGGTCCTTTAATTGGATGTTGTCTTTTTGATCTGCTTTTAATAAGAAATCGTATAAGTCTAGCGTGCGAACAACTTTGTTGTTTCTAATTACACGAATGCTTCTGTATGAACCATTTTCATTAGGTCCTCCTGCTAGGTATAAAGCGTTGAATACGGTTGCCAAAGAAGAGATGGTATATGAACCCGGGTTCTCCACTTCCCCTACTAGAGTCACTTTGATACTGCGTACATTTCCTAAGGTGATAATAGCCGACGATCCGCTACCAGGGCGATTCAATCCTTGGTATAATTGTCTCAAGCGACTCACGATACGAGCAGATGCAGCCTCGACGTTTAATCCATTTACATAAATAGGACTCAAGTTTAGAATCTTAACTGTCCCTTCTGGACTCACCGTAACGGTGTAGTTATCCATTACTTCGCCAAAGATGTCGATATTCAACTCATCATCTGGTCCCAGCGTATAGTTCAAAGGAGTCGCGATACGTAAATCGGGTTCGAAGTTTAATTTTTTGTTATTGAAAAGGTTAGCACCGTAGATCTTTTTCTTAGGCAACAGGGTAGAATCAATCATTTCCTCTTCCTCCATCGAAACATCTTCTATGTCTTCTGCATCGGCATTTTTAGTCCCTTTTTTCGTGCTCAATTTACCCGAAACCGTTCTTTTTGAAGAAGTTTTTGATTTCGATGTGGACGTTTTCTCCTTTGTTTTCGTATCTCCTATCTGCGTCAAACGGCTACGCATTTTTGCTATATCTGCTGAGGTATATCCTTGCGCTTTGGCTGCTTTTTCTAGTTGTGCTTCGGTCATACCGCTAGATTGGGCACGCTCGAAGAAAGTAGAGATCTCTTCGTCACTCAGGTCTTCGACTTTACGTTTTACCTGTGAATAGGCAGCGTGAACCAGGACTAGGAAAGAAAGGGTCAAAAGAATTCGACTGAATAATTTCATACTAAATTATTATGATACGTGTATAGTTAAGCAAATTTAACTAAAATTTAGGAGAAGAGATGATTTAGCCCCTAAGATCAACCGATTTTTATTTAATGGTAATCTGTAAGTGCATTTAAAACAAAAAAGCCCGCCAATCAGCGAGCTTCTCTTGAAAAACTAATTCCAGATCAATGAGCCATTCCCTTACTAAAAAGCACTGAAGTAAAAGTCTTAAACATAATCATTAAATCAAACCCATCTGATGCGTTCCAAATACTCTTTCTTCAACGCCACCTTAGCCCCAATAGAGATCTCGTCCGCCCGTTAATCTGTGCCTAGCGTGATCCCTAGCTTCAGTTTGTCTACCCCTGCTGCGACTCGTAAGGCCATTAAATCGTCTTGGTTATACAAGGCCGGTCTGGGCCCCACGAATGCCATTTCTACTTTGATGATATTGATGAGGTTTGGTAATTCGTCCAAACTCAATTTCCGAAATGCCCCTACTTACTCGCAATAAAGTAGGATGCGGGATTTTCTAATAAATGTGTCAAGGCATTTTATAACTGATTTATGAAAATGTAATTTCCTTTATTCGACACGACCTTCCCTATTCGTAACAATATTATTTGCGCCGGGAGGAGGCATTGGTACTAAATTTTCCTTTCTAGAAGCAATTTGTAAAATCAATGAATTAGCCTTACAATTTCTTAATATTTCAACAAGATTTACTAATGCTTTTTCTTTAGACACAATTGCGACGATCGTTAAAAAAATCAATTTTACATCTAAAAGAAAACTTCTATTTTCGATATAAAATATCCCTAACATACTTTTACCAGGGCGTATTAATTGATTGTATGCGATATCAGGATCAATTTGATCCTTTAATATATCACCTTCATCTGAGAAAACGATAGAAGAGAAATCAGTTATTCCAGGCTTGACAGATAATAATTTTTTTTCTTCTAGAGTGTAAAGATCTGTTTCTCTTTTGACATTAGGCCTTGGACCCACTAAACTCATATCACCTAACAAAACATTCCAAAGTTGCGTCAATTCATCAAGTTTATATTTTCTTATAAATCTTCCTACTCCTGTAATACGTTTGTCATTAGAAGAAGTAGAATCTACACCTGATTTATCTGCATTAACTATCATGGATCTAAGCTTGAACATCTTAAAAAGTCTTTCTTTCTTACCTACCCTAGGAGCAATATAAAATGGAGAATGCCAATCTTGAATCCAAACTAAAAACATAACAGGTATTAATATTGGCGACGCCAATACTAGTCCTAAGAATGCGCATGTAAAATCAAATATTCTTTTCATTTTTATTTAACTAATTCAATAATTGTTTCAACAATTTGTTCTTCTTTGATATAATATAATTGCTCTAATGCCTTACTTGTTGGAGCAGGAGCATCGGGTAAAGTGATTCTCTTTGGCGAGCTTTTCAAGGAATCCAAATTTACTTTCTCCATAATTGAAGCAATTATTTCAGAGGCTATTCCACAAGAACTCCAATCTCCATCAACAACCAAAAGTCTGCCCGTTTTATTTACTGATTTAATAATTTCTTCCAACTTGAGAGGATTCAAAACTCTTAAATCAAAAAAATCAGATTTTATCCCTTGTGTGTTTTCGAGATATTCACAAGCTTTTTCACATAGCAGTGAGGTATAGCTGACCCCAACAACAGTTATATTATCTCCTTCTCTAAGTTTTTGAGGTAATACATCGTTCAGATCAATAATTTCAATTTCTGTGTATTCTTCTTCTTTTTCATATAGCCAACGATCATCTAAGAATACAACTGGATCATTTGATAACACACTTGATATCATTAGATTTCTTGCGTCTTTAGCAGTATATGGCATTACTACTTTTAGCCCTGGTATATGAGCGAACCAACTATGTAAAGATTGTGAATGTTGAGCACCTTGTTCTCCGCCTCTATTGATAATGGCTCTGAATGTTGCAGGTGCAGTAGAATTCCCTCCAAACATGTGACGCCATTTTGCCGCTTGTGTAACAATTTGATCTACCGCAAGTAACATAAAGTCAACTCTTGGATGTACAATCATTGGTCTGTAGCCACAAATTGATGCTCCCACAGTTGCTCCGGTTGTTGCCAATTCTGAAACAGGACAATCAATAACTCTATCTTTACCAAATTTCTTATCTAGATCAGTCATTGTAGCACCTACATACCAAGGACTCCACAAACCTTGACCAATTATAAAAAAGTCTTGATGATTTGTTAATAAGTACTCGTACGCCTCTAATATGCCCGCTGCATATGTTGTTGTTTTCATCGTCTAAGAATAAACTTGTGTTATTAAAAATTCATTTTGGGGGAATGATGCAAGTTCAGCCTTTTCCCAATCGGAATTAATTTTATTTTGAATTTCATTATTCAGATTCTGACATTCACTTTCAGTTAAAATACCTTCGTGAATAAGAGAATCTGCTAATCTTTTTATAGGATCCCTTTTTTTCCAAGCGTCTAATTGAGCGCCGCGTTTAACACCTACATCTATATCATCTCTATGCCCTACATGGCCTTTCCATCTGTATGTATAAGCCTCAAGATAATATGGAGTATTTGAACTCCTCATTGATTCAATTTCAGATTTTAACAACTTATACATACCTACAACATCATTTCCATCCACGGTGCTGTAATTAATATGATGAGCTCTCGCAAATCTAGAAGTGGAGTTAGACGGCTGTCTTAAATCAATGTGTAAATGGCTTGCAAAAAGATTGTTTTCACAAACATATAGAACTGGAAGATTCATTATTGATGCCATGTTTAAAGACTCGTGCAACACACCCTCTTCACAAGCACCATCTCCAAAATAGCTAATTGATATATCCCCAGCCTTATCCATTTTGGCAGCTAATGCAGCCCCCGTTGCAATTGGAATTGTTGCTCCAACAATTGGAACTGACCCTTTAAATCCATTATCATTATCGACAATGTGCATAGATCCACCCATACCATGAGAACAACCATCATATTTGCCAAGTACTTCTGCAAACAAAGAATATGTATTTTCATTTAACGCTAAAAAATGAGAATGAGATCTATGAGCTCCAAAAGCACGGTCAGACTTTCTCATTACTAATGAAACTGCCACCCCTATAGCTTCTTGACCTATGCCTAAATGACAGGGACATTTTATTTTACCAGATTCAACATGCTCTGAAAGTTTTTCTTCTGCTTTTCTAATTAGCACCATTTTTCTGAGCATATCAACAAGCATGGACTTTTCGATACCCTTAATGTCAATCCTGTCCCTAAACTTTAATGGATCAATTAATTCATTTACTTCTTGTTTCATTAATTATAAAATTTTACAATTTGTTCACAAACATATTCTATGTCATCATTTGTCAATGCTGTATTCATTGGGATCATCAAACATTTAGTAAACATTTCTTCAGTGTATGGAAGTCCAACACCAGTGAACCCTAAACTCGTTATTGAATGTACTGGCTGTCCGCTCCATTGAATTAAAGTACCAATACCATTATCTTTAAGATGTTGCTTAAGTTCATCCCTTTTTAGGGCTTCTATTTCATAGTTTTGATAAACATCATAATAATCCGAACTTGAATTTGGAGCCGGCGGAAGTTGGAGTTGTGGTAAATGCCCTAATCTATCTTGATACATTTGTGCTATTTCCCTTCTTCTTTCAATCTCCTTTGAATAAAATGTAAGCTTAAAATCAAGTATTGCCGCTTGCAAATTATCTAACCTTGAATTAAATCCCCACATTACAAAAACACCATCATCATTTCTTCCGTGGTCCCTATATAACATGACTTTTTCATACATATCTTTATCGTTAGTCACAAAACCTCCTGCATCTCCAAAGCTACCTAAATTCTTAGCAGGGTAAAAACTAATTGTTCCACCTTTATCAAACGTTCCAACACCATTGCCTTTAAATTTGGCCCCTAATCCTTGTGCTGCATCTTCTAGCACAATCAGGTTATATTCACGTGCGATTTTCATTAATTCGTCCATGTCACAACATCTACCATTGACTTGTGTAGGTAAAATTGCTTTAGTCTTCGAAGTGATTAATTTTCTTACTGAATCAGGATCAATCATATGATCTTCTTTACAATCAGCAGGAACTGGAATTGCCCCTACAAAATGAATTGAAGCTGCTGTTGCAATGTACGTATGAGAAGCAAAAATCACCTCGTCTCCTTTTCCAATGCCTGCAGCCATCAATGCAATCCATATTGCATCTGTACCATTTGCTAAACCAACCGCATACTTTGTTCCTGCAAACTTTGCTAGATTTTCTTCAAAATCTTGTAAATCTTTTTGAAGTATATAAGCACCCCTGTAGCCTACATCCTTAAAAATTCTTATAAAATCTTCTTCATGGGATTTAAATAAATGAGGGTAATTAAAAAACGGAACATTTTTCATAATCTTAATTTTATTAAATTTATTATATCTTTTTATTAATTATTTTTCAACCCTTATAACAACTTTAAACGCGAATTTTTTGAGCTTTGGAAACAAATAATCCATTTTAGACACTATCCTTTCAACTTTATTATCATCAAAAAATATTTTCAAAACTGGACAAATAAAAACAAATGTCCTGAAATAGCTCACTTTAATGTCTTTGAATAATTCGTCTACTCTTTTTAATAATTTAATATTGGGCATTCTTTTCAAAGTACTCAATGATCTCCTCTTTTTTAAATAATGATAAAATCTATTAAGCCTGTAAAAATATTATGATTAAATGAATCTACACAAATGAAAACACCACCAGGTATTAAAACTCTTTTAACTTTGGATAAAAATACCTCATGATTCAAATAGGAAAGACTCCCAATGCAAGTTACAAGATCAAAAGAATTATCTTCAAATGGTAAATCTTCAACATCACATGTTCTAAATTCAACATCAAGACTTAATTCATTAGCACGTTTTTCCGCAATTAGTATACTATTTTCAGCATAATCTAATGCAATCACATTTGCACCGTAAAAAGCTGCAGTAAAAGAGTGCACTCCATCCCCACAACACAAATCAAGTTGTTTAATCTTTTTTTTCTGACCTACAAACTCTGCAATCAAACTTTCGTAATGAACATATGGAGCTTGTAAATAGGCAGGATAAGCTAGACTGCCCAAATTTGAAGTAGTCCCAAAAGATGAATTAAGCTTTTCTTTTGAAGAAGAATTATACCTATTCTGTTCAATCAACTTATCTTCTAATTCCATTAATTATCTTTTAGTTTTTCCTGACTATAAAAAGAAATGCAATTTTCAATATGACCCAAATAGCTTTTATATACAGCGTTAGAGTCAAAGTAATTTTTATATATGTTACTACTATTTTCTTTGAGTTTTAATACATCAAATTTATTCTCAATTGCTGATCTTAATATAGACAAAAGGGACTCCGCGTTATCGTAATTAAATCCAATTTTGTGCTTAGAAATTAAACAACCTAATTCGCTGTCTTTTAAGGAATTTAATATAGGTAGCCCCCCAGACATATATTCAATAGATTTTCCTGGAATTGCATTTAAGTAATTTTCTTTAGCCAAAAATGCACACAACCCAAAATCAGATTTTTGCATTAGCGAGCCAATTTGTGATGCTGATACAAATCCTGGGAAAATAACATTATGAAATTCTTGGGTTCTATTAATTAAATCATTTAGCTTATCTCCAGAACCACAAATCACAAATTCAACTGGTAGGGTAAGATTGTGCGCCATTGCTATACAAGATAAAATTGTATCCCAATCACTTTGATATCCAATAGCACCGAAAAAACAAACCCTTAATTTAGGGTGTTTAGAAAGTATTTTATCCCAATATACATTTGCATTTCCTAATTCCTTTTCATCGAACTGATTTTTTAAATACCCTAATGGAAAAACAGAATCAAATTGATTTTTTTTCCTTTTTGCCTTATTTAAACCTATTGTCAAAAAACTATCTGTCACACCTATTATGCCTGTTGCATTCTTAAATATATTATCTACTTTTCTAATTAGAGGATAAAATAAAAATTTTCCAATAAATTTTAACTGCTTTGGGATTAAATCTATATAGACTTCAGGCCATAAATCCCGATAGTCAATCAAAATTGGAATATTATTTTTTTTGGCAAAAATTAATGCAGATTCGCATAACCCAATTGTTGGAAACGACGCAACTATAATATCTGGCTTATCTTCGATTAGAATATATTTTTTGAAGATCTCATTAATTTTGGCATGATCATTTACTCTATCTATTGAAACATTTTTTTTATACCCTCCTCCATTAATTGCTATCATTTTTAAGTTGGCCCCAACTCTGTAATCAGTTGTTTTTTCAAACATTTGCTCTTTAGTAAAATGATTAAAAGTTGAAGTCCACCAAATTACATCTATATCCTTTCTATTTTCTAAAATAAATTTAGAGAGTATCCCTGTTCTGTGTAATCTCAATTTATTGTTTGGATGGAATATTGGCTCCCCGATTGTAACTAACCAAATTTTCATTACTTTAATTTAGATTTGTAAAATTCTTTAATGCAGTTTACAACATATGAAATAGATTCAGAATCTAATTCAGGGTACATGGGTAAAGATATAATTTCTTCATGGTGTTTAATTGAATTCGGTATTAATCCAGGATCTGTATTCAAATATGCATAGGCAGGTAATAATGGAAGTGGATTAGGGTAGTGAATTGCTGTTTCAACACCTTTTGAATTCAAATATGAAACAAGTTCATTTCTTTCTTTCACTCTAATTACATACAAATGAAATGTATGAAAAGAGTTTTCTCTAATTTTAGGGATTTGAACTGAATCTATATCCTTAAGTAAGGAATTATAAATCATAGCATTATTATTTCGCTTTTGATTCCACGAATTTAAATGAGGTAACTTAACACTTAAAATAGCGGCTTGTATACCATCCAACCTACTATTTATCCCTTCTATTTTATGCTCGTGTTTCTTTAATGCACCATGATTCGCAAACATCCTACATTTATTACTTAGGTCATTATCATTAGTTAAAATACAGCCGGCATCACCATAGGCCCCCAAATTTTTCCCAGGATAAAAACTAAATGTGGAAGCGTTACCAAAAGAACCCACATATTTACCATTCAACATCGAAAAATGCGATTGTGCACAATCCTCAACTACAAATAGATTATAAGTAGACGCAATTTTCATAATTTTGTCCATATCTGCCGCTTGGCCATACAAATGAACTGGTATAATCGCTTTTGTCTTTTTGGTAATCGCCGCTTCAATTTTATTAGAATCAATAGTATAATAATCATCTATATCTACGAATACAGGAGTGGCCCCTGTTTGAGAAATAGTTTCAGAAGTAGAAATCCAACTTGATGCAGTAGTAATTACTTCATCACCAATACCAATACCCAACATTTTAAGAGCTATATAAATTGCATCCGTTCCGTTGGCAACTGAAACACACTCTGTAACCTTATACAAGGCTTTAAATTCTTCTTCAAATTTTTTAGGGTATTTGCCTCCGACAAATGCCAATTCATCAATAACGCCTAACACTGCACTGTCAATTTCACTTTTTAATGAAAGGTACTGTGTCTTTAAGTCTGCAAATTTTACTTTCATGTCTATTTAATTAATTTTCTTGCGGGATTTCCTATATAAGTACCTGGAGTATCAATATTTTTTGTAACTACAGCTCCCGCTCCAATCACTACATTATCACAAATTGATACCGGCAATATTGTTGCATTACTTCCAATCGAGACATAATTGCCAATATTTGTTTTTTTCCATTTTGACTTATCTCCTTTAGCTGGGCCACCTCCTTCAAACAAATCATTGATAAACATAACTCCATGGCCAATAAAACATCTTTCCCCAATCGTTACCAACTCACAAATAAATGAATGAGATTGAATCTTAGTGAAACTTCCAATAATAACATCTTTTTGAATTTCTACAAAAGGTCCAATGAATACTCCTTCATTAATTTCACACCCATACAAATTAACAGGCTTGATCACTTTAACATTTTGACCAAACTTGACATTTGTTATCCCACTATCTATAACGTTTGAATTATCTATCATTTTTAACAGAATTATAAATTTTTTCTATAATCTCAACTGTTTTCAAGCCATCGAACAAGCTAGCATTAATACTTCCACTATTATTTAATACATCTAATAAATTGTCATATACTTTATCATGATTACTCATTGATCCAACATAATTACCATAATTATTAGGTTTATTCCCTTGAGGTAATTTCTCAATATTATAATTTTTTATACTTTGATATTCTAATTCATTTAAATATTGCCCCCCAATTTTAACAGTCCCGTTTTCCGCAAATATTGTCAAAGAGCCTTCCATATTTTTATCATAACTATTAACGGTATAATTAATTGTTCCTAATGCGCCAGATTTGAATTTAGCAATAACGACACCAGTATCTTCGAATTCAATTATTCCTTTGTGAGCGAAATTTCCAGTAAATGCTTGGACAGAGTCTATATCACCAATCATCCAATATAAAAGATCAATAAAATGACTAAATTGTGTATAGAGAGTTCCTCCGTCTAAATCTTTAGATCCTTTCCATGAGTCTTTATAGTAATCTTCATTTCGATTCCAAAAACACGATAATTGAACACTGTAAATTTCACCTAAAATACCCTTTTCAATAACCTCTTTGATTGCTAAAACTGGAGGATTAAATCTATTTTGCTTTATTGCAAATAATCTTTTATTTGACTTTTCTGCTGCTTTAATCATTTCGCCACAATCAAAAGCACTTAAAGCCATTGGCTTTTCACAAATAACATTATATCCAGCATTGAGGCAAGTAATTGCATGCTGAGAATGTAATCCATTTGGACTACAGATAGCTATTACATCAATACTTTTCTCATTCAAAACCAAATCGGCTATATCTGAATAAAAATCACAACCATATTGTGATGCAAGTTTTTCAGCTTTTTCAACATTAATATCACATACTGCTTTCAAAATGCCCCTTTTTGAAATGTGCTCGGCATGCCTTTGAGCAATTCTTCCACAACCTATTATGGCAAAACTAATTTGATTCATTTTTAATTATCTTTATTTTAAAATTAATTTTAGAAATTATAACAAGAAATTTAGAAAAAATATAAAAGAATAATAAGTGTCTAGTAAGAAGGGTGAACACTTTTAAAATTGTCATTGTATGCAACATTGAAAAATAATCTAATAAAAAAATCCAAATTAGAAAACTTATTTGCCCCCTTGTCGGATTAATTAAATAAGATAAATAGTCTAGTATAATACCTAAAATAAAAAAACCCAAAAAAACTGAAATCAAACCACCACGTATTAGAAAGTCACCAATAAGCATCATTGGAGAACTCCCATTAATCTCTCCTCTAAATGCTATTTTTTGCATAATTTGAGCATCATAAGCAAAACTCAAATCAATCTCAGGCCTTAAAAAAGTGGGAAGTATATACAATGGGGCTTGAACCAAATCTGAAAAACCATAATATTTAATTCTCCCTGAACTCACATAGTCGTAAATATAACCAACCGACGGATAATCAGAGATTCTCCTGATAAATAAAGCTATAGCAGGGGAAGCTCCAGAAATCGGATCAACTATTTTATCAGAAAAAAATTGAATATTTGAAATTAAATCTGAAAAACTTAATCCATTAAAATCAGTCCTTATATATTCTAAAATGGGTAATAATAAAATCAATACAGGTAAAATAAAAGCCGTAATTATTACTTTAAACATTGATACCTTCTTGTGTGTAAAAAAAAGTATCCCAATTATAAATATGGGAAGTATAATAAATCGTCTTTGTCCACTAGGAACTAATAAAATTTCAAATAAAACAGTAAAGAAGATAAATATAAATAAATTCTTGTTTGTCTCGGTAAGTAAATAATTATAAAAAGAAGCAATTATTGAAACCAAACCAAAATAATATAAATAGCCAATAAATCCAAAATTAGTAGAATTATTTACATCAAACTCCCCAGCTGAAGAATGGAAATATGTATTTGTAGCAATAGAAAAAAATATATAAACAATATAAAAAATGAATGATAGGCCTATCAAGTTGAAATTATATTTACCTCCTAATAATAAAATCGGAGTATCTACAATTGGCTTTTTATTAACAACTCGAAAAGCAAGTATTCCTAATAAAAAAGCAACCATAGCTAATGCCATTGATCCTATTGAACTGGAAGTTTGCCCAAATTCTTCTTTACTCATTATAGATTCTGAATATACTTCTTGACTATTGGCTAAAAAAGAAGCAATTGGAAATTGCACAATATGCCCAATTACAACAATCGAAGTAAATTTTGTTAGGTTAAAACTATTAATTGTAAGAATAAGCAAACATATTACTAACGCTAAGAAATTGACAACAAAAAACTGATCACCTCTAAAAAGCAATATTATAAGTATCAGGAATGATAAAATGTACAACTTTTGCTTCAATTACTTATTTGTTTGTTATAAAAATTTAAAATATTATCCCTGAACAAAAGATGAGAATAATTATTTTGCACAAAATTTATACCGTTCCTCCCAAGTTCCTCCCTAAGTCCCCTAGAAGAAATCAATTCTAATATTTTTTCCACAATATCAGAAATGTTATCAATATCGACAAGAATCCCATTTTCACGATTAGTAATCAATTCTACAAATCCAGCAGCTTTTGAACAAACAACAGGTAATCCACAACTTAAAGCTTCTAGAACTGATACGCCAAAACTTTCACTCCTACTTAATGCAAAAAAAATATCAAATGAATTTAGAACTTTAGGAACATCATCATTAATAATAACTCCCTTTAAATAAATGAACTCTTCTAAACATAAATTCTTTATTAATAATTTTAATTCAACTTCCTGAGAACCTGATCCATAAATAAATAACTTTAAAGGGATATTTGTCAAACGAATTAATTGAGCAAAGGTAATTATCATTATGTCAATGCCATAAACATATTCTAATGACTTCACTGTGCCTATAACAATAAAATTTGAATTATTATCAACCCTCTTTTTTACAAAATTTTCAGTATTTACACCAAATGGAATATGATAAATTTTTGAACTATAATCTCCCAATAACTTAATTTCATTTATCATACAAATAGAAGTAGAACAAATTGCATGAGAAAATTTAAAAACAAAATTTATTAACTGCTTATGTATAAAGCTTTTTTGGGGGAACAATAAAATATCTGATCCCCAGACTGATACTAAAAATCTTTTGTAATTACAAATCAACCCCATAAAGCCATATCCACTTGCGTAAAAACTATGGATTAGGTAGGGGGATTCTAATTTTAGAATTTTCTTTAAGTGAAAGTAATTAAATATATAGCCAAATGGGCCGCTAATAGGTAACTTTATAACTCTAATATTTTTATTAAAGTTAAATTTGATGTCATGAATCGTAATCAAATAAACAGAATAACTACTATTCAACGAAACGATTTCTAACCATTTAAATGTATGAATAGATGCAGCAGATGCTAGAAAAAAGATTTTATGCCGTTCTTTCAATGTAGTTAGATATTTCGTTTAAAACATCTTCTTTAAGTATCAACTTAGTGCATAAATTATTAAACTCAATACACTCCTTAAGCTTGCATCCTTCACAGATAACTTTAGATTTAAAATTAAAATGATTATTACCATAAGGTAACCATTTATTATCTTTTTCAATTGAAGAAAAAATTGTGAAGCAGGTTACGCCCATCATAGAACCCATATGCATTACCCCTGTATCGTTACCTAAATAAAATTTAGATTTTTTAAAAAACATCAAACTTTCAGTAATATCAAATGAACCAGCAAGATTTAACCCTACTCCTACTTCATTTAAAATTAAATTACAATAATCATAATCAGCCTTTGACCCATAAAATACGGGCACTAATTGAAACCTCTTGTATAAATTTAGACATATATAAATAAAATTGTCTTTATCCCATAATTTGGATTTGAAATTTGTACAAGCCCCTACAACATAATAATTAACACCCTTTATTGAATTTGAATAACTTTCGAATCTATCACTAGAACTTAATCTTGGGGATAATTTAAAATTAGAATTAAAATCAGATACATATTTTTGTCTTATGATGTCAACCAATCGGATACTAATTTTGTTGTTACAATAGGATTTTTCAAAATAAAAATTTTTAATACCTAATGAATAGAAAAAAAACTTCTTTAGCTTATAATTAAATTCGAACGTTTCTAAATGAAAAACATTTTTACAATTAAAACAAAAAACAAACTTAACAACCTTGAAAATATCAATTAAAAAAAGACCCTTATTATAGTATCTCAAAGGCAGATAATAATCAATTAAATCAAAACCTCCTATTATATCTTGTGGAACAATATGATATTTACTTTCTTTCAAAGAAATATATAATATTTTTGATCCGCTTTTTGACTTCAATAAAGACAATGCAGGTAAACAAACAAGTGTATCTCCAATTAAACCAGATCTAAAAACAATTTCTAAATTACTTCTAAAAAATTTCATTCAAACAAAATTTCTCTAAAACGCTTTTCCCAAGAATGAGATGTTAAAACCTTATTTCTGGCGTTAATTTGAATTTCAACAGCAGCACTTTCGTTTCTCAAATAATATAAAATCTTATCACAACAATCATTAAAATTATTATATGTCACAATATCCTTATCAATTTCAAAAAGCATACTCAACTCCTCATTATGTGTTGTTAAATATAGAGCGCCACATGATGGTATTTCAAAATCTCTACCTTTTAAAGTTTGATACTTTGTAAATGAAATATAACCAAGACCTAAAACTATTTTGGATTGATTAACTATTTCAATATAGTCAGACGAACTTATACTACCATTATCCCAACCACGCCCAAAACAGGTAACATTAATGCCTTTCTTTAATAAAAATTCAACTAACTGCTTTCTTGCCCCATATTTACTACCTACAAAAACAACGTCATATTTTTTTATCGAACCGAAGTTAGGTTTAAAAAAATCTGTATTAGCTCCTTCAGGCCAATAATAAACATTTGAATTAAAAAACTTATACTGATTTAAGGAATAAATACAACTTGATAAGTTTAAATCATAGCTTCGACAAACACTAAAAGGACCTGAAAATTTAAATCCTACTAATCTCCCGAAGAAATGTAACCTATCATCTAAATGAAACGTTATAATTGGAATTCCAAGATTACTAATTTTTGTAATCGTTGAAGAACTAATTTCCCCCCCAGAAAAATAAGTAATAATTACATCTATTTTACAAATATTGTTTTGCTTTACAACCCAGTCATAAAATAGACTATCATTTAATTTTATAGCCTTTGATCTAGAAGAAGAAAAATCAATGTCAAAATCTTTAGTATAATAATATGAGACGTTTGATGTGATTTTATTAAGCGATTCTGGAATATTTTCTAACTCCCAAACAGATGGTATGGAGGCATATACAATATGTGGATTCAAATCACTCTTAAGAGGCCAAGCTATTCCCCTATTATTTAAACTATTTTTCAATAATTTTAGTGCCGCTAAATTATTGTTATCAACATTATAGATTGGAGAATATATAAGTTTATTGAATACAAATTCTTTAATAAGTATTTGAAGAGAATACCAACATTTAAGAAAATAATAGTAAATGCTTATTATCCTATATTTATGAGCAAAACGTTTAATCAATGTACTTAAGTTTAAGTTCAATTAGAAAATAAGAAATAAATAATAAGGGTGAAAATATAAAAATAATACCCAAATTTAATGCACCAAAATAATTAAATGTGATAGCAATAAAATTTCGAAAATTCACCAAAGAACCATTATTTTTAAAGGCTATATTCAAAGACCTATAAAAAAAATATAGAATATTTTTTGCAGAAATTAAAAAAAATAAAAGCGACCATTTATCATATAATTTATTAATCATTAAATAGTTAACTCGAACATCTTTATTTGATTGTATCCCTGTATTTCCCATTTGGCCTTCATGACGTCTTACATAGCATAATTTATCCTTTAAAATTAAACTGTTAAAACTTTTAGCCACCCTAATCCACAAATCCCAATCATTTAAATAATCAATATAGAGCGAATCAAATTTAAAATTATTGTCAACTATTGAAGCTTTAATAGCTATATCAGAAGGTGTTCCAAATTCATTTCCAAATATTAAACTACGATAACCTGAGTAATTTTCAGAAAAATATACTTCATTATTAGCTGAATAATTTGAAAAAACAATTGAGTTTTCATTGATATAATAACGACCTGATGAAATTAATTCAGGGTAATTATACTCTTTTAATTTATCTGCTAATACTTCTAAACAATTTTCAGCAAGGAAATCATCTGCCTCTAAAAACTTAATATAATCACCGGTACATTTTTCAAGCCCAAGATTAAAGTTGTTAATCGCCCCTATATTAGTACTATTTTTATGATAAGTTAATCTATTTGATATATATGGAGCAATAATTAATTCAGTATTATCACTTGAATTATTATCTAAAACAATAATTTCAAAATTTTTGTACGTTTGATTATTGCAACTTTCAATAGCCTCGACTAAAAATCTAGACATATTATAAGTAGGTATAATAATAGAAAACTTAACTTCAGACATTACTTTAAAATTTTATCAAATAGAATAGAAAAGGACCTATAATTAGAATACCCCGAGTCAATTGTTCTCATATATCCATTCTCCGCAATTGTTTTTCTTAAATCATCATTACGCAAATAGAAGCTAATTTTTTCTTCGAGTTCCTCTTCATTAGAAAAAAAGACAGCTTGGTCATCACTAACAAAAAGACTTCTATGTTCTGAGGTATCCTCGGCTAACATAAACCCCCCCATAGCTGGTATTTCAATAGATCTTGTTGTTTGTAAATCCCTATTCGCTTTTCTCAAAAAGCAAAGATTAATCTTACAACTGGCAATAAACAAACTATAGTCTGGAAAATACAATTCATTAGATAATATATCAACATTATAATCTTTTAAAATCTTAACCCACCTGATAGGCCAATTACCTCTAATAACCATCGAAAATCCTTTCTTGGCAAGGTTGAGCAAAATTGCAGCACGCTCTTTTTCAAATGACCCAATAAACCCAATATCAAATTTTTGACAAATATTAGGCACTCTTACATGATATAAATCATCAAAAGAGTTATTTATAAAAATGACTTTTTTAGCCCCCAAGTTCTTCAACTCGTCTACATTATATGATTTAGTAGTAATATGAACGTCATAAGTAGATAAAGCCTCCAAATAGTAAAAAGATTGATTCCCAGGATTTAACATATCGTCAGGAGAGTAATGAATTAATTTAGAAGCAAACCTTTCCTTCAAATATTTTAAAGAACTATCCTTAATTATCAATCCCTTATCAATCCAAATAAGGTCATATTTTTTATTAACACTTAGTATAGAATTATTTACCCCAACAAAGTCTAACCAAACATTAAATTTGTTTAATAAAACATTGAAATAATAAAAAAAGGAACTCTTGTAAAGATATGTATCTATTTTTTCTACGTTAGAAAAAATTTTTTCAAATGCAATACTCCTCTGATAGCATGTACCATTTTTATTTAAAGGCCCAATATATAAAAGATTAAATTCCACTAGTTTACCTTTTCTTTAATATAAAAATCCCACAACCATAAATGCAATCACAATTATTCTCTATTCTTTCCTCAGATAAAATAACATTTTCATAAAAATCCCCAATATCATCAACAAACGAAAAATTTATAACATCAAAGTCATTTTTAAACATTGCTAACAAATAATTTAAAGAGAAAACCCTATGTGCATTGAATTCAATTCTTTGAGGGCCAATCGGGACAGAGAAATAAAATAACCCATTTTGCTTAATCAAAGAGGTTATATTCTTAAATCCTTTTAGATAACCAAATGCATCAATTTTATCTCCATA
Organism: Aquirufa lenticrescens; assembly: GCF_019916085.1. Lineage (NCBI taxonomy): Bacteria > Pseudomonadati > Bacteroidota > Cytophagia > Cytophagales > Flectobacillaceae > Aquirufa > Aquirufa lenticrescens. The sequence continues at coordinate 1,414,738 of NZ_CP049834.1, read as the reverse complement.
TCTACCTAATCCAAAATGCTCCAAAGTATGCAAACATGAAATAGAATCAGTAATTTCAAAATATTCAGAAGGAATTTCACTCATTAAATCTAATTGATGAAATGTAACATTCACGTCAAAATTATCTAATGATCGAATATCAAAAATATTAATTTTACGGAAACTGGCAACATGAGCTACAAAACCATCAATTCTAGATCCAATATCAAAGTGGATTATTGGAGCATTATGATGAATCATCTTAGCAACAAATAAATCCTGATAAAAGTAATGACCTCTTGCTATTCCACTTTTTTCAAAAACGTCATCTATACACGGAAACAATTTTGATATTTTAAATTCACTATTTTTCTTTGAATTGACAAATTGAAAATAAGTAAATAAATAGCGAGGTAATCTAATAAGTGTAAATATAAATTTTTTTAGATTGATTCCAAAAAAATTAAAAAAATGATAAATTCTTCTAAAGATCATATGTGTAATTTAATTTATTTGCGATGTACTTATAAACAGATTCATTATAATGATATGGAAAATCATCTTCTCTTTCGACTTCTAACAATTCATCTGGCACTTTTATAATAGTTAAATGATACTTACTAACAAGCTTATTTATAGCATCCTCAATGAAAAAATTTTGATTTATATATTTAACTCTTTTCTCATAACCCATAGGAAAGAAAACATATATAATTTTCAAACCCGGATTAACTTCTCTAATCCTACTGAAAAAAAGATCATAATTTAAATATATTTCGGCATTATCTAAAAGCCCATTACAAAAATAATAATCAGAAAAATCAGACTTAACATCTGAAAAATTTGCACAAAACCTAATCCTGTTATCTTTCAAATTAATAAAGAGTTGGTCCGTTAATTCAGAGTATGAATCAATAATCAGTACTTCTTTATTATGAAGTTTAGCCCAAAATCCAGAGAATTGATCAATATACAAATTATACAATGAAGGGCTGACTAAACTTACATCAAAAAGATTAGGATTACATTTATATTCATACTGTGCATTCAGAAGGTCGACTCTTGATTTCTGAAAATTCAAAACATTCGCATTTGGATATGAAATTTTTAATGAGTCATTTGTCAAGCATGCACCTCTTTGTATTATTAAACTTTTATTACAAAATAAAAAATTACGTTTAATATAATATTTAATAGCTTTCAAAATATAAAATATATTGTAAAGCTTATTTTTAATATCAATTATTAACATAGTTAGGTGCCTAAAATTTTACTAAAAATTATGTTAAAATTTTCATTTCTGTATTTAACTAACGTTAATAAATCAAATGAAATAAGATTTACTAGACAAAAACAAAAGCTGAAAATAAATAAATCAAACCAATTATTTATATCTACAAAAATACTACATAGAAACATAAAGATAATTGTAGGAACACTTTTTAAAACAATAGTTAGCGAAGTTATTAAATAAGTAAAATCTAAAATGTTTTTTTCTATAAGAAAGTATAATAAATATAGGCCTGAGGTCAATGTTCTACTAATAGCTGTAGCTAATAATAGACCAAAAATGTCATATTTTTGAATTAAGAATAAACTTAATACCACATTCAAAATCGCTTCAAAAAATGATACAAACGCCCAATTTCTAAGCTCCCCAAAAGCATAAATTATAGCAGATGTCCCTCTAACTAATGTTTCATATAAAATTAAATATACCAAAACATAATTAACCATCTCCCCTGCATAATAAATATCTCCCACCCACAATTTAATAAAAACAATATTAAAGAAATAAGTAAATGCAGCACTGAATAATGCAATTCTTAAGAGTAATTTAAATATTACTTTAAAAACACTATAAATTTTATCTGAAGCACTTGATTCAACAACCTCGGATAATCCAGAAAACAATGCTTGAGGAATTTTACTCGATAAAACTATTCCGAAAATTTGATAAAGCTTTGAACTAAAATTATATGCCGGTAGGTTATCAGCCGATAAATATTTTGAAATAAATACTGAATCTGTATTGGTTGCAACAGTATTTGCAATTTTGCCGATTTGAAAATAGCCTCCGAAACTCAATAAAGATTTTGCATAACTTATTGAAAAAAATGACATTGAAAATTTATAATCCAAGTACTTCTTGGAATATATGTATGATACGAATGACTTAAAAGTTACTGAAATCAATAACGCTAATGATAAAAAAACAGCACTATTAAAATAATAAATTAATATCATCCCTAATAATAAATTGATAATATTTGAAATCGTATTTATGTTTCTGTTCAAAGCCAATCTTTGTACTGCCTCAAGAATACCAGAATAAATAGAAAGGGGCAAAGATATTGATCCAGCCAAAGTGCAAATAAAATAAGTTATTTTATAATTATAATACCCCGTGTTAGGCACTTTAAACCAAATAATTGTATACGGAAAAACCAAAAAAGCGACTAAAAAAAATAAACTTCCACACAACAAAAATATAATTAAAGATGTGCTTACGAACTTATCTACTTTTTTGAATTTATAATTATCATTTTCATTATGAATAATTGAAATTAAATTTCTGCTTAATGCCATGCCAATACCTAAATCAGAAATCGCAATCCAAGACATTATAGATCCAATAGTCAACCAAAAACCATATTCTAATTTTGGAATACTAGAAATAATAATCGGCACAGCAAATAACGAAAGTATTGTACTCATTGCCTGACCAGCTAAGTCAGCTGAAAAGCCAAATAAAGCTTTTCTTTTCCTAGACATTATTTAATTTCTTCAAATATAGATTTAGATCTTCAGGAGTTCCAATTCCATTCATTTCTGATTGCAGAATATTATATATTCCTATTTTTTTAAAATCTTCAATAGCATGATTATAGACTGGACAAGTATAAAACTCATTATTTACCCTTATATTCCTAACTATCATATCTAGCGAATAATTAACAAAGTCTTTCCCACTTTTAAACAAATATATTCCAACTGTAGCAAACTCAGAAATTACTTTTTTTTCTTGAACTTCAATTACTAATCCCTTATTATCAATTTTGGCAAAAGACCATTTGGGATTTTGTTCAAGGTCAGAAAATGTGAGTATTGATCCATCAAGTTCTCTCAACTTAAAATCATCAATAAAACTCTGTATTTTAATATCAACAATTTGATCAGAATTTGCGATTAGTAAAGGTTCATTATTATTTATATACTTTCTTGCATATAATACTGTGCATGCCGTACCCTCAGTTTTATTATCAATTTCCAAAAAAATTGCATCAAATCTCTTTTTTAAATAATTAACAAACTCATACTCTCTTTTTAGGTGTTCTTTCCTTCCAATTAAAATGAAGCGGGCATCCAAACATTGTAAATTTTCTATTACCCTTTCAATCATTGCTTTACCAGCTACATCAATAAACGGTTTAGGCTTTTTATATCCGGCATTTACAAATCTTATACCTTCCCCAGCCATAGGAATAACAATGTTAATCATAACTTTTTTTATTTAAAAAATTCAAATTTTTAACTCTTTAAAATCAAATAAAATATTTATCATTCAAAGCACCAGGTATTTTAATTACTACAGTTGTAACATCAGTTATAGCTTTAAAATCAGTTGAAACTCCTGGGACTATTTTTACAATATCATTATTATTATACTTATTGCCATCCATTTCAATTTGGCCATTTAAAACAATTGTGAATTCAGTTGCTATTTTGTGATAATGCCTTTCTTCAAAATCTCCTGCTTTATAATGCTTTATTGCGACCTCTACATCATTGGTTTTATACAAAGTTGGATCAAAGTCTCCTATGAACCACCCTTTAATCATATCTTTAAGTTCGAATTTTTCTAACATCTTAAATTATCTAATATTTCGCTCATATTCTGCCATCATCTGTGGAGAGTAGAATGAATTGAATTTTTTATTGTCAATCTTAAAAGATTTTACTTTTAGATTATTTAAGACATATTGATTAATAACTGGGGATATATAGTACATCCCTTCAAGTTGTACATCATTTTTAATTGTTTGAAAAGCTGCCTTAAAAAACAACTCTGAGTTTTGAAAGTAATAATATCCAGCTATAGATTGGTTGCTAATTGGATTTTTTTCAGCAGTTTGAACCACAAGACCCTCTTCAATTCTAGCATAAGACCATCTAGGATGCACTGAATTAAAAGTAACTAATCCGGCATCGACTTTTTCTTTAAGCCAGAATTGGTCGACTTCGTTAAAATCAATATCTACAATCTGATCACTATTTAAAATGAGCAAGCTATCATCGGGCATTACTTTGTCAATTGCCATTAAAACACTACATAACCCCCCTTTAGTTTGATTTTTTATCTTTATAATTTCACAGCCGGGACAAATTAACCTAAGAGTATTATCTAAATGATACTTTATCACGTCCTCTTCTTTAACAATGAATATAAATTGATGTAACCTTTCAATTTTTGAGGGATTGGAAACGACCCATTCAATCATTGTTTTACCATTAATTTCGATTAATGGTTTAGGATAATGGTAGCCCGAATTAACAAAAAGATCAGATTTCCCTGCTAAAGGCATTATAATTTTAAGCATTTTCAATTTCTTTGATTCGATTAATAATGTTGAAATAGTTTACATCATCGGGATTTTCAACTTTTAGTAAATGAGCTCCTGAGGCTAAGGCGGCTTTAACTCCATTTTCATTATCTTCAACAATAAGACATTCATCTGGAACTAAACCTAACTTATTTATCGCCTTATTGTACATCTCTGGATCTGGCTTTCCTTGATTTACATCTTGATTAGATATAATAAATTCAAGAAAAGGTGCTAAACCTGATTTATCCATCATTGTTTCTATTGAATTTCGTATTGAATTAGAACAAACAGCTAAATTGTATCCTATATTTTTCAACTTAGATAAAGCAAATTGATGTTGAAAAACTGGTTTACATTTTGAATAAACTATATCCATTGTGTATTGTTGCTTAAGTTCGTTTACGAACGAATGCAAGCCAGTAGGGAAATCGCCTTCAATACTTAGCATTTCAAGCTTTTTCTTAGTAGGTAACCCGTCAAATGTTACCAAGTGATCATATCTACTAATTTCATGTCCGAAAATAGCTAAAGCCTTGTTCAAAGATTCATAATGCCAATCCTTAGCATCAATCAAAACACCATCCATATCAAAAATAATCGCCTTAATCTTCATATTAATTAAAATAATTTTTAGCCTCTTCAGGAAAATCAGTACATAAAATTACTCCACTCAATAAATTTATTTGAGTATTTCTTAACATTTCCCAAAATTCATACATATCTCTTTTGTGTAATTCCGGTGAAACAATTGCCACTTTTTTATCGTTTTTCAGATGCTCCAAAATCAATTCTTTATCATACCAAATTCCATCAAAGGCGTCCAACCAAACTCCCTTACAATTCTCATAAAACACTGGCAAAGATTCAAATTCGCTTTGTCTACTGAAAAAATTTATATCATGCTCTTTATATGCAATAGTATCAGGGATTGACATGTCGAAGACAAAATAATTCTTTATCTCAAAATAGTTTAAATACAATTTTAATTTTTTTTGTAACCCATCTGATTTTACATTTAATGCTAAAGTTGTAGAATTGTCTGTTTGTTTATAACTCTCAAAAAAAGTCCTTAATGATATAGAATCTTTATCCGGAATATCATGGGATATTACAATATCTCCATCAAAATCTCTCAAATCTGTTTCTGTACCAAAACCTAGTTCAAAACTTCTTGTAAATGCTATCGGCATATTTTTCTCACTAACATTTTTCCAATATCCACGATGACTTATAATTTCCATTAATACTATATTTTATCCAATATAATTATAGAAAAACTTATTAATTGGATTTAAATCTATAATTAAAACATTTTTAACCTTTTAATTAAATGTTTCTTTTAATCTGCAACTCCTTTTTGAACAATAAAATATCACTTTCCATCATTTCCTTTACGAGTGTATCTAAATTATACTTTGGTAACCACCCCAATTTTGTCATTGCCTTCGTTGGATCTCCAATTAATAAATCCACCTCGGTAGGTCTAAAGTATTTAGGATCCACCTTAACAACTACTTTACCCTCTTCCAAATTATAATTACCTGAGTTGCTAACTATAAAACCCTCTTCTGCTTGATCTTTTCCTCTAAATCCTAATTCTATGCCCAATTCAGCAAAACTCATTTTAACAAAATCGCGAATAGTTGTAGTAATTCCTGTTGCTAAAACAAAATCTTCTGGTTTATCTTGTTGTAAAATTAAGTACATCCCTTCAATATAATCTTTTGCATGCCCCCAATCTCTTTTAGCATCTAAATTTCCTAAATACAGACAACTCTCTAAACCTAAAGCAATTTTTGCAGTTGCTCTAGTAATTTTTCTTGTTACAAATGTTTCTCCTCTCTGAGGTGATTCATGATTAAATAATATCCCATTACACGCAAACATATTATATGCTTCTCTATAATTTACTGTAATCCAGTAGGCATATAATTTCGCTACAGCATAAGGGGACCTAGGATAGAAAGGAGTGGTTTCGGATTGAGGAACTGCTTGAACTAAACCATATAATTCTGAAGTAGATGCTTGATATATTTTTGTTTTATTAGATAAGCCAAGTAAGCGAACAGCTTCCAAAATCCTTAGAGTACCTATTCCATCAGCATTAGCAGTATATTCAGGCTCCTCAAAACTTACATGAACATGGCTCATAGCAGCTAAATTGTAAATTTCATCTGGTTGAACTTCTTGAATAATCCGTATTAAATTAGTACTATCTGTCAGGTCGCCATAATGTAAATGCAAATGCCTATGTGGCGTGTGAGGATCCTCATAGAGATGGTCAATTCTTTGAGTATTAAATAAGGATGATCTCCTTTTAATACCATGTACTTCATAATCTTTTTTTAATAAAAATTCAGCCAGATATGCCCCATCTTGACCAGTTATGCCTGTAATAATTGCTTTCTTCATTTATTTAATTTTATTAACGGCCGATACTTTTATACAAAAAGCCGTACTCCTCTACTTGGTTTACATCAAATAAATTACGACCATCAAAAATATTTTTTCCATTTGTCATTAGTTTTCCCATTCGTTCAAAGTCTGGGGTCCTAAATTCACTCCACTCAGTCGCTATAATTAATGCATCCGAATTCTCTAAAGCATGGTATTGATTATTTGCATACTGTATCTGGTCGCCTATCAATGCTTTCGCATTAGGCATAGCTTCGGGATCATATGCTCTTACAGTAGCTCCTAATTTAGTCAAGGCAGCTATAATACTTAACGCTGGAGCCTCCCTTATATCATCAGTATTGGGCTTAAACGCCAATCCCCATAGTGCAAAATGTTTTCCTTCTAAGTTATTGTTGAAATGAATTTTAATTTTCTCAACTAAGTATAGTTTCTGATTGGAATTAACTTCCTCAACTGCTTTTAAAATCTCAAATTTATAATTTACCGCTTCTGATGACTTAATTAAAGCCTGCACATCTTTAGGGAAACATGATCCTCCATAACCTATACCTGGGAATAAAAACCTTTTACCAATACGGTCATCTGAACCTATGCCTCTTCTAACGTAATCAACATCGGCACCCAATCGCTCACATAATAAGGCGATTTCGTTCATGAACGAGATCTTAGTGGCTAAGAATGAATTAGCTGCATATTTTGTTAATTCAGAACTACGCTCATCCATAAAAATTATAGGATTCCCTTGTCGCACGAAAGGTTTGTATAGAGTATTAATTAATTCCTTTGCTATTTCTGAGCTTGTCCCAACCACTACTCTATCGGGCTTCATAAAATCATCTACTGCTACGCCTTCTCGTAAAAACTCAGGGTTACTAACTACATCAAATTCCCCTTTGTAGTTTAACGCTATTGCAGCACGTACTTTATCTGCTGTACCAACTGGAACTGTACTTTTATTTACAATTACTTTATATCCATTTAGAACTTTTCCTAATTCGTCTGCAACACTTAATACATATTTTAAATCCGCACTTCCATCTGACCCTGGTGGGGTTGGCAAAGCTAAAAAAATAATCTCCGCATTGTCTACCACATCTCCTAAGGATGTCGTAAACATTAAACGACTTTCCCTAAGATTTCTTAAAAACATTTTCTCTAATCCCGGCTCATAAATTGTAATTTCGCCAGAACTTAATTTATCTACCTTATCTTGATCTATATCAACACAGGTAACTTTATTTCCCGTTTCTGCAAAACATGTTCCTGTAACTAATCCTACATAACCTGTACCTATAATAACAATATTCATTGGTAAATATTTTAAAAATTTTGGTCTACATAATCACAAAAAATATGGCCGACTAAAATATGCATTTCCTGAATTCTAGCAGTTTTAGAACTAGGAATAACAATATTAGAAACACAAATTCGTGATAATTCGCCACCTTCATTACCTGATAATCCTATAGTAATGCAACCAATATCATTTGCTTTTTTTATAGCATTTACCACATTTTGGCTATTCCCACTAGTAGAAATCCCAATTAAAATATCTCCAGGCAAGGCTATTGCTTCAACTTGTCTTTCGAATATTTTGTCAAAGCCATAATCATTCCCAATTGCTGTTAAAGCAGACGTATCGGTAGTTAATGAAATGGCAGCTAAAGCTTTTCTTTCTTTTACGAATCTACCAGTAAATTCAGCCGCAATATGCTGAGCATCAGCAGCACTGCCTCCATTTCCACAAAGAATTATTTTACTACCTCTTACTATTGCACTATTTATTATTTCACATGCTTCTAAAATAACTCCATTAAGATGCTCTTTAGTAGTTTTTGCAACTTCAATATGTTCTTCGAAAATATTTATAATTTGATTTATCATATGATCTAAAATTTAGCTTCAATTTCCTTATATTCTATTGGCACACAACCATGTTTACCCACAACTATTCCAGATGCAAAATTTGCAATTTCGCATGACTCCTCTAAAGACTTTCCTCTTGCCATTGAGTATACAAGTGTTGCTATAAAAGTGTCTCCAGCACCTGTTACATCAAAAATTTCCTTCGCTTTAGTAGGCAATATTTTTGTTTTCCCTTTCTCAAATAATCCTACTCCATCCTCTGATAATGTAATAACAACCGCTTCGCAATTTGTGGATTCCTGGATTTGATTAGCAACAATTGAGAATGATTTTTCATTGTCAATAAATATTCCCGTTTCTTGCATTGCCTCTTTTCTATTTGGCTTTACTAAATATGCGCCGGAATATTTAGCAAATGGAGGTTGCTTAGGATCAATAAAAACTTTAATTTTACTTTTATGTGAAAGGTCTATGATTGTTTTAATAAAGGTATTTGTTAATAATCCTTTATTGTAGTCTGAAATAATAACACAATCAAACTCATTGATATTTAAACTAAATTTTTCAATAAGTTCAATTTCTTCGTATTTATTAATTGAAAACCGATCTTCTTTATCAATTCTCAATAACTGGTGATTCTCTGAGATTACTCTAGTTTTAATCGTAGTTCTCCTACTTTTTGAACTAATAAATTGCTCATTAATTCCTTTGTGAATTAATATTTTTCTTACAATATCCCCATTTTCATCATCTCCAATTATTCCTGATAATGTCACATCTGCTCCAATTGAATTAAGATTGTTCGCGACATTAGCAGCACCGCCCAAAACCCATTTTTCTTCAGTAAATTCTACAATAGGCACTGGCGCTTCTGGCGAAATTCGATTTGTATCACCCGATAAATAATGATCCAATATTATATCGCCAACAACTAAAATTTTAGGATTGATTTTATTCATTAAAAGATTTCCATTTAATATCTGAATATTCTTGTATTTCTTTAATATACTCACTCATTCCCATCTCTAAAGTATATTTTGGATTATATCCAATACCATTTATAGTTTCACTTAAATCAGCACATGTATTATTTTGATAAAAAGAAAAAGGATTATCAAAATATTCTACTTGTATTTTTTGTCCTAAAATAGCTCCTAAAATACTTACTACTTCATTAAATGATCTATTTTTACCAGATCCCACATTATATATCCCACTTTGACCATTTATAGCTTGGATATTTGCTTCAACAACGTCTTTAATATAAACAAAATCTCTACACTGATCACCAAATTTAAAAAGGCGGAGTGGTTTTTTATCAATAACATTTTTAGCTAATTGCAAAATCATTGAACTAGTCTTTCTTTTATAAACTTCACCAGGACCATATACATTAAAATACCTCAGACCTATGATATGTAGATCTCTGTTATGGTTTATGCAGGACCTAGCTATTTCATCCATTTGAAGTTTACTATAACCATAAATGTTTTCAGGTATTTCACCTACCCCTACTTTATTGGGAGAAGAAGTATTCCCGTAAGTACCAGCTGAAGAAGCATAAATTAACTTACAGCCTGTTACTAAACAATAATTTACAAGGTAATGGAATGAAATTGTATTAGTTTTCAAAACTTCCTCTTGATTCAAAACAGTTGTGTCACTTATAGCACCTTGATGAAAAATAATTTCAAATTTGTCCTTTAATAAACTATTTAAATCCGATTCAACTGCTAGGTCTCCTGAAATTATTTCTGCTTTTAATCCTAAAATGTTTTTATAATCTCCAAAAAACATAAAATTGCCATTTTCTCTCCGTTGTCTGTTATTAAACTTATCAAATATCACAATCTTATATTCCGGAAATCGTTTTTGAATTTCAAATGCTATATTAGATCCAATAAAACCAGCACCTCCTGTAATTAATATTTTTTTGGTTTTCATTAAATTATTGACCTCTTTATACTTATAACTAATTAAATTATTTTATATATTTTTCGATTTTTTCTCCACGGCTTCGCCATCCTGAGTCACACAATTTGGGTGCTCAGAAAAACGATTTTAAGAAACAAAGATACCCCCATTTTAGTTTAGCGCCAAGTCTAATTTATTTAATGGAAATATTTAAAATTATATCCACCGAATTATTTGAATAGTCCTATTTTAGTCGCTGAGGGCTCGACCTTTCGTTTCAGGTAAATAAATCACGCCCACGATGACCGTTAAGGCCGCTAGGGCGATGGGATAGAACAATCCGGCAAAATTCGAATGAGTGACGGCTCCTAGCCAGGTGGCCACAAAAGGGGCGCAACCGCCGAACACCCCATTAGCAAAGTGATAAGGGATGGAGAGGGAGGTATAGCGGATTTTGGTAGGAAAAAGTTCGACGAGGAATGCGGCGATCGGGCCGTAGGCCATCGCCGCGAAAGTCACTAATAAGCTGCAAATGAAAGCTAGTTCAAGCTTTCCAGTCCAGTTCAGGAAGATCGCGCCATTGACCATCGTGCCCTCCTGGGCTACAATCGTGGACATCCACGAGAAAAGGGGGTAGTACCCGAGCGCAGCGAGGGCCATACCGCCCAGCATAATTTTCTTGCGACCCACCCGGTCAGACAAGCTCCCGAAATACACGAAGAGGGGCGTGCCCACTACCAGACTAGCAGCGATAATGAGGTTCGTCGTAATGAAATCGACCTGAAGGATTTTGTTGATGAAGATTTGGGCATAAAATTGTCCTGTATGCCAAACAACCCCCTGCCCCACAATCGCCCCAAACATCGCAATTAACATTAAGCGGCGATTCGCCTTACTGGCGAAAGCTTCCTTTAGAGGATTTTCGGAGAGTCTGCCTTCCACCTTGAGTTTAGAGAAGAGAGGAGATTCATCCATATTCCTTCTAATGAAATAGGACACGACCACTAGAATACCAGAAAGCGCAAAAGGCACCCGCCAGCCCCAGTCCTTGAAGGCCGCATCGCCTAAAAGCTGCTGCGTAGCCAAGATAACGAGGATAGAAACAAAGAAACCGAGCGTAGCGGTCGTTTGGATGTAGGACGTGTACTTCCCGCGTTCGGCGTCTGGTGCATATTCCGCGACGTAAGTCGCGGCGCCCCCATATTCGCCCCCTAAGGCTAATCCTTGGATGATTCTTATTGCCAAAAGCACAGCCGGAGCCACCAACCCAATCTTCTCATAACTCGGTATAAACGCAATCGCAAACGTCGACCCACCCATCAAAAGCAGCGTCAACAAAAACGTATACTTCCTCCCTATCATATCCCCCAGCCTCCCAAAAAGCACCCCACCAAAAGGCCTCGCCACAAACCCCGCCCCAAAAGCCGCAAGCGTCGAAATAAACGCCGCCGTCGGATCCTCCTTCGGAAAGAAACTCAACGAAATAATCGCACTCAAACTCCCAAAAATATAGAAGTCATACCACTCAATCACCGTCCCCACACTCGACGCCACAATCACCTGCCACAACTTCTTAATGGGTACTTTATTATTATCGAACTCTTGCATAGTACATTCTCAATTTCTTCCTAAAAATACACAAAATATCACTATCTCATCCTTGCTCCACGACAATTTCTATCCCTTATTTCACTACCTTTCACTATGACAGCGGAAAATCTCGATAAAATCGCCTCCTACTTCCTTGAAAAAGCGCAAATCAAACGCGCCTGGCTCTTTGGCTCCCACGCCCGTGGCACCCAAGCGCCCACCAGCGACATCGACATTCAGATCCAAGTTTTCAAAAACACCCCGTTTACCTTGTTTGACCTAGCCGAGATCCAACAAGACCTCTCCCAGCTTCTCACTTCAGAGGTCGACCTAGTCATGCTAGGCGCCCCATTAAAGAGCATTGCAAAACAACTTAACCACGACAAAATTTTAATTTATGAAAACCTCCACCCCAAGCTCGAAAGAGCGAATCGAGCACATTCTGCTAGCCATTAACAAGATTCAACAATACACCGCAGAACACACATTAGAAACCTTCTTAAACGACCCCAAAACAGTAGAAGCCTGCCTTTTCAACTATACTATCATTGGCGAAGCATCCCTATTGATTGATAAATCTCTTTTGGAAAAAGTCGAATACCCCTGGTATAAAGTAAAGGCATTCCGCAATTTCATTCTACATGAATATCACGCCATTAAAATGGATGTCATCTGGGACACCACTGTTGTGGTAATTCCGGAACTAAAACTGGTAATATTGGCTCTGAAGAGCCTATAGGCAGTTTTTGCTAATATAACTTACAATTGTATAAACGGCTTTTTCAGCTTTTGACACAATCTGTCAATACCTGGAAACTGCAAAATCAGTTTTAAATAAAAACAACCACTATGAAATCTAACCTAAAAACATTGGATCAATTAATCGAAGAAACCTATGGTAAATTAGGTTCTCCCTCCAGAAATAAATTCGAATGGGGAGCACAACTATTTAAAATAAGCGCCATGATTAAAGTTGCCAGGCTCAATCTCAAGCTAACACAAAAAGAATTTGCTATCAAATGTGGTACATCTAAATACGCCATTTCAATTGCAGAAAATAACCTCATAGAAATTCGAATTTCAACATTACAAAAAATAGTAGAACTCGGCCTTGGAGGCAGATTAGAACTAAATATCAAGCTCTAATTTCACATTATCAATAAGTTGTTAGGTTAGAGGGATGGGTGGGAATACATTTGGAACACCAAACCACTAATCAATATGTTTAACCACTTCTCTAGATACCTGAAGCTCATCCGTGCCGTTCCGCTGCACGTGATGGCGCAGGATCTCGGGATCGACGCCGGGCTTTTGAGCAAATACGAAAACGGCAATCGCATCCCAGACCTCGACCTCGTCATCATTTTTGCCCATTACCACCAGGTAAACGCACGCGAACTGTGCATCTATTGGATGCGGGAGCGCATCAAACGATCCTTTGTGGGCTACGAAAATTTAGTAGAGGAAGCTCTACCTCACGCAGAAAAAGACGTCAAGTACTTCCTAAAGTACCACAAAGTCAAGTTAGAGCGGAAATTCTGTTTCAAGCTCATCCTTAAAAACGCCATCACCTACGACGACGCGCAGGTCACAAACCTACGCCATTTTCAATTCCGCCGCCACGGCGTCTTTAACCACTAAACCCTACAAACATGTTCAATTTTTTTGGCAATAAAGAGCCCCTGCTCTTCTACAACGGCCACATGGGCCCCTACAAATTCACGAAAGTCACAGTCACAATTTTTGAAAAAGACCAAGAAGTCTACACAGAATCGGTCATCGTAGCCCCGGCAGCCAGATCTCAGTTGATATTTGACTCGAAGAAGTTCTTGACGGAGTTAAGGAATAGATGAAGTGAGGTCATCCATAAACGACAATTTCTACTATTGACAAAATCTGTCAATATCTGAAAAGTCGCCTGCGTACCACGCGACTTATAATAGCAAAAAGTGCCCTAGCGTGTAAACAGCCCTACAAAAGAAGTAGAAAGTGACACAAGAAAGCTAAAAATCAAGGGAGCGATGAACCCCGTAACCACAAAACCGGGTACATAGGCAGCAACTAAATAAACTAGGCCTACCGATATCACTAAAGAAAATAACCCTAAAGTTATAAACGTAATAGGGAAGCTGATGATCTTCAACACGGGTTTGATGAACGAATTCACAAAGCCCATCGCTAAAGCAACTAAAAGTGCGGTCGTGAAACCGTCTACGGTAATGCCCTTTAAATAGCGTGGAATAACTAAAACAACGCAGGCAATGATGATGTAACGAATGATGAATCCAATCATAAGAATAATTATTTAGCAGCGTGACGAGATTGAAGAACGGCGATGATTTCGCTTAAATCGATTCCGCGATCCTCTAATAAGACTAATAAGTGGAAAATTAGATCCGCCGCTTCGCCTTTGAAAAGGTCATCGTTTTGCATTAAGGCTTCGATAACGAGTTCAACGGCTTCTTCACCTACTTTTTGGGCAATCTTATGAGTTCCTAATTGAAATAAAGAGGCCGTATAAGACGAAGCCAAAGGGGCCGTCTTACGGCTGCGGATGACGTGCTTTAATTGATCTAACCAGGCTGCGTTGTCCCCATTTGACTCATCGAAACAAGTATCTGCACCGGTGTGGCAGGTGGGGCCGGCAGGTTTGGCCTGAATTAAAATGGTGTCTGCGTCGCAATCGATCGAAAGGCTGACTACGTCTAGGAAGTTGCCTGATTCCTCGCCTTTCGTCCAAAGACGATTCTTCGAGCGGCTGAAAAAGGTTACGCGCTGTTCCGCAAGGGTCTTTGCGTAGGCTTCCTCATTCATGTAGCCTAACATCAAAACGGTACGGGTGCTGGCATCTTGGATGATGGCGGGCACGAGGCCTTTGGAAAAATCGGGTTGCTTGGACATATTTCTATTAAATGCGCATCGGGATGCCTTGGGTTGCAAGGTAATTCTTCAATGCCAAAATTTCAATTTCTTTAAAGTGAAATATACTCGCGGCGAGGCCTGCGTCTGCTTTGCCAGTCGTGAATACTTCGGTAAAATGTTCCATTGTTCCCGCTCCGCCGGAGGCAATAATGGGAATGGAGGCTGCTGAGGATATGCGAGCGGTTAAATCACAGGCGAAGCCTGCTTTCGTTCCGTCCGCGTCCATCGAGGTTAATAATAGTTCGCCGGCACCGCGGTTTTCAACTTCGCGGGCCCATTCGAGGGTTTTTAGTTCGGTGATTCGACGGCCGCCGTGGGTGTGGACGAAGTCCAGGCCCGCGGCGGGTTCAAAGCGTGTGTCGATCGCGACAATGATGCATTGGGAGCCAAAAGCCAAAGCCAGTTCATCCACCAGCTCTGGCCGGCGCACCGCAGACGAGTTGATGGACACTTTGTCCGCGCCGGCGTTCAGCAACGCCGATACATCAGCAATGGACGAAATTCCGCCGCCCACGGTAAAAGGAATATTCACGTGCCGCGCAACTTCGCGCACTAAATTCACTAAAGTCTTCCGGTTATCAACCGTCGCCGTAATATCTAAAAATACCAACTCATCCGCCCCCTGCTGCGCATATAGTGCACCCAGCTCCACCGGATCACCGGCATCGCGAAGGTCCACAAAGTTCGTCCCTTTCACGGTCCGCCCTTCTTTAATATCCAGACAAGGTATGATGCGCTTTGTTAACATGCTGCTGCTGAAAATTTGGCCAAATCCGCTAAACTAATTCGACCCTCATAAAACGCTTTCCCCACAATCACCCCAAACAAATTCATCTCCCGCAAGCGCACTAAATCCTCCATACAGGCCACCCCACCGCTCGCAATCACGCTCAACGACGGGCTCGAAGCCTGAATTTTTTCATATAAATCGAAGCTGGGGCCTTGCAACAAACCGTCTTTGGCAACATCCGTCGAAATCACATACTTCGCGCCTTTCGAGGTATAATCCTGTAGAAAATCAAAAATCGAAATGTTCGAATTCTCCTGCCAGCCCGAAACCGCAATCATCTCATCCTGCGCATCCGCCCCCAAAATAATCTTCTCCGACCCATACTTCTGCAACCATTCGCAGACCAGCGCAGGATTACGCACGGCAATACTGCCGGCGGTAATCTGCGCGGCACCCGCAGAAAAAGCCGTATCAATCATCTCGTCGGACTGAACCCCTCCGCCAAAATCAATATGCAACGACGTATTCGACGCAATGCGTTCCAAAACCGCCGCATTCACAATTTTCTTCGCCTTCGCCCCATCCAAATCCACTAAGTGCAAACGCTGAATTCCGGCCCCTTCAAAGGCTTTGGCGATCTCCAAAGGGTCTTCTGAGTAGACCGTTTTTTGGCCATAATCCCCCTGAGTCAATCGCACGCATTGCCCATTTATAAGATCGATCGCAGGAATTAGTTGAAACATATTAGAGTGCTAAGAAATTTTTCAAAATCTGTTCGCCAGCCTTTCCGCTGATCTCCGCGTGAAACTGCGCGGCATAAAAATTATCCTTTTGTAACATCGCCGAAAACGGCTGCTCATACTCGCAAACCGCTGTCGTATACTCATTTACAGGCGCATAAAAAGAGTGCACAAAATAGACGAATTCTTCTTTTTGAAGTTTGTGCATCAAGGGGTTGTCTCCTATTTGCTCGATCGAATTCCACCCTACATGCGGAATTTTCAAGTCTTTACTGATGAACTTCTTCACCTCCACATCAAACACCCCAATGCAATCCACATTCCCCTCTTCCGAGTGCTTGCATAACAATTGCATTCCGATGCAGGTCGCCAAAACAGGCTGCTTAAGCCCCTTTATCAATGTTTCTAGACCCTTTTCTTTCAAATAAGCCATCGCCGTACTCGCCTCGCCCACCCCCGGAAAAATCACTTTATCGGCCTTTTTAATCTGCTCGTGGTCATCTGTTAGTTGGTAATTTTGACCAATACGATCCAACGCGTACATCACCGATGCCACATTCCCCGCATTGTATTTTATGATCGCAATTTCCATAAGCGTACAAAGGTATTAACTTTGGGGGATAATTGCCCCCTTTGCGGGGCCCTTTTATGAACAAAAAACTCGTTTACGAAACGCTCTACCTCGTTTGGATGGGCCTATTGCCCCTGCTGGCGTCTGGCTTTTTGGGCTACTACGCGCTGGCGAATCCTACGTTTTTTACGACTTTTTCTCTGCTTTCTTCGGTGTTTTTTTGGATTTGCGCCGCTTTGATTATGGGTCTGGCTCTGTGTCCCACAACGTTTTTTGCCTTGTTTACGGGCTATGTTTATGGATTTTCGGGGTTGTTGCCGTTGATTTTGGCTTACTCGGCAGCTTCGGCTTTGGGTTATTTTCTTGCCAAAAAGTTCGGCGCGACAGCTCTGCTGTCGCGCGTACCTTCTAGTTTCCTAACGAACGTGCGGTCATCCTCCTTTTCCTGGGTGTTCCTCGCACGGCTTTCTCCTATTTTCCCTTTCGCCATCACAAACGCCATCATGGCCTTCGTAGGCGTTCCCTTCCGCGCCTTTATTACGGCTGGAACTTTGGGAATGTTACCAAGAACGTTCTTAGCCGTTTTTACGGGGATCTCTGCTTCATCTTGGGCTTTATTATTTGTCCGTCCTGAATTATTGCGCTGGCAAGACGTGGTTTCTGTGTTGTTGTTGATCGTTTCCGCGGCAGGGATGTATCTTTTAGGGCGCCGTTCTTTGCGATAAATGTGTTTCTGGGCTTTAATGGCACTATTGTGATGAAATAAGCTCGAGCCACTCAGGCGGCTTTTCAGGTATTGACAGAAAGTGTCAAAAGGCGAAAAGTCCTCTCATTGCCTCGAACTTATTTTCACTTTTCCCCTTTGGAACGATTATCAGTTTATTAAAGGGTAATATCCAAAAAATGGGTTACATTTATCCATGCAACCACTAAACATCAAACTATACGATTTAGCTCGTGCTAAATTGCACCTAAATGACACCGACGCAATGGATTTTGTATCGAGTATTCACGAACTGCAAGATCACCGATTTGAAAATCTGGTGACGAAAGAATACTTGGATCAAAAACTTATAGGGATAACCGAAAAGTTAAATCAATTTGATGATAGAATTAACCATCTAGACCTCAGCATTAATGATAGAATTAACCATTTAGAACTTAGCATTAATGATAGAATAAGTAATGTTGAAATACGACTTTCAGAGAAAATCATCAATCTAGACACTAAATTATCGGAAACTAAATTTGATATCCTAAAATGGATGTTTCTATTTTGGGCAGGTCAAATGTCCATCACAATTGCGATCGTACTGATGTTTATCAAAAAATAATCCACTGACTAAGTCCGCAAGGCGACTAAGCGAAGCGTGACGACTAAATCGCGAAGCGATGACTAAGCCGAAGGCGACTACAAAGCCTCCGAATCAATCACCTGAACTTTTCCCCAAAGGTGCATGTTATCCTGAATGAACTTCTTGTGGAGTGGGTGGTAGAGGTATTCTTTCTCTTTTTCGGCGCTGTCGAAAACAAGGACTACCGAAAAGGTGTAACTTGCTTCTGTTACGGATTTGTCAAAATCGGTGACGATGGGCTTGCCTACGTGGGCTGAGGCTATCATCGGGAGGGTGCCTAACGTTTTTAGGGCGCGGTAGAGTTGATCGGTTTCGGTGGTGGAGGTTGGGTTTTTGGCCCAAAACAACACATGATGTATAAAGGTCATTTTCGTTGAAGGTTCAGCTGATGCCACAAAGGGCAAGGTCGAGGCTAGGGCGATGAAATCGCGGCGGGAGGTTGACATAGGTTTAATATTTTTTCAATTCTACGATGGAAAATCCACAAATCAAAGTGATTGTGACCGGGGTAACCGGGATGGTGGGCGAGGGCGTGATGCTAGAGGCGTTGCGTTCGCCGTTTGTGAAAGAGGTTTTGGCGATTAGTCGCAAGCCGTCTGGACATAAACACCCGAAACTAAAAGAGTATTTCTTATCCGATTTCTACCATCCGGAAGAAATCAAAGAGGTGGTGAAAGACTACGATGCGTGCCTATTTTGCCTCGGAGTTTCGTCCGTGGGGATGAAAGAGGAAGAGTTTAGGCGCAAAACCTACGACTTGACTTTGGGTTTTGCGGCGCAAATGCCAAAACACATAAGCTTCAGCTATATTTCCGGGATGTCTACGGACAGCACCGAAAAGGGTTCGATTATGTGGGCGAGGGTGAAGGGGAAGACGGAAAATGATCTAAAAAAGATGGGTTTTCGAGATTCGTATTCGTTTAGACCGGGGTATTTGCAGCCGATGAAGGGGAATAAATTCACCTTGAAATACTATAAATACATCGATTGGATGTATCCGTTGCTGCTTTTGGTGGCGGGGAAGACGGCGTCTACTTTGGAAGAATTAGCGAAGGCGATGATCGAGGTGGCTGCCTTTACGACCGAGAAGAAGACGATCGAGGTGGTGGATATCAAGGCTTTGGCAGAACAAATGAGCAATAGAATCTAGGCAAATTGCCTAGAAATGGGTAATTTCGTGGTGAAATGTAATACAATAAAAGATGGATAAGAAAGTAGTTTTAATGATCTTAGATGGCTGGGGCATCGCAACAAACCCCAAAGTTTCCGCAATCGACGCGGCCAAAACGCCATTTATTTCTTCGCTTTACGGCAAATATGCGCACTCAAAATTAGAAGCATCCGGTTTAGCAGTAGGCTTACCAGAGGGCCAAATGGGCAACTCGGAAGTGGGCCACATGAACTTAGGGGCTGGCCGCGTGGTCTACCAAAACCTCGTTCGCATCAACAAAGCAGTCACTGAAAATACCTTGGGCCAGGAGCCTGAATTAGCGAAAGCATTCGACTACGCTAAAGCTAATAACAAGTCCGTCCACTTCATGGGTCTTGTGTCCGATGGTGGCGTTCACGCGCACATCGAGCACTTGAAATCCTTGCTTTCGACGGCGTCAGAGGCAGGTTTGGGCAAAGTTTTCGTCCATGCTTTCACGGATGGCCGCGATACGGATCCCAAATCAGGTCTGAAATTCATGACCGATTTATACCAACACACCTTAAAAACCAACACGCAAATCGCCTCAGTAACGGGTCGTTACTACGCGATGGACCGCGATAATCGCTGGGAGCGGGTGGCTTTGGCCTACAAAGCGATGGTTAACGGCGAAGGAACTCCTTCTTCCGATGTGTTGAAATCTATCGAAGAAAGCTACGCGGCTGGTGTAACGGACGAATTCATCCACCCAATCATCATGACCGATGCTTCAGGTGCTCCAGTTGGCAATATCCAAGAGGGCGACTTAGTAATCTGCTTCAACTTCCGCACCGACCGCGGCCGCGAGATCACACAGGCTTTAACGCAGCGTGATTTTTCTGAAGAGGGTATGCACAAATTGAATTTGTACTACTTGACGATGACGGAATACGATAAAGAATTCCAAAACGTCCACGTGATCTTCAACGACTCTAACCTTCCAATGACGATGGGCGAGGTCCTAGAGGGCGCGGGTAAAAAACAAATTCGCATCGCCGAAACCGAAAAATATCCACACGTTACGTTCTTTTTCTCTGGTGGCCGCGAGGCGCTTTTTGAAGGACAACAAAACATCCTACGCAACTCCCCAAAAGTCGCCACCTACGATCTTCAACCCGAAATGTCTGCCGCAGATCTTCGCGATGCGTTGATCCCAGAATTAGAAAAAGAGGAGGTAGACTTCGTCTGCTTAAACTTTGCTAATCCTGACATGGTAGGCCACACAGGCGTTTTCTCTGCAGTAGTTAAAGCAGTCGAAACGGTAGACGCTTGCGCTGAGGCAGTAGTTACAGCTGGTCTAGCCCACGGCTATTCCTTCATCATCATCGCCGACCACGGTAACGCGGACGTTATGATGAACGAAGACGGCTCACCAAACACGGCACACTCAACAAACTTGGTTCCATGTATTTTAGTAGACAACGACTTCAAACCAACGCTTCGCGATGGTAAACTAGGTGATGTGTCTCCTACGATCTTGAAGATGATGGGCGTGGCTCAACCGAAAGAGATGACGGGGGTGGCATTGTTTTAAATTGAAAAGCTCCGCTTTTCGATTTAAAATAAGTCGACTAGAAGTCGCCCTGCGGGCTTAGTCATGCCGACTGCGTCGGAGTCATCGCTACGCAATCTAGTCGCCTTCGGCTTAGTCATTGCTTCGCAATTTAGTCGCCCCTACGGGGCTTAGTCGCAACTACGACGCCTTAGTCCGAAAGGGCCTTGAAGCGCTCCTAGGGCACTAAATGGTTAAAATACTTTCAAGGCACTAAATGGCTTTTTCGCGTATTGACAAATTCTGTCAATACCTGGAATGTCGCCTGAGTGCCTCGAAGTTTATTTCACACTTTATTGGGTTTGGGGGCCGGAGAGGAAGATTCGACAAAATCCACGCTAAAAATCGCCTGCGGCGATGCCACTTTTGAACTTTGAGCTTTGCTCTTTGAAATTTGAAATAAAAAAGTCCAGCATTTCTGCTGGACTTTTTTATTTTTCAATCGGTTGATTCTCCTGATCTACTATCACGAAGACATCCTCGGATGGTCGCTTCATGAAATACTTTTCGCGAGCGTATTTTTCTAACAACGCTGGATTGCCCATCACGGCAGCACGCTCCTGTTTCAGCTCTTTTAACTTGTGCCGATAGTATTCGTGTTCTGCCTTCAGGTCTGCCAATTCGGTGTAGAGTCTATATTGGACCGAAAGATCGTTTGTATCTAATACGAACATCCAAACCAACAAAACGGAGGTGGAGACGTAATAGAAACGATTTGGCCCTAAAAATAAACTACGTACGCGATCGAGCATAGAATTAGAAATTCAAACCTGGGAAATATGCGTTAGCACCTAATTCCTCCTCAATGCGAAGCAATTGGTTGTATTTAGCCATACGGTCAGAACGAGACGCAGAACCAGTTTTGATTTGGCCTGTGTTCAATGCTACTGCTAAGTCAGCAATCGTAGCATCTTCAGTCTCTCCAGAACGGTGTGACATGATGTTTTTGTAGGAGTTGCGTTTCGCTAAGTTAACGGTGTCGATCGTTTCAGTTAATGAACCGATTTGGTTAACTTTTACTAATACTGCGTTTGCAACGCCTTTTTCGATACCTTGTTGTAAACGCTTCACGTTCGTTACGAATAAATCGTCACCTACTAATTGGCATTTAGAACCGATCAATTTCGTTTGCTCAGCCCAACCTGCCCAATCGTCTTCAGCCATACCGTCTTCGATTGAAATGATTGGGTATTTGTCAGCCCAAGTCTTCCAGTAAGCAGCCATCTCCATTGAGTTCAATTGCTTTCCGTCAGATTTTTTGAACGTGTAAAGACCTGTTTTCTCATCATAGAATTCAGATGCAGCCGCATCCATAGCGATGAAGATTTCTTCGCCTGGCTTATAACCTGCTTTTTCGATTGATTGCAATACGATTTCGATGGCCTCTTCGTTCGACTTGATGTTTGGTGCAAAACCACCTTCATCACCTACGTTAGTAGAATATCCTTTGGACTTCAACACACCTTTCAATGCGTGGAAAACCTCCGTACCCATACGTAAAGCTTGAGAGAATGACTCCGCTTTCGCTGGCATAACCATGAATTCTTGGAAGTCAATCGAGTTATCCGCGTGAGAACCACCGTTTAAGATGTTCATCATCGGAACTGGTAATGTGTTTGCGTTAACGCCACCGATGTAACGGTATAAAGATAAACCTGCTTCTTGCGCCGCTGCTTTCGCAACCGCCATAGAAACACCTAGGATCGCGTTAGCGCCTAATTTACCTTTGTTAGGAGTTCCGTCTAATTCGATCATGATGTTATCGATCATGTTTTGCTCAGACACTTCTAAACCCCAAAGTTCTTCAGCAATCGCCGTATTCACGTTTTCAACTGCTTTTAAAACACCCTTTCCTACGTAAACTGATTTGTCTTCATCACGAAGTTCTACTGCCTCGTGGATACCTGTAGAAGCTCCAGATGGAACTGCTGCACGTCCAAAAGCACCGTCTTCGGTCTTAATGTCCACCTCAATTGTTGGGTTTCCGCGTGAATCTAAAATTTGTCTTGCGTGTACATACTGTATTGCACTCATCGTATAATATTTATTGTGAATAAATGAATTACTATTTTATTGCATAAATTGCCCTGCAAATTAACGCTTTTTTGCCTAATTCCGTATTAACAGATGATAAAAAGTATTTCGACATGCCTAGCGATGGCCATCGTATCCCTACTGAGCCTCAACACGTTCGCTCAGAATGTAGACGTGGATACCTTCGAAAAGAAGATCAAAGAGACGCCGAATGCTTATTTGCTGGACGTACGGACTTCGGGGGAATTTGGAGGAGGACATTTGCCAAAGGCGATGAACATCGACTTTCGTTCCCCAGATTTCAGCGCCAAGGTCGCGCAACTTTCGAAAGATAAACCGGTCTTAATCTATTGCCTTTCGGGCGGGCGTTCTGCCCAAGCGGCGGAGCAAATGCGCGCGGCTGGTTTTCAAGTGACCGAAATGAAAGGGGGCTATTTGAAATGGACGACACGTCTGAAGCCACTAGAGGGAGTGCCCGATGTGAAGCATGATGCAGCTTGGAATTTGGCCGACTTCAAAAAAGAAATCGCTTCATCTGACGCCATTGTGGTTGATTTTTATGCCAAATGGTGTGCGCCCTGCCTGAAAATGATGCCCATCGTCGATAAATTATCTGAAGAATTCAAAGGTCGCGTGACGGTCTTAAAGGTCGAAGCAGACGGCAACCAGGCCATCATGCAGGCCTACGGAATAGACGAAATCCCGAGTTTCATCGTCTTCTCCAAAGGGGAGTTGATCACTAAAACATCGGGATTCCGAGAAGAGGCCGCGTTAAAAGAGCTTTTTACTGCGACCAAGAAGTAGGCTGACGCTCCCAACGGTGCGCGCGTAACTCCTCTACTAAATCTTTAGATAGACCTTGTCCATCCGAAGTGGCAGTATTACTTTCCACATGCTTGATTTTACGCATACCTGGAATGATCGTACCCACATCCGGGTTAGAAAGAATGAATCGCAAGGCCATTTCAGGTAAATCCATTCCTTCTGGGAGCAGTGGTTTCAACGCATTCGCGTGATCCACACTCGAAATCAAATTCTCCGGAACGAAATAAGTCGAACGCCAGTCATTTGCAGGGAAGGTCGTTTCATAGGTCATCAAACCTGTCAAACTTCCCTCATCAAAAGGAACGCGCGCAATCACACCCACATCTAATTTCTTACATAGTGGGAATAATTGGTCTTCTGGGTTTTGGTCAAAAATATTGTAAATCACCTGCACCGAAGAAATCAATCCGGTTTCCAAGGTCTGCAAGCAATTATTAGGCTCCCAACGGTTCACCGAAACTCCCCAATGAGCTACCTTTCCTTCTTTAGTCAATTTCTCCACCGCCATTTTCCACTCATCACAATCCGCCCACGCATCTTCCCACACGTGAAACTGTTGCAAATCAATTTGCTCAACCTTTAGATTGCGCAAACTTTTCTCCGTGTATTCCACGATATGATCAGCTGGAAAGCAGTCTTCGATTTTGAAATGAGACTTCGATGGCCAGGTAAAGTTTTTGGGCGGAATCTTCGTCGCAGCATAAAGCGTTGTTTCCTTGTGACGTCGTAAAAGCCATCCCAAAATCTCCTCGCTCTTACCTTCAGCATAGCCCCAAGCGGTGTCAAAAAAATTGCACCCAATTTCAACCGAACGGTCCAAAGATTTATTGACTTCCTCAATATCAGATCCGGTCCAACCGGCTAATCCCCACATGCCATACCCCACTTCACTCACTTGCCAGTTCGTCCGGCCAAATCGTCTTGTTTTCATAGTATCTAGTTAATGCTCAAAAATAAGCAAAATATTCGTTTCCATTACCCCGTATACTACGTGAAAGAGTTGTTTCGGACTTTATTTTAGACTCCCATAACCGACATTAACCTTCAATAATATATGTAAACTATCATTTATCCACCGGTTAATAAATGAAATAATCACAATAATAGTCAATAACGCAAATAACCTAATTATAATTACTATCCCCCTTAACTCAGCGTAGATTTGTACTACCATCTGTTCCCAATTTATGACAGTAACCATTAGAAAAGAACAAAGCTGCACGCTGGTAATAGGCGATCAAACCATTTGCATTAAAGACATTCTTCGTATCGAAGGTGAAGGAAACTATTCGAAGTTTCACATGCAAGATGGGTCTAAAATTATATCTTGTCGCACGCTTAAATACTTCGAACCCTATTTGTTAGAGCGTGGATTTATCCGCCCATCTAAGTCAGCGATTGTGAACATGAATGCGATTCAAGCGATTGATTTCAATATCCACAAAAGCATTCGATTAGTGAACCAACACCAGGTGACGATTTCGCGTAGACAGATTAAACCGTTGAAGGATTTGTTTAAAGCTGCTGCGCAGCAGTCGTAGCCGCGGAGCGGCTTTGCCAAAGCACAAAGAATAAAGCACAAAGCATAAAGTCGGAATCGCCTGCGGCGAATTATAGTAATTGTGCCTCTTCGAGCCCCAAACCCAATAAGGTGTGAAATAAACTTCGAAGCACTCAGGCGACTTTTCAGATATTGACAGAATGTGTCAATACGCGAAAATGCCATTTAGTCCATTGAAAGTATTTCAACTCATTTGTGCCATTGGAGCACCTCAGGGCTATATTGGACTTAATCCCTACGGACTGAGCGACGCAGTCGTGACCAAGGCGCAACGCGTCGACTAAATCGCGTAGCGATGACTAAGTCCGCAGGGCGACTAAACGACGCAGTCGTGACTGCGCCTACAGCGGCACATGCACTAACTTCTTCGTCTCAAAGAAGTCTTCCTTGAAGCTTTTGGAAATATGATAGACCTTGTGCTTTCTTCCAAATTCCTGCAATTCCTCTTGTAAATCTCCGCCTTTTAGGCAAAGCAGGCCATTCTTCACATCATGGTAGCTGTTAAGGCTAATCTTATTCTTCACCCAACCGAAGAAAGGCAGCAGACGCGTCACCGCGCGAGATACAACGAATTCAAATTCGCCGTCCACATCTTCGGCACGACCGTGAGTGGCTTGGACATTTTTCAATCCTAGGGCTTCTGCGACGCCTTGAACTACTTTGATCTTCTTACCGATGCTATCCACTAAATGGAAATTTACCTCGGGGAATAGGATGGCTAAAGGGATGCCCGGGAAGCCGCCGCCGGTGCCTACGTCCAAGATTTCGGTGCCTGGTTTGAAATCGACAAATTTGGCGATCGCTAAGGAGTGTAATACGTGGTGCAGCATCAAATTATCAATGTCTTTGCGGGAAATGACATTGATTTTCTCATTCCACTCCGTGTACAAGGGGAACAGCTGCTCGAATTGAGCTAATTGCTGCTCGGTGATGGAGGGGAAATACTGTTTGATGATGGCTGCTTTCATGTTATCGTTTTTTGCGTCTAGCTTTCTTAGATTCTGAAAGCAATTTCTTTGCCTCGGTGTGTTGAGGGGACTTTTTATCTGCACTTTCTAATACTTCTTTGCAGAAGTCGACGGCTTCGTCGTAATGCTGTTGTTGATAGGAAATGCGGGCTAATCCTAAGACGGAGGCCCAATAGTAACCAGAATCGGTAGCGTCTGTCTCCTTCGTGAAGGCCATGCACTGCTTGAAATAGCGCATCGCATCCGCGTGATCGCGGTTCACATACAAGGCGTAATAGCCTAAAATATAACTTGCATAGCGACCTGAGGTTCCTTCGTAGCCTATTTGGTGCTGTTCGATGCGGCGCAAGATTTCCTTACAAAGCGAGGTGGCTTCCTGAATATTTCCATTCATATAGGCCGAGCGGGCATAGGCACGGTGGAAATAAGGATTGTCTGGAAAGGTTTCGGAGGTGTATTTGGCCATTCCGTAGGCCTTCTCGTTCATATTTTCGATGCCGTAAATCTGCAATAGGAAGTAGCGGGCTTCGGTCCGGGTGTAGAAAGCTTGATAGCTTACCTTCTCTAATTGAGCAATCCCTTGCGATTTGTCTGCCTTTGGGAAAAGCCATAAGACAGGGCGCAAAAGGGGAAAATTCTGCTTAATGAAGAAGTAATAGTAGTTATACAGGCCATCGCCGAACATCAATTCCGGGCTGAAATCAGCGAAGTTGCGAGAATATTCGAGGTATTTGAGGGCGTTTTTAGCGGCCAAAGTCGCGCGCGTCCAGTGCTTGCGTTCTGCGTGCAGGCGGCCTTTGAAGCCGTAAGCGGCGGCCATGAAGAAGGCGGCTTCTGGGTTTTCGGTTTCGTCGTAAATCTTTTCGGCCTTTTCGATACTTTGGTCCATATATTCAATCAAACGATCGTCAAAGACTTCATTCTTTGTGTTAGGCACGATTTTCCACCATTGCATGAGGCCCAAAAGAAAATCAGGCAGCGGATGCTGGGGGTATTTGATCTTTAAATAATTGAATTCGCGTTCAGCTTCCGGGAAATGGAAGTTATACATCTGGTTAATGGCCACGGTGGCCTCCGTCTGAACTTCGGTGGTGAGCAACAGCATTCCTTTGGAACGCTCCTTCTCTGCCTCATCCGCCTTCTTCCACCATTGTGCATTCGAGTTGAAAGCAGGTAGAAGAAGGCCGAAAAATAAGGCTACAATACTAAGATGATATCTCAATTTGATCTCCATTTTGGTTTAAGAATTTAAATTCTGTAATGCCAAATGAGGAATCTTCCATAATCGTAATCCAGGTCTTGTACTTCAAGAACCAGTTCATGCGAATAGAAGGGAAACCTTTCGTGAAATAAGCGCTTAAGAAAGGATGTACCAAAATGGTCAATTTCTTCTCGTTTTGCTTCGTCACTAAATGTTCCAAATGCTGTTCAACAATGTCAGATACCGCGATACTCGCCGTGATACTTCCTGTTCCTCCGCAGCTAGGGCACGTTTCGTGCGTGGCTACGTTCATCTCAGGACGAACACGCTGGCGGGTGATTTGCATCAAGCCAAACTTCGTTAAGGGCAAAATGGTGTACTTCGAACGATCTCCACGCATTTCATCGCGCATGATGTCCTGAATTAACTTGCGGTTATCCGCCTTCTTCATATCGATGAAGTCGATCACGATAATACCGCCCATATCGCGTAAACGCAATTGGCGAGCTACTTCTTTCGCAGCTTCTCGGTTCACACTTAATGCCGTTGCCTCCTGATCTTCTTCTGAATTCGACTTATTTCCCGAATTCACGTCGATCACGTGCAATGCTTCCGTGTGTTCCACGATTAAATAACCTCCACCAGGCAACGAAACCGAACGGCCAAAAAGCATTTTCAATTGCTTTTCAATGCCTAATTGCTCGAATAACTTGGTTTTGCTTTGGTGTAACTTAACAATCTTCTCCTTTTCAGGAGCCACATTGTGTACATAGCCTTTTGCCTCATTGTACAATTCTGGTGTATCAACGATGACATTATCAAAATCATTGTTCAACAAGTCACGTAACATCGAAGTTGCGCGGCTCATTTCTCCAATAATGCGGTCTCCAGCTTTGGCATCCACTAATTTCACTAAACCTTCCTCCCATTTCGCAATGGAATCTTTTAGGTCGCGCTCCATTTCTTCCACCGCTTTGCCTTCCGCCACCGTACGCACGATCACACCGTAATTCTTTGGCTTAATCGAGGTCATCAGCTTTTGCAAGCGATTGCGTTCCGCCTTCGACGTGATCTTCTTTGAGATGTTCACACCGTTCGCAAAAGGAACTAAAACAAGGAAACGACCTGCGATGGAAATATCGCAAGATAAACGAGGGCCTTTAGTGGAAATAGGCTCCTTAACGACTTGAACTAAAGCTAAATGTCCTTTTTGAACAGCTTTCTCGATCTTCCCTAATTTATCAATTTCGGGCTCAAGTTTGAAATTCTCTAAACGGACAACTTTGTTTTTCTTCGTCATCACCTCCCGCGTAAACTTCTGCAGGGTAGGCAAATTAGGACCTAGGTCATGGTAATGCAAGAATGCATCTTTTTCATAACCGATGTCAATAAAAGCGGCGTTCAGTCCTGAAACCAATTTCTTTACTGTGCCAAGATAAATATCTCCTACAGAAAATTGAGGTTCCGACTGTTCTATGTGGTACTCTACTATCCTTTTGTCGTGCAAAAGGGCGATCCGATCCCCCTTGGGAGTCGAATTAATGATTAATTCATTGCTCACAATTTATGTCGAGAAGAAGGGTACAAGGCCTTTTGGCCTATATAGTCTAAATATACAGGAAATTAAACACCAAAAACAGGCCATTTCGAAAAATGCCTGTTCCTGGGTTACCTAAATACAAATTCCAAAAGGGAAAATGGATTTATGAAGACTATTTCTTCTTGTGACGATTCTTGCGAAGACGCTTCTTTCTTTTGTGAGTAGAGATCTTGTGACGTTTTCTTTTTTTACCGCAAGGCATAATGTTAAGAATTAATGTGTTAAATACTTTACGAGATTGACTTTCAACCTCAATGCTCCTGCATTTCTGCAAGCAACTCTTTCGCGGCCTTCTGCTCTTCTGCATCCTTAGATTGCTCTAAAACACGCTTCAGAACCTTCTGAGCCTCTTCTTTTTTATCTAACTGGGCTAAACAAAAACCGAGATTTAACGCGGCTTTATGGTTATTCGGCTCCAGCTTCAATATCTGGGTGAATCGTTCTTGGCCTTTGCCAAACTGATTCGATTTAATCGATAATATCCCTAAATTAAACAGCGCTGGCACAAACGTGGGCTCCTGTTCAATCACTTCGCGAAGTAGCGTAATGCCCTTCATCGGAGTGGGTGTATCTACGTAAGTCATCGCCATGTTCGATTTTACCAGCAAGTTGTTCGGGTCGATGGCCAAAGCCTTCGAGAAGTACATTCTTGCTTTTTCGCCCATTTTACCGCCTTTCTGTGCATTCAAAGCATACGTTTGTGCTTCAAAATACAGCTGACCGGCACGCAAAACGTTCGTCAAACTGGGATGCTGATCCGCATAACTCGCTGCATAAACCGCAGCAGAATCATAATGACTCGCATTCATAAAAGCACGCATCAGATTCTCTAAGGCTTTCACCTGGGAAGCATCTGTCTTAGCCGCTGCAAAAGCCGATTTCAATGCAGAAATCTCTTTTAGCTGCGCCGGAGTCAAAGGAGCAGCATGCTCTTCTTTCTCTGCGACTTTTTCTGTCTTTTCGCTTCCCGCGTCTCGGTTAGCGCCCCCCGAAGGAGTATTTTGTGTCTTTCCCGCCACATTACCTTTCGGTAATTGAAACAATAGGGCGGTTATCCCTAGGCCTACCAGAAGAATGATCAAAAGGTTTTTTTTCATTTTTCTAGACCCTTTTCAGCTCGAAAGCCTATTTAGTGGGGTCAGTACTTGTTTTTACTTGCTCAACAAACACTTTCGCTGGCTTAAAGCTAGGCACATAATGTGCATCGATCGTGATCGCCGTATTCTTTGAAATGTTGCGAGCGATCTTCTGCGCGCGTTTTTTGTTGATGAAGCTACCAAAACCACGAACATAAATATTCTCTTGGTTTGCTAGGTTGTTTTTAACTACTTCGAAAAATGACTCTAACGTTTCCGATACATCTTTCTTATCAATCCCTGTTTTGCTGGCAATCTCAGCAATTACATCTGCCTTAGTCACGTTTGTTAATTTATTAAATGATGATTCTTAGGTAATTACAATTTCCCTTCCGTAAAAGGGACACAAAAGTAACGTTTTTCTCTCAATTCTCTAAAAATTCTTTCGAAATCGGGGTGATTTTTTTCGTAAATTTGATTTCATCCATGCAAAAAAGCCCTTTACATCCTTTTTCGGCCACTATTATGGCCTGGTACGCGGAACACCAGCGCGAGCTGCCTTGGCGGCAAACGAAGGATCCGTATGCGATTTGGCTATCGGAAATCATTTTGCAGCAGACGCGAGTGGCGCAGGGCTTGCCCTATTTTGAGCGATTAATCACCGCTTTCCCCACCGTTCGCGATTTAGCAGAGGCTCCAGAAGCCTCTCTTTTACGGTTGTGGCAAGGCCTAGGCTATTATTCCCGTGCTCGGAATCTCCAAAAAGCAGCCCAAATGGTCATGCGCGACTTTGCAGGCATGTTTCCACAAAGCCATGACGAGATCATTTTGCTTCCGGGTGTAGGTCCCTACACCGCCGCGGCGATTGCTTCTTTTGCTTTTAATGAGGCCAAAGCCGTAGTGGACGGCAATGTATACCGGGTTTTGTCTCGCGTTTTCGCAGTAGAAACGGATATTGCGTCTTCTTCGGCGCGTGGGGTTTTTACTTCTTTAGCGCAGTCGTTGATTCCAACGCAGGATCCAGCGACCTTTAATCAGGCCATCATGGAGTTTGGGGCCTTGCAATGTACGCCGGCGCCAGATTGCTCGGATTGTCCTTTGCGTGTCTCGTGCGCGGCTTTAAGTTTAGGTCGTATAGCCGAATTACCCCTAAAGTCGAAAAAGACGAAGGTTAAAGAGATAGAAATGAATTATCTGGTCATCGAACAAAATGGCCAGCTTTTAGTGCGAGAACGGAGAGAAAAGGGTATTTGGAAGGGATTATGGGAGTTTTATTTGATCGAAGATGCTTGCGATTGGTTGCCTTTTCAGCGCCAAGCATTGAAATCCCCACCCGTTCATCTGTTGAGTCACCGCAAAATCCATTGCGACGCTTGGCATGTTCAAGTTCCTGATAATTTTGAG
Organism: Aquirufa lenticrescens; assembly: GCF_019916085.1. Classification (NCBI taxonomy): domain Bacteria; kingdom Pseudomonadati; phylum Bacteroidota; class Cytophagia; order Cytophagales; family Flectobacillaceae; genus Aquirufa; species Aquirufa lenticrescens. Next base: position 1,382,636 of record NZ_CP049834.1, on the reverse strand, counting down.
TTGGAAATTCCGGAAGGATATGGCTGGATGAGCCCCTCAGAGTTCGAGAGCAAAGGAAAACCCGTTTTGCTTTTGAACCTAATAACTGATAATTTAGATTGTCCTATTTTACAAGACATTTCGCCCACGTACCTTTAGGCAATGCAAGGAGCCTTGCTGAGCTAACCCTTTAAACGACAAATCATTATGGCTGGAGTAAACAAAGTTATTTTACTAGGAAATTTAGGTGCTGACCCAGAGGTTCGTGCCCTACCTAGCGGTGTAAAAGTGGCAAACATTAACATTGCGACCTCCGAGTCGTATACTGGAAAGGACGGACAAAGAGTAGACCAAACCGAATGGCACCGCGTAGAGCTTTGGGATAACCTAGCGAACATCGCAGAACAATATTTGAAGAAAGGAAACCAAGTCTATATCGAAGGAAAAATTCGTTCCGAAGAATGGCAAGATAAGAATGGCGCGACCGTGCGTGGTTACAAAGTGCGTGCGACGTCGATCAATCTAATTGGGGGCCGGAACGAAGGGTCGCCAGCGTCTGCTCCGGCAGCAGAAAGACCAAAGCCTGAAGCAGTTTTAGCGGGTGCTTCCAAGACGGATCCATTTCCGCCGATGATGGAAGAGGGGGACGATCTACCGTTTTAAATTTTTGTTACAAAAAAGGGGATATCGCATTTCGTATTCCCTTTTTTGTAAATTTGCATCGATCAGTTCACCCAAATATGGACCCAGACCCCTTACCCAATCTGTTTTTACTCGCCTTGGAGCCCTCCATTAGTGTGAGTTCAGTTGCGCTTATTTCCTTCGTTTTAGTGGCTCTATTGTTCCTTTCGGCTGTTTTAGCTGGATCGGAGGTAGCTTTCTTTTCCCTTAACGCGGACCAGCGTATCAGCCTTCGCGAAAGTGAGGTGAACAGCGAGAAAAAGGTGAGTCAATTACTCGATAAACCCCAACAATTACTGGCTACTTTGTTGATTTCCATCAACTTTGTCAATATTATTTTCATTACCCTAGCGAATTATTTAACCTCGATGGTCCTAGGTCAGCAGTCGATGGAGACCTTGCTGGTGACCTTGTTTTTATTGTTTGGGGTGACGTTTATCATTACGTTTTTTGGGGAATTGATTCCCAAAGTATGGGCGCAACAGAATAACCTGAACTTCGCCCGCTATTCCGCTCCATTAATAGGCTTCTTGAGTTTTGTATTTTCTCCGCTTTCCAAAGCCCTTTTAGGCATCTCTGGCCTAATCGAGAAACGCGTAAAGAAGAAATCGTATACGCTGACTTCGCAGGAATTGAATCAGGCGCTGGAAATTACGACGGATGAAAACACGAGTGATCGGGAGAAAGATATTTTACGGGGGATCCTGAATTTTGGGAATATCTCTGTGAAGTCTGTCATGCAGGCAAGACGCGACATTGTGGCCTTCGATACGAGCATGAATTTCCACGAATTGATGGACCTCATTAATAAGAATGGCTATTCGCGTGTTCCGGTATACAACGAAACCATCGACAAAATCGAGGGAATTTTATACATCAAAGATTTACTGAAGCACATCGATCAGGACGAGAAATTCGACTGGTTACCGCTTTTGCATAGTCCGTTTTTTGTACCGGAAAACAAGAAAATCGATGATTTACTCTACGATTTCCAAGAAAAACGCGTTCACATGGCGGTCATCGTGAACGAATACGGCGAGACCGAAGGGCTCGTAACAATGGAGGACATCATCGAGGAGATCGTGGGTGAAATCAATGACGAGTTCGATGAAGTCGAAGCCGATTATAAGAAAATAGCCGACAATATTTACGTGTTCGAGGCCAAGACCTCTTTGAATGATTTCTGTCGGGTGTTTGAGATCGAGGCAGCCTATTTCGAGAAGGCCAAAGGCGAAAGCGAAACATTGGCAGGATTGATTATCGAGCTTTTTGGTCGTATTCCGAGTGCTGGAGAGGAAATCGAATTCGAAGACTTCACCTTCAAGGTTCAATCCGTCGATACGCGCCGTATTAAAAAGGTGCGCGTAACACAACGTCTTTCAGCAGACCAAGACGATTCTCAGAATTAAGTTACGATCATTAGTTTCGCGAAGCTCAACAAGAGCGTCTTCTCGCCTACTCCTTTTTCAAAATCAATCACCGCTTTGCGTTCAGCACCATTGACTTCGATGCGTTTGATGAGGCCGAAACCGAATTTAGCGTGTTCGACTTTTTGGCCGGCTGCTAAGGCTAATGCATCTGTGGCCTGGAAGTTTGCTGAAACTACGTGTTGGTAATTCGTGTTTGTCGTAGGTTTTTGAATCAATTGGGCTGCTGACGGAGCTGGTTTTGCAGTAAAGCCCGTCTTTTGCACCGGGCGGAAACTAGATACTTCTTTGCGCGCGCCGGCGGGTTTCGCCATCTTCACAAAGTTCGGATCTAATTCATTCAAGAAGCGACTCGGCTCGCAGGCTTTCAATCGACCAAACTGGTAACGCGATTCCGCATATGAGATTTGTAATTTCTTCTCTGCCCGCGTGACAGCCACATAGAATAAGCGGCGCTCCTCTTCTAGGTCCTGCTGGGATTGCAACATCATTTGGGAAGGGAATAAATCTTCCTCTAATCCCACTAAGAAAACGCGGTTGAATTCCAGACCCTTCGCCGAGTGAATCGTCATCAAAGTCACCTTATCGCGGTCCGCCGGATCTTCATCCGCATCCGCATTTGTTAACAAAGAAACCGATTGCAAGAAGGTCGCTAGTGATTTGTCCTCGTTCTCCGGATTGTCCACAAAGGACTTAATGGCATTCAGTAATTCTTGTAAGTTTTGGTAGCGCGCAAGGCCCTCTACGGTCTTATCTTCATATAATTCGCGCAACAAACCCGACGCTTTCGCCACGTGGTTCGCCACCTCATAGGCATCTTTTTGTTCGACCTCCACCATCAATTTGAAGGACTTAATCAAATCTGAGAAAGCCTCGATCCCGGCACTTCCGCGAGCCGCCTGAAATTGGGAGATATTGGAAACCACGTCCCAAATAGGCACATTGTTCTCTGCCGCCGTCACCACGATTTTTGCGATGGTCGTGTCACCAATGCCGCGCTTAGGCAAGTTAATAATACGTTTGAATGCCTCCTCGTCGTTCTGGTTCACCGTAAAACGCAAATAACCGAGCACGTCTTTGATCTCCTTGCGTTGGTAGAAAGAAACGCCCCCGATGATGCGGTATTTGATGTTCAATCGACGTAAGGCCTCCTCAAATGAACGGGATTGGGCATTTGTGCGGTATAAAATGGCGAAATCAGACCAAGTTAAATTCTCTTTTTGAGCGGCTTCAAAAATCGCAGAAGCGATCATGCGGCCTTCCTCATTATCGCTGGAAGCTCGGATGATTTCGATGTCATCACCATCCTCATTCGAGGTGAAAACGTCTTTCTTTAATTGGTTTTTATTGCGAGAAATAATCGAATTCGCCACGGCGACGATGGCCTTCGTGGAACGGTAATTTTCCTCTAATTTAATGGTCACTAAATCCGAATAATCGCGCTCGAAGTTCAAGATATTCTGGATATCAGCGCCGCGGAAGGCATAAATGGACTGGGCATCATCCCCCACCACACAGATGTTGCGGTTCACGGCGGACAATTTCTTGGTAATCAAATATTGGGAAACGTTCGTATCCTGAAACTCATCCACCATCACGTGTTTGAACTTGTGTTGGTATTTATTCAATACGTCCAAATGGTCGCGGAAGAGGATGTTTGTTTGGAACAATAAATCATCGAAATCCATCGCGTTTGCAGCAAAGCAACGTGCGCAATAGAGCTGGTATAATTCGCCCATCGCCGGGATGCGCGCGAGGCGATCTTCTTCGGCTAAAATGGAAGAACCGGTGTATTGCGCCGGTCCGATCAAGCGGTTTTTCGCGTTAGAGATTCGGTTCAAGACCAAATTCACTTTGTACACTTTATCGTCTAAATTCTTCTCCTTGATCAGTGCACGGATCAGGGATTTCGAATCGTCTGTATCGTAAATAGAAAAGTTCGAGGTGTAGCCGAGGCGTTCGCCTTCGAAACGAAGAATTTTGGCAAAAATCGAGTGAAACGTACCCATCCAAATGTTCTTCGCTGCATTCCCAATCACCGTCTCAATCCGGTGACGCATCTCGCCCGCCGCCTTGTTCGTAAAGGTCAAGAGCAAGATTGCAAATGGATCCACGCCTTTCTCAATCAAATGCGCCGTACGGTAGGTCAGCACGCGGGTCTTTCCAGATCCGGCACCGGCGATGATCATCAAAGGACCATCAATATGTTCGACTGCTTTTCGTTGAGGCTCGTTCAGGCCAGCTAGGTAATCCATCTGTTTTGGGCTAATCAATTAGGGCTTCAAAAATACGTAATTTAGGCCGGATTTGCCCTATGAAATTATACTTTGTAATATCTTTTTCGGGCGTCAAAGAAGTACAAAATCACCGCCCAAATCAGCACATAAATCAGTGCTCCAGCCAGCGAGGCGTTCATCTTATCCGCAAAAAGCGGCTCGATTCCTTGTGAATAAATCCAAGATGTTAGGCCTTCGTCGCCTATTTTAATCATTCCCAAAACCCGCGGGATGATTCCCGAGAAGAAAAACACCAACATCGGGTTCATTCCGAAGATCAAAACCGGCTTCCAATAGCGATCGGCCATCATCCCCGAATGAACCGTCGCCTGCAAAACCGCGAGCAACAACAGATCCCAGCCTGCCGCTACCAACACATAGGAACTCGTCCACAAGGCCTTGTTGATGGGAAAATACCAACCCCAGACCGTGCCAGCCACCAGCGCAATCGCCCCTGCGGCAAACAAAATAGACGCCTTCGGACTAACCCCCTCCGGACTCCCTTGCAAATACCTCCCTGCAAACAAACCCGCTAGCCCCGTCGCCACCGCCGGCAGCGTACTCAGGATTCCCTCGGGATCCCAGGTTTTCGAAGTCGCCCACAAATGCCCTTCTAATAGGTAATTATCTAACCAAGCCGCTAGGTTTTTATTCACCTCCAAATTCGCCGCACCGATACCCGGCACTTCGACAAAATGCATCAAGGCCCAATAACCTGCTAGGCTCGCGATAAAAACTCCGATCTGCACACGCAAAGAAGTGTAAGCATGCAATAAACTCACCAACAAATACACCACCGCGATCCGTTGCAAGACCCCCGGAATGCGCACATGTTCAAAATCTTCAATCCCAGAGAAACATAAACCAATCAGCAGCACAAAAGCGCCCACGGCCACCCAAAACTGCCTCCGCAGCGGATAATCACCAAGAAAGGCAACCGTGGCTAATGCCATGGCGAGTAAACGCAATACTAGAGTGTAGTCGCCGGCTTTGATTTTGGAGAAAAAACTCAGCGACAAGCCTAATAAAAAGATGCGCAAGGCCCGCTTAAAAGTCTTTAACAATTGATCCTCTGATGGCTTCGACAAAACCGTCGAAATCCCCACGATAAACAGAAAGGACGGAAACACGAGATCCGTCAGCGTGTAGCCGTGCCATTCCGCGTGCTCGAGCGGCGCATAAATATGCCCCCAGTCGCCCGGATTGTTCACAATCGTCATCAGAATGACTGTGAGTCCGCGGAAAATGTCAATCGATAAAAGTCGTTTGTTCTCCATATTAGTGATGGCCCGCATTTTTTTCGCCCGCCGGAATGGCCACAGGTAATTTGTTCTCTTTCGTAGGTAATGGACAAGTCGCGAAAGGGGTGAACGCGCAAGGCGGATTATAGGCCTTATTGAAGTCCAAAGTCACCGTTCCATCCGGATTAAATCCTTTCGTATCCAAGAAACGGCCTCCTCCATAGGTAGACGTTTTATTGGTAGCATCGCCAAAAACGACAAAGAAATCCTCTTTCGTCTCCCCCGGACCCGCCTCAAGGCGATAGGTCTTCCCCTCCACCAGGAACTCCAATAAACCCGGAGAATCCTCTTGGTAGGATCGACCCGTGATGTCGATGATGGTCACTTTTTTGCCGACGGTGGGAATAAATTTGGCGTTGATTTTCCATTTAGCATCAGCAGGAAAATGATCAATTCCGTGGAATGCTTTCAGGTATTCCCCCTCCAAATCGCGCAGGCGAATCGCGTATTTATCGCCGCGTTTAATGATAAACCACCGTAGCGATTGATGACTAATTACTGTGCTTTTACCCTCCGGGGTGAAAATAACCTGATTATTATAAAGTACTTGATTATTTTGTAGAATGACCTTGCCTAAGGAAGCCTCCGCGTGCGGGAAGACAAAATCATTTGATTCCGCTCCGCCAATGGTGTTTTCGCCCTCTTTCAACCAAAACAATCCCGCTAGGTTTAACCAACCGGTTTCGGATTTGAGGCTGGCCTCTCTTTTGGCATAAAAACCGGTGTAATCCTCCTGAGAACGCGCTGTGAACGCTAACATCGTGAGGCACAAAAATAGGATCTTTTTCATAGCGGGATATTTGCCTAAAAATACTAAATTACCTTAGAAATATACCCTATGAACCCGCAAATCTACGAACTCGGCGACAGCGCACTGACGATTGAATTCGGCAACGAAATCAGCGAAAGCGTACACCAAGAGGTCATGAAGCGGTTTTATCAGTTTCAATCCTTTCCCTTACCCGGAACCTTGGATTTGATTCCAGCCTACGCGAGCCTCACGATTGTGTTTGACTTAGGAGTGGTGGCGAGCCGCTTTCAAGGTTTGGCGGGAATGAAAATGCTCATCGAAAATAAACTGGCTGAACCGTTTACGGCAATAATTCCGGAGGGGCGATTACATGAAATTCCCTGCGAATACAATGGTGCTGATTTAAGCTTTGTGGCGAAAAGCTGCGGACTTAGCGAGGCGGAAATCATCCGCATTCACAGCGAAAAAGAATACACCGTTTACTTCCTTGGCTTCCTCCCGGGATTCGCCTATATGGGGACCACGGACGAGCGCATTACCGTAGCTAGAAAATTGACGCCGGCTCCCATACAGAAGGGAGACATTGGATTAGCCGGCAACCAAACCGGCATCTACCCCAGCGCTTCTCCCGGCGGCTGGCAGATCATCGGTCGGACGACGGATATTCCACATTTCAGAGCGGGCGACCGCGTTCGTTTTATCCCCGTCCCCGTATGAAGCTGATCAAAAAAGGTTTATTGGATACGTGGCAGGGACTTCCCAGCTTCGGTTTGCAGCACGAGGGAATTCCTCCCGGTGGAGCGATGGACACCTTTTCCTTGCAGATTGCAAACGCGCTCGTGGGAAACGATTTGTATGATAAGGTACTAGAGATGCACTTCCCGAATGGTGTTTACCAGTTCGAGACGAGCACATTACTAGCGATTTGTGGTGCGGACTTCACGGCCTGTGTGGATAATATGGAAGTCCCCATGAACCAACCGATCAAAGTACCGCCGGGGGCCATTTTAAGCTGTAAAAAGCCGGTTTCAGGCCAAAGAGTTTACGTCGCCACCCGAACCTTACAAGACGAGCAGGTTTCCCGCGTAAAGATTTTGCCTTGGTCAATGAACCCAGAAAACGTGTTCACGGATGAGCCGATCAGGATTTTATGTGGACGGGAATGGGATCAGATTAAAGCCTGTTCGCAGCAGCTAGTTTTGAGTAAATCCTTTGCCATTTCGCCCACCTCGAATCGGATGGGATATCAATTAATTCAGGAACCGTTGAAGATACTGCCTTCGCAAAACCTGATATCTTCCGCGGTCACAGCCGGCACGATTCAACTGCTCCCTTCAGGTCAGATAGTGGTTTTAATGGCAGGACATCAGACGACGGGCGGCTACCCGCGTTTAGCACATGTGATTTCGGCGGATTTGCCCCGTTTAGCCCAAAAAGGCCCTGGCGACAGCCTCCGCATTACCCTAACCGATTCGATGACCGCAGAATATGAATGGATTCTAATGCAGAACTATTTACAACAAGTCCGGAATGTGTGTGCGCTGAAATTAGGTCAGCATCGATTCGATCACCACTAATTCGTCGCGTAAACGCGCGGCTAATGGGAAATCGAGGTCGCGCGCCGCTTTCTCCATCTCTTTGCGAATGGTTTCGGATTGCTTTTTCAGCTCCGCTGGCTTCATATAAGCTAATAATGGATCTGCCGCGACCGGCGCTTGATCCGGATGAATTGTGTAATTTTTCGTGGGTTTCGCCATCCGATCCGCGATGGAAGTTTGCTCCATAATCTCGTCGTGCGAACGCCAAATCGTTTTTGGCGTAATGCCGTGCTTCTCGTTATAGGCCATTTGGATGGCGCGGCGGCGATTCGTTTCCGAGATCGCGAGCTCCATCGAACCCGTAATTTTATCACCGTACATCAACACCTTGCCGTTTTCGTTACGCGCCGCACGACCAATGGTCTGAATCAGCGAGCGAATATCGCGCAAGAATCCTTCTTTGTCCGCATCCATAATGGCGACCAGAGAAACTTCCGGTAAGTCCAAACCTTCCCTTAATAGGTTCACCCCCACTAAGACGTCGATGACGCCCAGACGCAAATTGCGGAGGATTTCGACCCGTTCTAGGGTTTTCACTTCCGAGTGAATGTACTGGCATTTGATCCCCACGCGGTCGAGGTATTTCGACAGCTCTTCGGCCATCCGTTTGGTCAAGGTCGTAATTAAAACGCGTTCGTTTTTCTTGATGCGGTCGTAGACCTCTTCGAGTAAATTATCGATTTGGTTTTTCGTAGGACGCACCTCGATTAATGGGTCCAAAAGTCCGGTAGGGCGAATAATCTGTTCAACTACGACTCCTTCCGAGCGGCGTAATTCGTAATCGGATGGGGTGGCGGAGACGAAGATGGTTTGGCCAATGAGGTCTTCAAATTCATCAAATTTCAAAGGACGGTTGTCCATCGCTGAGGGTAAACGGAAACCGTATTCCACTAAGGATTCTTTGCGGGAGCGGTCGCCGCCATACATCGCGCGGATTTGGGGCATCGTGGCGTGGCTTTCGTCCACTACCATCAAGAAGTCGTCTGGGAAGAAGTCTAATAGGCAGAAAGGGCGCTGGCCGGATTTTCTTTGGTCAAAATACCGAGAATAATTCTCAATCCCCGAGCAATAGCCTAGCTCGCGCATCATTTCGAGATCAAACTCTGTCCGCTGTTTAATACGTTCTGCTTCCGTCAGGCGACCCTCGCGGCCGAAATAGGAGATCTGGTTCACTAAATCTTCCTGGATATGTGAGATCGCGTTGTTCAATGTTTCGCGACCCGTCACAAACAAGTTCGCCGGGAAAACGGCCACCATCGTCTCCGAAGAGATCTTCTTGCCCGTCCATGGATCGATGCGGTGAATCTCCTCGATCTCATCGCCAAAAAACACGAAGCGATACCCGAAGTCCGCGTAAGCCAAGAAAATATCCACCGTATCGCCTTTCACCCGGAAGGTTCCGCGCAAAAATTCGCCCTCCGTCCGAGCGTAGAGAATCTCCACCAAACGGAACAAAAACTGGTTGCGAGAGATAATGTCTCCCACGGCGACGCGCATAATGGAATTTCGGTATTCGTCCGGATTTCCCATACCGTAAATACAGGAAACGGAAGCGATCACAATAATGTCGCGGCGGCCAGACATCAACGAAGAGGTCGTCGCCAAACGTAACTTTTCAATCTCCTGGTTAATCGAGAGATCTTTTTCTATGTAGGTACCCGTGGAGGCGATAAAGGCCTCGGGCTGGTAATAATCGTAATAGGAGATGAAATACTCGACAGCATTCTCCGGAAAAAAGGACTTGAATTCCCCGTATAATTGGGCTGCTAGGGTTTTGTTATGGCTCAAAATCAGGGTCGGCCGGTTCACCTGCTGGATCACATTGGCGATCGTAAAGGTCTTTCCAGAACCGGTTACACCCAGCAAGGTTTGCGCGGCTTCTTCTTTGTTCACACCCTCGACTAATTGCCGAATCGCTTCCGGCTGATCACCGGTAGGCTTGTAAGAAGAAGTGAGTTTGAAATCCATCTCGAAATATACGAATAATGGAGAGGATAATTCGGGAGGAAATACTATTTTTGGCAAAAATCAAACCTCTCTATGTTAAGACTTGCACTCATCATCTTTAGCTTCGGCGCTATATCTTGTAAATCCGAAGAACCCGTTAAGCCTGCGATCGATATGACTAACTTTGTGGCTCCGCTACCCAAAGAATATACATTTGCGGCGACGCCTTTTTGGGCGGATGAATTCGAAAAAGACGGATTACCAGATCCTGCGAAATGGGGATATGATGTAGGAAATAGCGGCTGGGGCAATAATGAACTCCAAAACTATACCAACGCGAATATTAAAAATGCGCACATCGAGAATGGCATTTTGACGATCGAAGCCATTAAAGAGAAGCTAGGAACGAGTAATTACACCTCAGCGCGTTTAGTTACAAAAGGTAAAAATGACTTCTTATATGGTCGTATTGAGGCCAAAGCAAAGATTCCTGCTGGCCGTGGAAACTGGCCTGCGATCTGGATGCTAGCGAGTCAATCTGATTATGGTTCACAGTACTGGCCAGATAATGGCGAGATCGATATTTTAGAGCACGTGGGTTATGATCCAGGCGTGATTCATGCGAGTGTACATACAAAAGCCTATAACCACGTCATAGGTACTCAAAAAACCGCAACGACTACCTTGGACAAATGGGACACCGAATTCCACTTATTCCGCGTAGATTGGACACCAGATTATGTTCGTGCCTATATTGATGACAGACTTTATTTCGAATTCAAAAATCCAAAGGGCGGCTGGGAACAATGGCCTTTTGACAAGAAACAACATATCTTAATGAACTTAGCGATCGGTGGAAACTGGGGCGGACAGAAAGGCGTGGATGACACGATCTTCCCGAACAAATTCCAAATCGACTACATTCGCGTGTTTGCGCTAAACCCATAGTATTTATCCTTAGTATGAAATACCCCAAAGCCGCGGAGGCATTCGATCGTTTATTGGTCATCATGGACGACCTGCGGGAGAAATGCCCTTGGGACAAGAAGCAGACACTTGAATCGCTACGCCATTTAACCATCGAGGAGACTTACGAGCTGTCCGATGCGATTATGGAAAATGATTTAACCGAAATCCGCAAAGAGCTAGGCGATATTTTCTTACACCTTGTTTTCTACAGCAAAATCGGATCGGAGAAAGGGGCTTTCGATGTGAGCGACGTGTTGCACGGAGTTTGCGAAAAACTCATCAGTCGCCATCCGCATATTTATGGGGATGTGGTCGCTGAAACTGAGGAGCAGGTAAAGCAGAATTGGGAAGCTTTGAAGTTAAAAGAGGGAAACAAGTCCGTTTTAGGCGGCGTTCCCGGTTCGCTTCCAGCGCTCGTGAAGGCGATACGGATACAGGAAAAAGCGCGCGGTGCGGGTTTTGACTGGGAAGAAAAAGAGCAGGTGTGGGAGAAAGTGGAGGAAGAACTGGGCGAATTCAAAGAGACTTTTGTGGGTAAAGACCTCGATGCCGCGGGAAAAGCGGAGGCAGAGGGCGAACTGGGGGATTTGATCTTCAGTCTCGTGAACTTTGCTCGATTCATCGATATCAATCCTGAAACAGCCGTGGAGCGGACGAACAAAAAGTTCATCAAGCGCTTCCAGCACCTCGAAAAACGCGCGGCGGAGAATGGCCAGGCGCTTTCCGAGATGACTTTGGCAGAAATGGATATCTATTGGAACGAAGCGAAAACGCTTTAGTTCACGCTAAACTGATAGGCTGTTTTCGTTTTATATACCTCACCTGGGCGCAAAACCGTGCTCGGGAAGTTTGGCTGATTAGGTGAATCCGGGAAATGCTCGGTCTCTAAACACAATCCGTGACGCTTGGTGATTTGAACCCCGTATTTTCCCGTCAAATGTCCATCTAGGAAATTTCCCGTATAGAACTGTACCCCAGGCTGATCCGTAGATACGGTCATTTTACGTCCCGAAACTGGATCTTGCACTGTGGCTATTTTCGCATAAGATCCCGCCGGCTTGTCCAACGCCCAGCAATGATCATAGCCTCCGCCTAACACAATCTGCTCAGAGGAAGTGTCGTTTATGCGATCTCCCACCACCTGTGGTTTTGTAAAATCAAATGGCGTTCCTGCAACCGGCGCTAACACTCCTGTCGGAATCAACACCTTATTCACGGCTACTAAACGCGACGCATCAATCTGCACCTGTTGGTTCAAAATATCGCGTTTCGCGTTTCCGCTCAAATTAAAGTAGGAGTGATTGCTCAGGTTTAAAACCGTTGCTTTATCCGTTGTCGCCTCATAGGCGATGCTTATTTCGTTGTCTTCAGATAAGCTATAAGTCATCTTAACGCTCAAGTTACCAGGAAATCCTTCTTCCATGTCTTTGGAAACATAGGATAAGCTTAGGCTCTGCGCGGAGGCCGCTTCTACTTTCCACACTTTCTTATCAAAACCGATGAGGCCGCCGTGAAGGTGTTGGCCGTTATTTTGGGCAGCGAGGGTATATTCTTTGCCGTCCAGGGTAAATTTCCCATTTGCGATGCGGTTTCCGAAACGACCCACGATCGCTCCGAAATAGGGAGTGTCTTTGATGTATTCTTGTAAAGTCTCGAATCCGAGCACCACATCTTCCACTTTTCCATGGCGATCTGGCGTTAGGATTTTTTGGATGATGCCGCCGTAGTTCATGATGTGCACTTCCATGCCTTTGGCATTCTTTAAGGTATACAAGGTAACAGACTCGCCCGCAGGCGTTTGGCCGAAAGGTTTTCCGGGATTAGACATAGCAAATAGGTTTTGGGACAAGAAAAAAAGGGCTAAAAAGCAAAATTTCATAGGTTAACGAGGTTTGTGCGTTCAATTTACCACAAAAGATGGAAAATAAAATTATTCTTCGTAGCTTTGCACCCCAATTTAAAAATTGTTTCAAACTTAATTTCAGCAGGTTAGCCCAGCTTGTTGATGTAGGCGAAATCAAAAAAGATCAGCCAAACGGGCAACAAATATGTCAAAACAACCAAAAGATTTCGACTGGGATTTAGTTGAAGGAAAAGGATTCGGTGGTAACTATACTACTGAGCAAAAAGAAAAAATGGAGGCTGCTATCGAAGCAACCTTGAACTCGGTCACTGAGAAGGAAGTAGTGAAAGGTATTGTAGTAAGCAAGACTGACCGTGAAGTAATCATTAACATTGGATTCAAATCTGATGGTTTAGTATCTGCTTCAGAATTCCGCGATATGCCGGATTTGAAAGCTGGTGACGAAGTAGAAGTATACATCGAGAACCAAGAAGACGCAAACGGACAATTAACATTGTCACGTAAGTTAGCTAAGGTGATGGGTGCATGGACTAACATCGAGAAAGCATTAGAAGAAGATACGATCATAAATGGTTTCGTTAAGCGCCGTACAAAAGGTGGTTTAATCGTAGATATCTTTGGAATCGAGGCATTCTTACCTGGTTCTCAAATTGATGTGAAGCCTATCCGTGACTTCGATATTTTCGTAGGCAAAAACATGGAGGTTAAGGTGGTTAAAATCAACCACACAAATGACAACGTAGTTGTATCTCACAAAGTATTAATCGAGAAAGATCTTGAGGCGCAACGTCAAACGATCTTAACGAACTTAGATAAAGGTCAAGTACTTGAAGGTGTGATCAAAAACATGACTAATTTCGGTGTGTTCATCGATTTAGGTGGTGTAGATGGTTTACTTCACATCACAGATATCTCATGGGGTCGTATCAACCATCCACAAGAGGTATTGAAATTGGATCAAAAAATCCAAGTGGTGGTATTAGACTTCGACGAAAACAAAAAACGTATCTCTTTAGGTATGAAGCAATTACAAGCGCACCCTTGGGAAGCTTTAGCTGCTGGAACTGAAGTAGGTTCGAAAGTAAAAGGTAAAATCGTTAACGTAGCTGATTACGGTGCTTTCTTAGAAGTATTGCCAGGCGTTGAAGGTTTAATCCACGTGTCTGAGATGTCATGGTCTCAACACTTACGTAACCCACAAGATTTCTTGAAAGTAGGCGACGAAATGGAAGCAGTAGTGTTAACATTAGATCGTGCTGAGCGCAAGATGTCTTTAGGTATCAAGCAATTAACAGAAGATCCTTGGACTAAAACTGATTTATTAGCGAAATACGCGATCGGTACGAAGCACAAAGGAACTGTTCGTAACTTAACTAACTTCGGTTTATTCTTAGAATTAGAAGAAGGAATCGACGGTTTAGTTCACGTTTCTGACTTGTCTTGGACGAAGAAAATCAAACACCCATCTGAATTCGTTAAAGTAGGTGATTCTTTAGATGTTGTAGTGATCGAATTAGACGCGGACAACCGTCGTTTAGCTTTAGGCCACAAACAATTAGAAGAAAACCCTTGGGATACATTTGAAAGTGTGTTCACTTTAGGTTCAACTCACAAATCAACGATCATCTCGAAGAACGAGAAGTTCGGTGTGTTAGAATTGCCATACGGTATCGAAGGATTAGCTCCTTTGAAGCAGTTAACGAAGGCAGACGAAACAGTGGCTGAGGTAGGTGAAGCGTTAGACTTCGTGGTAACAGAATTCCACAAAGAAGAGCGTAAGATCATCTTATCACACACACGTACATTCACGGCGGCAACGGCGGAAGAAGTAGCGGCTGATGCTGCTGCTGCGAAGCCAGAGAAAAAGAAAGCAGCGAAATCTGCTGACAAGCCTGCCAATGTAACAGCTGAGAAATCGACTATGGGCGATATCGGTGCTTTATCTGCTTTAAAAGAGCAAATGGAAGGTGCTGAAAGAGAACAAGCGATCAAAAAATTAGAAAAAAAATCTAAGAAAGCTGAATAGTAACATTCACCTGTTCTATACTGAGAGGGGTTAGCGAAAGCTGACCCCTTTTTTTGTTTTGTACTATTTTTTTACAAACTTACATCCAATCATTAAAACCTATCAACTATGAGTAACACTTCCAGACGGAACTTCCTGCAAAAAGCCGGATTAGCCGCAGCCAGTTTCTATATTGTACCTCGCCACGTGCTAGGCAAGGGTTACACTGCTCCTTCAGACAAATTAAACATCATGGGTGTCGGTGGTGGCGGAAAAGGCTACAGCGACATCATGAATTCCTATAACAAGGGGGCAGAAAACATCGTCGCAATCGTCGATGTAGATGATCGCCAAATCGTTAGAATCAAGAAAGACCTTCCAAAGGCAAACTACTACCGCGATTTCCGCGCTGCCTTAGATAAAGAAGGTAGCAACGTAGATGCGGTCATCGTTTCTACGCCAGACCATACCCACGCTACCATTGCGATGGAGGCGATGCGTCGTAAGAAACACGTATATGTTCAAAAACCTTTGACACACGATATCTACGAGGCGCGTCTATTAGGCGAGAAAGCACGTGAGATGCAAGTCGTAACCCAAATGGGTAACCAAGGTTCCTCAGGTGACGGTGTGCGTCAAATGATGGAATGGTTCGATGGCGGTGCGATCGGAAAAGTAAAAGAAGTGTATGTTTGGACGAACCGTCCAGTTTGGCCACAAGGAATTCCTTATCCTGCTGCTGGAACACCAGCGCCTGCAGAGTTAGATTGGGATCTTTGGTTAGGACCAGCAAAATACAGAGAATATAACCCAGCTTTACTTCCATTCAAATGGAGAGGCTGGTGGGATTATGGTACAGGTGCCTTAGGCGATATGGGATGTCACTTATTAGACCCTCCATTCAAAGTATTAGGTATCCGCGACGCGATCGACGTAGAATGTTCTGTAGGTTCTGTCTTCTTGCAAGATTGGACACCGGAATACATTCCACAAGGATGTCCTCCTAGCTCGATGGTGACGTTACATTATGGTCCATCGAAGAAGAATAATTCTCCAGTGAAATTAACGTGGTTTGACGGTGGTCTTCGTGCCCCACATCCAGACGGAATTCCATCTTCAGAGATTATTGGAGATCCAGATGGTTCTAACGGTGTAATTTTAATCGGTTCTAAAGGTATCATGACCTGCGGAACGTATGGTATGTACCCTAAAGTATTTAGAAACGGAGCGCGTGTAGATGAGTCTGAACTTCCTAAAGCAAGCTTAGCGCGTGTGAAAGGTGGAGATGGCGGACACAATACGCAGTGGGTTGAGGCTTGTAAAGCAGGTTTCGGTAACATGGAAGTAAGTTCTCCATTCGATTATGCGGCACCGTTTACGGAATCTGTCTTAATGGGTAACCTGGCGATTCGTTCGTACATGTTACGCGAGGGCGAGGGACGTAATGCGAAATTCACAGGTCGTCAAAAGCTGGAGTGGGATGCAAAAAACATGCGCATCACGAACTTCGATGCGGCGAATCAATTCGTGAAACGCGAATACCGCAACGGCTGGACACTCTAAGTGACCATTCGATAATTAGATTAGAAAAGACGGGACGCTCTCCCGTCTTTTTTTTATTTTTGTACTATGAAATTTTCTGCATCAACACCCGCTACTGAAGTCTTCGCACAAGTCGAGGCTTACATCCTTTCTCAAGGTTATACGATTATCGACAAAGACCACAACCGCCCTTGGGGAGGTTTCTTTGTGTTAGATGAAACACAGGCGGCAAAATTTGCAGCACAGTACTTTCCACAGCTTTCCATGGATGCGATTCAGATTACGCAGAAGCTAAGCCCTAAGTTTTTAGTGGTGGCGCCAGAGAAGCGTTTGTCTTGGCAATACCATTTCCGCAGAGCGGAGGTTTGGACAGTGAATTCAGGACCCGTTGGTGTAGTAATCTCGGAGACAGATGAGCAATCTGCTCCTGGCGTTTATCAAGAAGGCGAATTGATTACGTTACCCACAGGTATGCGCCATCGCTTGGTCGGTTTAGACAATTGGGGAGTGGTGACGGAGATTTGGCAACACACGGATGTGGAGCACCCATCGGATGAATCGGATATCGTCCGTTTGCAGGATGATTTTGGCCGTTAATCAAATTTAACCGGCCGGTAATCTTAAAATAATACAAGAAAACTTTGTAGTCTCCAAAAGTTTCCATAGTTTTGCTTCCCGATAAATCAACGGGCTTAGCAAATGAAATCGCGCATTCTAGAAAAAGGAACTGAATTATTCTTCCGCTACGGGGTCAAGACCGTGACGATGGATGCGATTGCGAGCGAATTAGGGATTTCTAAAAAAACGATTTATCAACATTTTCCGGATAAGGATTCCATGGTGTACGAGGTTGTAAAATCATTCGTAGAGCAGGATATGAAGAAATGGGAGGAGCTGGATAAGTTGTATTCGAATGTCATCGAAAAGATGTTTAAGTCTTTCGAGATGGTGAAGGATATGCTAGTGCAGATGAACCCTCGTTTGCTTTTTGAAATCCAAAAATTCTTCCCTACCGCTTTTCAATTATTCAAGAATCACGGAGAGAAATACATTAACGAAAACCTAATCGCAGACTTTAAGAAGGGGGCGCAATTCGGGTATTTCAGAAATGATATTGATTTCGAATTATTAGCTCGCTTGCGCATGGCCGAAGTGGATTTAGCCTTCAACCCTGATTTTTATCCGAACAATAAATTATCCTTGTATGATACCCAGCTAACACTGATGGACATTTTCATGCGAGGCATTTTAACTGAAAAAGGTTTAACACTTTACACATCTTACCAAAACAATTTAAACTAATGATCCGCCTAAGAAAAATCTACGTCGGTCTATTTTTACTGACCTCCTGGGCAGTGCAAGCACAATCCTACAGCCTAAAGCAGGCGGTAGACTATGCGATCACGCACCAAGTTCAAGTAAAAAATAGCCAAATCGACTTGCAAAATGCAGGTGCGAAGATCAATGAAATCAAAGCGATGGGCTTGCCACAAGTGAATGGCTCTGTTGCTTTGACGAACAACATCGTCTTACAACGTGCGTTCATTCCAGCTAAATTATTCAACCCTGCGGCTGCAGATGGAGAATTAATCGCAGCGAAATTCGGTGTAGATAACTCCGGTTTTGCGAGTGTTGGATTGAGCCAACTGGTTTTTGACGGTTCCTATCTATTAGGCTTGAAGGCCTCTACCGTTTACAAGGACCTTGCCGTTAAGTCAGTTACCCAATCAAAGCAACAAGTAGCGGAGAATGTGACGAAGGCCTATTACGGGATTTTAGTAAATGAAAAACGCCAAAGCCTTTTAGCCTTAAATGTAGCTCGCTTAGATACCTTATTGAAGGAAACACGCGAATTAAACAAGCAAGGTTTCGTTGAAAAAATTGATGTACAGCGTTTAGACGTGCAAGCGAATAACCTTCGTACGGAATTAGAGAATGTGAATCGCTTACAAGAATTGAGCTATGCTTTATTAAAATTCCAAATGGGTTTCCCAATGGAAGAGCCGATTCGCTTGAGCGAGAGCTTAGAGAAAGTGGAATTAGCGACGTTTAATACCAATGCAGCAGGTGATTTCAATTATGCGAACCGCATCGAGTATTCGATCTTGCAGACACAAGAGAACTTAGCCGAACTAGATTTGAAGAGCATCAAGGCAGGTTATTTACCTCGATTAGTGTTGAACGCAAACTATGGTTATAACGCGGGAGCGAATGCTTTCAGTGATTTG
Organism: Aquirufa lenticrescens; assembly: GCF_019916085.1. Taxonomy (NCBI): domain Bacteria; kingdom Pseudomonadati; phylum Bacteroidota; class Cytophagia; order Cytophagales; family Flectobacillaceae; genus Aquirufa; species Aquirufa lenticrescens. Next base: position 1,364,068 of record NZ_CP049834.1, on the reverse strand, counting down.
GTAACCAAACAATGGTTCGATAATGCAGCGATTACGGTGGCCTTGCAAATCCCAATTTTTGACGGATTTTCGAAGAAATACAAAGCGGTTCAATCAGCAAACAACTTACAAAAGGTGCGCCAGTCTTACAGCTTGTTAAAGTCGTCCATCGACTTACAACGTTCTCAGGCGAGCATCACGATGAAGAATGCGTTGGAATCGATGAAAGAACAAAAAGCGAACCTAGACTTAGCGAATGAGATTTCGCGCGTGACTCGTGTGAAATACCAACAAGGGGTAGGTTCAAACTTAGAGGTTTTGAACGCAGAATCATCCATTAAAGAATCACAAGCGAACTATTTTACGGCCCTTTACAATGCCCTAGTAGCGAAAGTGGAATTAGAAAAAGCAAACGGTACACTATACATAGACTAATAGAATCATGAAAAAAATAGCCATCCTCCTAAGTGGAATCATTTTATTCGCGGCATGCGGATCGAAAGATAAGAAGCAAGAATTAGCTGACTTGAAGAGTCAGGAAAAAGAAATCCAAGCAAAGATTGCTGCTTTGGAGAAAGAAGTAGGTAAGCCTTCAGAGCAAGCAACTGCGAAGGTCATCACGGTAAGCGTGAGCCCATTAGCTCCACAAAACTTCCAGCACTTCGTAGAAGCACAAGGAAATGTAGTCGCTGAAAACACGGTTTTAGTTAGCCCACAAACGGGTGGTGTGATTTTGTCATTGCCAGTAGTGGCGGGACAGTCGGTGTCTAAAGGCCAATTGATTGCGACTTTGGACAACAACATCTTAAAGGAGTCATTAGAAGAAGTTCGTCAGCAATTATCGTTAGCGAAGACGATCTATACGAAGCAAAAAGCGCTTTGGGATCAACAAATCGGAACGGAAGTTCAATACTTGAGCGCGAAGTCGAACATGGAGTCATTGGAAAAAAGAATCGTGACCTTGAAAGCGCAATTAGGTTTATCTCGTGTAACAGCTCCGATCTCAGGAACGATTGAATTAGTTCGCCAAAAAGCAGGTGAAATGGGCGCTCCTGGTGTACCTATCGTTCAAATCGTGAACTTAGGCAACTTAAAGATCGCAGCTAAAATTGCGGATTCGTATGTAGGAACCGTGAAGCAAGGCGACGAAATCAGCATCAAATTCCCCGATTTAAACAAGGAATTAAAGGCGCGCATCTCATTAGTGTCTAAAATGGTGAACCCATTAACTCGTACGTTTGACATCGAAGCACGCATCCCGAACGCAGGTGGTGAATTAAAGCCGAACTTATTAGCGGTGATTAACATCAACGATACATCGAAGAAAAATGCGATCGTGATCAGCGAAAACATCATCCAAAAGACCGAAAAAGGTAATTTAGTGTATGTCGCGGTAGAGGAAAATGGTAAAAAAGTAGCACGTGCACGTCAAATTACGATCGGCTTAACCTACAACGGTCAAGCGGAGATCACAGACGGATTAAAGGCGGGCGATTCACTTATTACACAAGGATTTCAAGATTTAGTGGATGGTACAGCCATCTCTTTCTAAGTAGAAAATGGAAAAAAATATCAAAAATGAGCAATTGCCAGAAGGCAAAGGCTTGATCTATAACATGGTGGGCTGGTTAGCCCAAAACCGCACGACGGTTTACATCTTCACGTTCATCATTTTTGTGGCGGGGATGGGAATCTATTCGAGCTTACCTAAGGAACAATTCCCAGACATCGTGGTGCCACAAATGGTCATCCAAACGGTCTACGCAGGAACGACTCCCTCGGATATCGAAAACACGATCAATAAACCGATCGAAAAGCAAATCAAATCAATCACGGGCGTAAAGCGTGTGAAGTCGAATGCTTTGCAAGATATTTCGGTCATCATCGTTGAATTCAACACGGACGTCACCGTCCCCATCGCGAAACAACGTACGCAAGATGCGGTGGACAAAGCGATTGCCGATTTGCCGAAAGACTTAACACGCGAGCCTTCTGTCGCTGAGGTAAACTTTTCTGAATTCCCGATTATGAACATCAACATCGCGGGGGATTATCCACTCGATAAGTTGAAGAAATACGCAGAGGATTTACAAGACGAGATCGAGGGTATGCCGGAAATTAACCGCGTAGACATCATCGGTGCCTTGAAAAGAGAGATCCAAATCAACCTGGATTTGTACAAGATGCAGAGTTATGGTTTGACATTCTATGATATTCAATCAGCCGTTCAAGGAGAAAACGTGAACATTTCGGGCGGTGATTTACCGGTGAATGGAGTGCGTCGTTCACTTCGGGTGACTGGGGAGTTAAAGTCCATTGATCAATTAGCTAATTTAATGATCGGTTCTTCTACCGGTGCGCGTGTCCGCTTAAAGGATGTGGCTGAGGTGAAGGACAGTTATGAAGAGAAGCAGGATTTTGCGCGTTTGAACAACAAATCCGTGATCACCTTGAACGTCATTAAACGTTCTGGGGCGAACCTCATCGCAGCGGCTGATCGCATTGAAGCAACCATCGAAGATTTCAAAGAAACGCGTTATCCAGCGGGATTAACGGTCACTACGACGGCGGATCAATCGGAACGTACGCGTGGCGATTTAGCTGATTTGATTAACACAGTAATCCTTGGATTCTTATTTGTGGTTATCGTATTAATGTTCTTTATGGGCGTTAGAGATGCGGTTTTTGTGGGTCTATCCGTGCCTTTATCGGCTCTGTTAACCTTCTTATTCATGCCTTCGCTAGACTTTAGCTTAAACACTATCGTTCTATTTGGTTTCCTTTTAGGACTAGGTATTGTGGTGGATGATGCGATTGTGGTCATCGAAAATGCGCACCGTTTGTTCAATAACTTCAAGAAATTGACCATTACAGAGTCGGTGAAATTAGCCGCTTCTGAGGTATTCGTACCGGTATTATCAGGAACGTTAACGACGATTTCGCCATTCTTGCCTTTATTATTCTGGCCAGGGATCGTGGGTGAGTTTATGAAATACTTGCCTATCACGTTGATCATTACGCTTTTTGCGTCGCTTTTTGTGGCTTATGTCATGAACCCGGTGTTCGCGATTACGTTTATGAAGCGTCACGATGAAGAAGTGAACGATGTGAAGGCGCCTAAGTTTGCTGATATCCGTCGTACCGTGTTTATTTTGTTGAGCTTAGCCGTTTTCGGCTATGTGATGGGCTTCGGCTTGGGTCACTTTGGCATTGGAAACTTCTTTGTGTTGTGCATCATCCTGTATGTATTTAATCACTTTGTGATCACACCGAAATGGATTGTGCCTTTCCAAGAGACTACCTTGCCTAATTTCAAGACGAATTACCGCAAGTTGATTTCGTGGGTATTAATGGGCAAGCGTCCGATTTACGCAACGATTGCCTCTTTCTTCTTGTTGATCTTCACGATCGCATTAATGGGTGTGGTGAAACCTAAAGTGGTTTTCTTCCCTTCAGGCGATCCGGATTACATCTATATTTATGCCAAAAACCCGATTGGTACCGATGCGGTCGTTACGGATTCGGTTTCCAAAGTGATCGAGAAGCGTGTCTTCGCTTTCTTGAACAAAGAGGGGTATAGCAAAATCGTGAACTCCGTTATTTCCAATGTAGGAAAGAATGCTGGAGATCCGATGCAACCAGATCGTGGAGCAACGCCTCACAAAAGTAAGGTGACGATTGCTTTCGAGAAATTGCAGTTACGTGGTGGTGTGAAAACGAGTGAAATTTTGAGTAAAATTCAAGCTGATTTTGCCAAAAATCCATTAGCCGGCGTAGAAATTGCCATCGAGAGAGAAAATAATGGCCCGCCTACAGGAAAGCCCATTTCGATCGAAATCGCTGGAGATGACTTCGCTGTTTTACAAGATTTAGAGAAAAAGGTTCGTGCAGCCATCGTAAAAGAAGGCATCCAAGGAATTCAAGAATTGAAATCCGATTTAGTGACGAACAAACCGGAAATCATCATCGATGTGGACCGCGAAAAAGCGTCCCGCGAAGGCATTTCATCGGCTCAAGTAGCGATGGCTGTTCGTACCGGTTTATTCGGTGCTGAAATCTCTAAATTCCGCGATACGAAAGACGAATATCCTATTCAATTACGTTTGAAGGGAGATTCTCGCAACCAAATCGAGAAGTTGTTGCAAATGAATGTGACTTACCGCGACATGAATATGGGTGGTGCCTTGCGCCAAGTGCCTTTGAACTCCATCGCTGATATTCGCTACGCTACTTCTTTCAGCCAAATCAACCGCAAAAACCAAGAACGCGTTGTAACCCTAGGTTCAGATGTGGTGCAAGGTTATAATGCGAACGAAATCGTAGGCGAATTAACGACACTTTTCGAAGGACTTGAGGTGCCACAAGGTTACACGATTCGGATGGGTGGAGAACAAGAGGACCAAAAAGAATCCGGCACTTTTTTAGGTGTAGCTTTCTTAGCAGCCTTAGTGTTAATCTACTTAATTCTAGCGACGCAGTTTAATTCTGCGGTGAAGCCATTGATCATCTTCGCAACGATCTTATTATCGTTAATCGGGGTATTATTAGGCTTTATGGCCTTCGGAATGACCTTCTCCGTGATTATGTCCGGCGTAGGTATCATCGCCCTTGCAGGTATCGTGGTGAAGAATGGTATCCTATTGATCGAATTCATCGAAGAGCTTCGCTTCAAGCGTGGTTACGACTTGAAAGAGGCGATCATCGAAGGTGGTGGCATTCGGTTAACTCCGGTATTGTTAACGGCTTCGGCGGCAGTATTAGGCTTAATTCCTTTGGCATTAGGCTTAAGCATCGACTTCGTTACCTTATTTACCGAACTAAATCCGCACATCTTCATTGGTTCTGATTCCGCGGTATTCTGGGGAATCTTAGCTTGGACGATCATCTTCGGATTAACGTTCTCGACCATTTTAACGCTCGTAATCGTTCCATGTATGTACTACATCTCGGAGCGTATCAAGCAGAAATGGTTTACAAAGACAGTGTAGTGTAATACATATTGGGTTCAAGAATGCAGAAACCCCTAGACGAAGGTCTAGGGGTTTTTTGTTTTTGTGTAAGGGTGTTGCGGAACACATAATTCTATGTACATTGTCGAAGAAGGTAGTCGCTTCTTCTGTTCTATTATTTTGATAAATACGTCAATAACGACATCATCATTCAAAATTTTAGCACATGAAAAATCTTTCCAAAACCTCAAGTTTATTCTTGACCTTAACCCTTTTTCTTTATTCCTGTAATAAAGAATCTATCTTTGAGCCTCTCCATACAAAAGAATCATTGCAGACCTGGTATGAAATAAATACCCAACCTGAAATGCGAGAATCTGTAATTTGGGAAAATTGGAAAGCGCATCCACTGCAAGATAGTTCGATTGCCTTTGAGATTCCTGTTTCAACAAAAAGTGGATTAAAGGAATTATTTATTTTTCAAACTAATGGAAAAAAGGATGCCTTCTACAAGGAATTTAATGTTACCCAAGCAGGATTAGAGATAAAAATTAGCTCTTTGAATGGTCAAATATTAAAAAATGGGATTATCGCTAACACAAAAGGCCGTCCTACGAAAGGAAAAAAAATCTCAATGAGAGAGATGAATGATGAAGCCTCTCCATTAGTTGAAAGAGGTGATTTGGCTGAGTACATTTGCATTGGGGTTAGACTTCGTCCATCGGATTGGGGATTTTTAAGTTTTGGAGGTGGGGGTATTTACACTAATGTCGTATTCACCTTTATGGATTCGATGAATTTTTCAGGAGGTGGAGGATCATCTGGTGAACCCTCCGACGTAAGCTTTAAAGACTACAATTACAGCGAAATAAGTAGTGAGCTAACCAATGAATGTTTAATTGCCGTATTAAATGAAATGCAATCGAAAAACATCTATGGGGAAATTGCAGGGATACTTAGTTTATTCAAAGAGACAAAATACATTCCAATATTCAATTTTAGAATAAAAGAAATGACCTTATTTGAACAGTATAATGGAAAAACAAAAGGATATTACGGAAAGAACGAAGGAGGCATAATCTCACTAAACACTCATTTATTGGAAAATGCATCCAAAGAATTCATTGCAAAAGTGATTATGCATGAAATGCTTCATAAAGTTATTCTAGAAGACCCCAAAATTGACAATTATGATCATATTGAAATGGTAGATAAATTTATAAACCCAATGGCTTTTTTCATAAGTCAGTTGTATGGACTAGATGAAAGGGAAGCATTCATAATTTCTTTAGCAGGATTAGGCGAAACACTTCAATACCAACAGATCATTAAGAACGATCCCTCTTTATCCGAATTATTAATACGTCAAACAGAATCAAACTTTACAACGGGAAAAAATTATGGAACGCATTGTAACTAAAAATAAGATAGCAGGCGCCTTATTAGGCTTATTATTAAGCATTAGTGCCTTAGCGCAAACAGCCAAAAAGCCGAATGAATTCTATTTCAAAGAAGCTAATACGTCCTTTTATTTCATTAAATTCTTAGAACAGAATTTTTCAACAGAGGAATCACAGATGGCAAGCTTTAGTTTTTTGATTTTCAAAATTCATGGTTCTGGAGATATAACTGATGTCCAATATATTGGAGGGCTATATAAACCAGTTTTTGCTGTTGTAAAATCAGCCATCCTAAAGTCAAAACCTATGTGGACCACTCCTAAACGTGACCCAAAAGCTTACAAGTGGATAGTCATTCCTTATTACGGAGGAACTTATAAACAATGGAAAGGGAATGATTTAGCCCTTTCAACTTACACTAGTTTCGAGGAATTAAACAATCGATTAAAAAGCGATATTCAGAATATGTATATGACATTACCACTTGGTGGTATCGGCTTTGAAAAAGCAGAAGAATAATTAATAAAACCCCTGGTCGAAGGTCTAGGGGTTTTTTGTTTTTCCCCTCTTCATTGCCTAATTTACTGTTTCAAAATCAACAACATGAAGAAATTACTCCTACTCCTTTGTTTGCCCCTGTTTGCTCAGGCGCAAGATCGTCCGTATGGTAAAGTTTGGGCGACTCGCTCACAGGCCATTGCCCAAAACGGGATGGCCGCTACCTCGCATCCTTTGTCTACTCAGGCTGCACTTGATGTGCTAAAAGCAGGTGGTAATGCCATTGATGCAGCTATTGCGGCGAATGCGATGGAAGGCGTGGTAGAGCCACATGTAAATGGGATAGGTGGAGATTTGTTTGCGATTGTTTGGGATGCGAAAACGAAGAAATTATATGGGTTGAATGCGTCGGGGAGGTCACCAAAATCCTTGACTTTAGCCGAGTTCAAAAAACGCGGTCTGACGCACATTCCGTCGCTAGGTCCATTGCCGGTAAGCGTGCCGGGTTGCGTAGATGGCTGGTTTGAATTGCATAAGAAATTCGGGTCGATGCCGATGAATAAGGTGTTAGAAAAGGCGGTTTCCTATGCAAGAAATGGTTTCCCAGTTCACGGTGAATTTGCTTCCGCATTAGGTCGGGTTCCGGCGAATTATGGCAAGTTTCCGAATGTGGCGAACCACTATTATCCGAACGGAAAACCACCGGTGGAGGGTGATATTTTCAAGAACCCGAACTTAGCGAATACCTTAGAAAAATTAGGAAAAGAGGGTCGTGATGCCTTTTACAAAGGCGATATGGCGCGGACGATGGACGCGTTTATGAAGAAGAATGGCGGCTTTTTGAGCTACGATGATTTAGCGTCGCACACGTCCACGTGGGTGGAGCCAGTTTCTGTGAATTACCGCGGGTATGATGTGTGGGAATTGCCACCGAATAGCCAAGGAATCGCAGCTTTGCAGATGTTGACGATTTTAGAGGGCTATGATTTTTCCAAAATAAAACTAGGTTCTGCGGAGCATGTGCACTTGTTTACAGAGGCCAAAAAACTAGCGTTTGAAGACCGCGCAAAATACTATGCGGATCCTGAGTTTGCCAAAATTCCGGTAGCGGAATTAATATCGGAAGAGTACGGCGCGAAGCGCCGGGCGTTGATCAATCCGAATCGCGCGGGTCGCCATTACGAGGCAGGAAATCCTGCTTTGAAAGAGGGTGACACGATCTACTTGACCGTGGCTGATAAGGACGGCAATATGGTGTCCTTAATTCAAAGTAATTATAGAGGATTTGGATCAGGTATGATGCCGGATGGATTAGGTTTTATGTTCCAAGATCGTGGCGAATTATACAACTTGAAAGAGGGCGAAAACAATACCTACGCACCAGGAAAAAGACCATTCCAAACGATCATTCCAGCATTCATGACGAAGGATGGCCAGCCGGTAATGAGCTTTGGTGTCATGGGTGGCGCGTTCCAACCGATGGGTCACGTGCAGATTGTGATGAACGTGGTGGACTTTGGCCTAAACGTACAAGAAGCAGGCGATTATCCTCGCATCAACCACGAGGGTTCCTCTGAACCGACAGGTGAAACGATGGAAACGACCGGTGGAATGATTACGTTAGAACACGGTTATCCATACGAGGTCATTCGCGATTTATTGCAAAAAGGGCATCAAGTAGGCTATATGAGCGGCATCTATGGTGGCTACCAATGCATTAAATACGATCCAGTTCGCAAGGTATATTACGGTGCAACCGAATCTAGAAAAGACGGTCAAGCCACGGGATATTAAGGATGTTTGCCAGCCGCATTTTCACGGGCCATGAATGGCTAGATAACAAAGAGATCTCCGTATCGAATGGTCGCATTTCGGCTATATCGGACAGCAATGGCACGCCGTCTAAAAACATCCTCGTTCCCGGATTTATCGACCTCCAAATCTATGGTGGCGGTGGTATTCTATTTTCGAATCACCAGACGACAGAAGCCATTCAAGCGACCTTTGACGAACACCATAAAACAGGAACTGTTGCGTTTCAAATTACCCTGAATTGCTCGCCAGCAGAGTCGATGTGGAAGGCTGTCGAAGCTTATTCAACTTATACCGGGCCTGGTCTAGTGGGATTGCATTTAGAAGGTCCCTTTTTTAATCCGGTTAGGCGCGGGGCGCATCAGGAGGCCTTTGTCCAAAAGCCATCTTTGGCTTTCCTAGAAGAGCTGATCGAGCGCACGAAAGGCATTCCAACTTACTTGACAATAGCGCCTGAAATGTTCAGCGCCGAGGAGCTTTCTTTGTTAGTGGGCAGTCCTATTATGTGTTCTCTGGGACATAGCGACGCCACTTTTGAGCAGGCGATGAACGCTATTGACAAGGGTGTTTCCCGCATCACCCACCTATTTAATGCGATGTCGCAGTGGCAATCGCGCGCGCTAGGTTTAGTGGGCGCTAGTTTCCAATCCAACGCTTGGACGAGCATCATCGCAGACGGTTTGCATTGTGATTTCAAATCACTGGAATTGGCTTATCGCTTGAAAAAAGGTCGCCTGTTTTTGATCACGGATGCGGTGACGAATGATGTGTCTGGACCCTATTCTTTTTTAGCCAAAGATGGTCGCTTCACGAACGAAGCGGGTATATTATCAGGTTCTTCCTTGACGATGATGGAGGCGATTCAAAACTGTGTTAATCAGGCTTCAATTCCTTTGGAAGAGGCCATTCGGATGGCGACGGTTTACCCGGCAGAAGTGGCGAATTTACCCGATTTAGGCAGCATCGAAGAAGGGAAACGTGCTTGCTTTGTGGAGCTGAATCCGGCGCTAGAAGTGGTGCAGGTTTGGTACGATGGAAAAGCCTTGTTAAATTAAGCTATGATTTCATTTCCATCCAAGCAGCCACAGGTTCAGACCACTATTTTCACCAAAATGTCCGCCCTCGCCCTCGAGCACGGCGCATTAAACCTTTCCCAAGGTTTTCCAGGTTTCGATTGTGCCCCCGCTTTGCAAGAATTGTTACAGCATTATGCTAAAGGCCACAACCAATACGCCCCGATGGCCGGGGTTCCCGCTTTACGTCAATCGCTAGCGACAAAAACAGCTACTTTTTATAATATCCCTGTCGATGCAGATTCAGAAGTGACGATTGTTTCTGGAGCTACAGAGGCCCTTTTTGCGGCCATTCATTGCTGTGTTTCACCGGGCGACGAGGTCATTATGTTCGACCCAAGTTATGATGCTTATGACCCCATCGTTCGTTTAGCCGGTGGAGTACCCATTCATATCCCATTAAAGGCCTCTTCCAACTTTGCGATTGATTGGTCTTCCGTTGCTGCGAAAATTACGCCTCGAACGAGAGCGATTATGGTAAACAGTCCGCACAATCCGACCGGCGCTGTATGGTCGATGGCGGATTTAGATGCCTTTGCAGAGATTGTCAAAGGGACGAATATCTTGATCGTTTCAGACGAGGTTTACGAGCACATCGTTTTCGATGGTGCGAAGCACACCAGCGTTTTATTGCATCCAGAATTGCGCAAACGCAGTTTTGTGTGCGGATCTTTTGGCAAAACTTACCACATCACGGGCTGGAAAATTGGTTATTGCATGGCTCCAGCATACCTCACAACTGAGTTTAGAAAACTCCACCAATGGGTCACCTTTTCGAGTGCGACACCTTTGCAATATGCCCTGGCGGATTACTTAAAAGAGCCTGCGCACTATCTAGGTTTATCTGATTTTTACCAAAAAAAGCGCGACCTATTCGCCTCCCAATTCGCGGGAAGCAAATGGAAAGTACTGCCGAGTGCGGGAAGTTTCTTCCAATGCCTCGATTATTCAGCCATAAGTAATGAGAAGGATGTAGATTTAGCCGATCGCTTGACGCGAGAAATCAAAGTAGCATCCATTCCCGTTTCCGTTTTCTATGAAACCGATCCTGGCGATAAAATTTTGCGTTTCTGTTTTGCGAAAGAGGATGAGGTGCTGGTGGATGCGGCGAAACGATTAGTTCAAATACTTTAACGCAATCTCTTCCCCAATTTGCTCTAAAATCTCAGCGGCCCTCGCGATTGAATCCGCTGCATCTGTCGCTCGGGACGCAATCGTAAACACGTCATTTTCGTCCAAAAAGAGAGGGAAGTTAGCAGAACTTTCAAAGGCCCCTGAGACCAAAATTGTTTGCTTGAAAACTTTATCGCAACGTTTTACGACTTCAGAAACCACTTTGCCTCCCCAGGTAGAGGAATCGATCTTGCCTTCGCCAGTGATAATGAAATCTGCTTTTAAAAGGGCGCGGTTAAAGTGGACTTTGTCCATTATCCAGCTAGAGCCAGCAACGATTTTAGCGTTTAGGAAATAACGGGCGCCTGCTCCAAGCCCACCTGCGGCACCCGCTCCGGGTTCTGAGGCGATGGATCCGAAGAAGGAAGCTATGTTGTTTAGACCTTTGTCTAACTGTTTAATTACTGTGACAGTGGCGCCTTTTTGAGCAGCGAAAACATGGGCTGCTCCATCGCTCCCAGCGAGTGGGTTAGTTACGTCTGTAACGACCGTGAAAGAACAATCTACGGCCGATGGACTTCCTATAGACGCGATTTTAACTAGATTTTCGCCGACAGGTTGAACTGCAGCCCCTTCTGCATCCAAAAAGGTCCAACCTAATGCAGCAGCCATTCCAATTCCCGCATCATTCGTAGCAGAGCCGCCGATAGTGAGGATGATTTGAGAGGCGCCGCGTTTTAACGCATCAGCGATCAGCACTCCCGTTCCGAAAGTCGAGGTTTTAAGTGGATTGCGCTCCTTTACGGACAATAAGGCGAGCCCAGAAGCCCGAGCCATTTCGATGTAGGCCGTTTTTTGATCCGCTAACCACAAATAATCTGCCTGAATAGGACACATCAACGGGTCAAAGGTGTCCACTGAAATCCACGTTCCGCCGTGCAATTGTTGAATCACTTCCAGAGTGCCTTCTCCGCCATCAGCAAGGGGGAGGGTGGTGAAAACGGTTTTGGGACGACGTTTTTTAATCCCTTTTTCAAGCGCTTCGCATACTTGCGAGGCAGAAAGAGAGCCTTTGAACTTATCAGGAGAGATTAAAATATGCACAGCGATGGATTTATGCCGCAATTTAGCCACAATTCCTTAAATTTAAGGTATGAGAATACTGACAGCGTTTGCCCTCTTATTTTTGATCTCCGTTTCGTGTACAAATCAACCTGATTTGACTGGATTTGATGTAGAAAGCTTTAAAAAGGACCGCGGAAGTTGTGGTGGAACGAGAGAAAAGCAGATCGACTGGCTTAAAACGCATAAAATGACATGGAAGGGGGTTAGCTCCAATGATTTGGAAGACATCCTAGGAAAGCCCGACATTCAACAATTAGCGGACCGAAACCAGGAATATTACGTGTATTTTTTGGAAAAAGGCCCTCATTGTGATAAAATTACAAATCCGTCTCAAGCACGCACCATGGCTTTTCGTTTCAGTGCGATGGGATTAACGACTGAAATTACCTTTCAGCAAGGATTGCCCTGATTAAAACTAAACCTATGAAAAAAATTCTATTCCTATTCTTTATGAGCATTACTATGTCCCAGGCCCAAAAAGCGCCAGCGCTCGATTTCTTCTGTGAACTGAAAGTAAAACTGGATCCTGCCTTAATCGTGGGCGAAACCCCTCATGGAACTCGCCGTATTATTCCCATTATAGGCGGAACAGTGGAAGGCCCTAAAATCAAGGGGGAAATCTTGAATGGCGGAGCAGATTGGCAAATATTGCGAGCGGATGGAGTCACCGAATTAGAGGCACATTACCAATTTAGAACGGATGATGGCACCTTGATTTACGTCAAAAATACAGGTATTCGTGCTGCCACTCCAGAAATCGCGGCACGATTAGCCAAAGGGGAAAAGGTAGATGCGAACGAATACTATTTCCGAGCAATGCCTAAATTCGATGCACCTAAAGGCAAATACGATTGGGTAAACAACAGCCTATTTGTGTGTACGGGAGAACGCTTGCCGGATTACGTGCTGATTCGAGTTTGGAAAGTAATGTAATACCGATGAGAGCGATACAAGCACTGATTATTTTGATCTGTTTTCTGTGCAACATGCTCGATGGCATGGATGTGCTGATCATTTCCTATACGGCTCCGGCGATTGCGAAAGCTTGGAGTATTTCCCCGGCGAATTTAGGAATTGTGTTTAGTTCTGGCCTTGTTGGAATGACGGTGGGAGCGATATTTTTAGCTCCGCTGGCGGATCGTTTTGGGCGGAAGCCGCTGATGATTCTGGCGGCTGTGATTATGGGAACCTGCATTTATTTGACGTCCTACGCGACGGATGTAAACATTTTAATGATTTACCGCTTTATTAGCGGACTAGGAATCGGGACGATGATGGCAAGCACGGCGGCGATTACGGCGGAATATGCGCCTGCATCCACGCGCGATTTTTGGGTGAGCACGGTGGTGGCGGGATATCCGGTGGGAGCCGTGTTAACCGGCATTTCTTCCGCGAAAATTATCGCAGAAAATGGCTGGGAACACCTATTTGAGTTAGCGGGTTATGCCACTTTTTTAGTGATCCCTATCTTGTTTTTCTTCCTCAAAGAATCCGATGAATTTAAGGCCAAAGCCAAGCCAGAAGACGCCAAGATCAGCGCCTTGTTTACGTCTGATTTTAAGTGGAGTACTTGGCAGCTTTGGAGTGCCTTGTTCCTCTCCTTTACGACCCTCTATTTCTTAATGAACTGGATTCCAAAATTGGCCTCGAATGCCGGCCTATCGATGGAATTAGCCATTTATTCAGGAACGATCTTTAATCTGGGAGCCATCGTGGGTATTCCGGTGCAAGGCTATTTTTCTACCCGTTTTGGATTGAAAAAATCGATCGGAGTTTTGTTATTGATTACGGCTGTTCTATTAGGCATTTTCGGTCAATTTTCTGGATCTAATTTGATCCTAGTGGTCTTGTTTTTCCTCGGGTTCGGGGTGCAAGGCAGCTTTGTAGGATTATATGCCGTGGCGGCGAGAATGTATCCGACTGCGATTCGTTCGACGGGTATTGGCTGGGCGATCGGGATGGGTCGTTTGGGCGGTATTTTAGGCCCTATCTTAGGGGGCATTTTAGTGGGTCTAGGATTGGGTATGGCCGAAAGCTTTTTGTTCTTCGCCTTGCCTTCCTTAATTGCCGGAATTATTACGCTAAAAATTAGTTCCCAAACCATTTCCTAATGCGCAAACACAATTTCTTTCCTGGCCCGGCGACTCTTCCCTTTGAAGTCATTCAAGAGGCAGCGGCTGGTTTAGTGGACTACAATGGGATGGGCGTTTCCATCGCGGAAATCAGCCACCGTTCTCCCATTTTCACGGATTTATTAGACGAGGCGAATGCAATCGTGAAAAAATTATATGGCCTTTCGGATGATTGGGCAGTTTTATGGCTACCAGGCGGTGCTTCTAGCCAGCTGACGGTGGCTCCCATGAATCTGACGGAACCCAATGATAAGATTGCGTTTGTAGACACGGGATTTTGGGCAGGACGAGCGATCGAAGCGGCGGCAAATGAGGCGAATGCCTTCTTTTTAGCTTCTTCCAAAGACACGAACTACGACCGAATACCCAAAATCACTGACGTTCAAGGTGCTCGTTATTTACACGTCGTTTCTAATGAGACCATCGACGGAACACAATACCATGAATTCCCAAAAGTCGATGTGCCCTTAGTCGCAGATATGACGTCTGATTTCTTGTCGAGACCTTTGCCGATGGAGAAATTTGGGGTGATTTTCGCTTCAGCTCAGAAGAATTTTGGCATCGCTGGAATCACCTGTGTGCTGGTGAATAAGGCAGTTTTGCCTGTGAAAAATAGCCGTAAGGTTCCTACCATTTTTGATTACCATACGCACATTGCAGAAAATTCGCTTTATCATACCATCCCGACTTATCCGGTTTATGTGGCCTTGTTAATGCTGCGCTACATTGATAAACAGGGTGGACTAGCTGAAATGCAGCGAATGAGTCAGGAAAAATCAGCCTTGATTTACAATGAAATCGACCGAAATCCTCTACTTCAAGGCATTGTGGCTACGGAAGATCGCTCGGTGATGAACGCTTGTTTTAAAAGTCAATCGCTTGAGATGGATCAGAAGATTAACTTGTTTTTAGAGCAAAATGACATCGTGGGAATTAAAGGTTTTCCTACCAAAGGAGGATTTAGAGCCTCCATCTATAACGGACAACCGCTAGCCAGCGTGGCTCATTTAGTGGATTTATTGCAAAACTTGCCCCTATGAAAATAATCATTGCCGGAGGAGGAATTGGAGGTTTGGTGACGGCGATGCGCTTGCATCAGGCCGGATTTGAAGTGAAGGTTTTTGAGTCCGTAGAGGAAGTGAAACCGCTTGGGGTGGGTATCAATTTGCTTCCACATGCCGTGCGCGTTTTGACGAATATTGGTTTGTTACCCAAAGTCTCCGCCATAGCGGTAGAGACGAAAGAGTTAATTTATGCGAACCGTTTTGGGCAGTTTTTCTGGTCAGAACCGCGGGGAAAATTTGCCGGATATCGCTGGCCACAGTTTTCGATTCATAGAGGGAAATTCCAAGTAATGCTTTGGGAAGAAACCCTGAAAACCATCGATGCGGAGAACTTAAAAGCGAATTGCCATTTACATTCTTTTGAAGAAAAGGGGAACAAAATCACGGCCACATTTATCAACAAGGAAACGGGGCAGATTGTAGCGGAAGAAGAGGGGGATATCTTGATCGGTGCGGATGGAATCAATTCCGTTTTGCGTCAAAAATTATACCCTAATGAGGGAGGAGTCGTTTTTTCTGGCAATATCCTATACCGCGGAACGGCCTTAATGAAGCCTTATAAAACAGGATCTTCCATGGCGATGATCGGTTCCATGAAACAGAAAATGGTCATCTATCCCATAGGTGAACCCGACGCAGAGGGGAATCAAGTTATCAACTGGGTGGCCAATGTTCGAGAGCCGGAAGGGGCAAATATCACCGTGCGCGATTGGAATCGCAAAGTAGAAAAAGGGCCTTTATTAGCACTTTACAGAGACTGGAAATTTGACTGGATTAATGTGCCGGAAATGATTGAAAAGACTGATGGGGGCATCTTCGAATTCCCTATGTCTGACCGTAATCCATTGGACAAATGGTCATTTGGACGCGTCACTTTATTAGGCGATGCGGCACATCCGATGTACCCCATTGGGTCGAACGGCGCATCGCAAGCGATTTTGGATGCGGATGCTTTGGCCTTAGCCTTATTAGCGGAAAAAGATGTCATTCAAGCGCTCGTTAATTACGATAAGGAACGCGTACCAGCCACCGCAAAAGTAGTATTACAAAACCGCCAAAAAGGTCCCGATTTCATTATGGATTTAATGGAGGAGCGTTTCCCTGCTGGCTTTAGTGAGTCCGAAATTCCGCATGAAGAACTAGCACAAATAATGAATCAATATAAACAAGTAGCCGGTTTTGACATCCAAAGCTTGAACGCAAAAACGTAAAACTATGAAAAGACGTCACTTTCTTGCCTCTGCGGGCTTACTAGCGAGCACAGGAACAACAGCTAAAGCAGCTGCAAAGAAACCCTTATTACACCACGTATTTTTTTGGCTAAATAATCCGAATTCTGAGGAGGATAAGCAGCAATTAATCAAAGGATTGAAGGCACTGAAAGGCATCCCTACGATCAAGGAAATCCATATCGGAACCTTAGCCTCTACCGAAAAACGCGAGGTGGTGGACACGAGTTGGGATGTGTCAGAATTGATGTTCTTCGATGATGAAGCAGGCCAAAAAGTCTACCAAGATCATCCGATCCACGTCGATTTCGTGAAGAATTATGCACATTTATGGAAGAAGGTCATCGTGTATGATTCGGTGGATGCATAGATGAAAGTGCACATTTTAAATGGGGATTGCCTGCAATCAACTTTGCAAGCAGAAAACCCAATTATTATGCGAGAAATGCTGATAGAGGGGCCGCTTGGGGCGGCATCCCTTGAGGCATTTTTTCGCCAAAGAGCCCTCTATTTAGAAAAAACCTATACCATTTCGCAGGAAGAGTACGCCCAAAAAACGGTTACGGAAATTGAAAAAATGCAACAAATCCCTGACCATTCAGAGGTCAATTTGTGGTTCGATTATGACCTATTTTGTTTCGTAAATCTGCTGTTTATTATTCAATTATTAAGTCAAAATAAAACACTAAAACTCTTTCTCGTTCGGCCACTTCGCGAGCCGAGGTTTCGGATTTGGCGAGGATTCGATGGGCATAGCCAGACTGAATTAAAGCAGGCTTTTTCTCAACGAAAAAAGATTGGATCAAGTGATTTACACTTTATGTATTTCCTTTGGAATCGTCTAGGAAAAAAGAACGGACTCCCAGATCACGTGTTATTACCCTTCTTATCAAAACACCTTAATGATTACGGAAGTTGGCAAAATTCATCGGTGGTGAGGTCCCGATGGGGCTTAACGGGGGAGCAAGCGGCCCGGATTGAAAAATAGAATTTGTTCCCAAATCCGTAAACGGAACAAAAGCGACTCCTTACCCTGAGCGGGTGTTTTAATAATCCACTTTCTTTGGCAAAATTATTAACCCTTTAAAAACCAAAGAAATGAAAAAAATCATTCTATTATTCGTTCTAGCGGGAAGCATTTTCGCTTGTTCTAAAAAAGAAGAAGGCGCAGCAGATTCAGCTAGAGTGCCGGGTCAAAATGGTATCACGTTTGACAGCACTGCTAACACGGATCTATTTAAAAAATCACTTAAGGCAATTGAGTCAGGAGACACAGCTGCCTACAGATCAACGTATGCTCCAGATGTTGTTTTTCACGACAACTTAGATTCTATGACATTAGACGCAAACATGGCGATGTTCAAAGCATTTGCGGATAAAGGCATTACAGTAAAAGTAGAATTGGGTCCAGTTTGGGAAAGTCAATATGACAAAGCGAACGAAAAAGGAATCACAAACTACGTAAGTGGTTACATGACTCTGATCCTTACAAAGGGAGATAAGACTGCTAAAACATTCATCCACACAGTAGATGCAATCAAAGATGGCAAACTAGTAGAAGAGTGGTCATTGTACGATAGAGCAGCGATGGCTGAAATTATGAAATAATTGATTTGGTGCAGCGTCCTGCGGACGCTGCACTTTTTTTTACTTCATTTTCCCGTACGGGATGGTGTTTACATACAGCGATAATTCTTTCGCTGCCTCTTTCATCAAAATCCAACGTTCTTGATTCGCTAACAACATGATAGAAATGTTGTCCGTTTTCTCGTCTTTCGAGATGTAATAATCTTTGCGAGTCTCACTATAATAAGCTGACTTATCTTCATTAGTCGTCTCCCGTGTTCTATTCAATAAATCATTATTAAAACGGCGGAATTTTTCTGGTGTATCTAGAGTTAATGTAAACCAAAGATCTCGAGTGCTCATAAAGGCCAGAGTCACCTCAAAGTGTTCTTTTCCATCGTCTGAGGTTACTTTTGAATAATTGACTTTACAATTTCCGTTGATGATACGCGCTTGAATTAGCTCTGTTTTAGGTTGTGCAAACGCGCTAAACGCGAACACAAATAACGAGATGAAACTGAGTGTTAATTTGCTCATATAGGATTTATTTTACGGCAAGGTAATAAAAATATTCTACCATCCTACTCTCCCCTAGGACACCGGCTTGCGTTTCTTTTCGTACATTCGAATGAAACCTACAACCTATGAAAAAGTCGATCCTAGCATCCCTGTTTTTTTTAGTCTCTTTAGGAGCACAAGCGCAGTTCTCCCTACAAAACTTACAAGTCGAATACCAAAAGGCTCCACTCGGGCTTGATGAAGCACATCCGCGCTTTTCGTGGCAGATGAATTCGACTGTTCGCAATGCAAAACAAAGCGCCTATCGAATCGTCGTACAGACAGAATCTGGCCAGACTGTTTGGGATTCCAAAAAGCAAAACACAGACATCTCAATAGGCATTCAATATGCCGGGGAAGCCCTACAAGCGAAAACGGGGTACCGGTGGACGCTGGAGGTTTGGGATTCTGCGAACAAGAAATCGACGTCGTTTTCCCATTTCGAAACGGGTCTAATGAACCCTTCGCTCGACGCTTGGAAAGGGGCAGATTGGATCGGATCCAATGACTTGAATTTCTATACCCATTACCTTTCGGTTTATAAATTTCAATACGATGTCCAAATCAATCAAGGCACGAAGGCGAGCTTTATTTTAGGGGCAAATGATCCCCGATTACAAAATCGCAATCTGAATATTCAGGATGTGGCTAGTGGTCCTAATCAATCCTATATCAAGCTGGAATTAGATATTTCAGAGCTATCAAAGTCGGATTCTGGACAAGCACTTTTACAAATTTATCGCGTGGGATACGATAAAAAAGACCGGGCAGATCAGGCATTTAAAAGCTTTAAAATTCCTTTAGCCATCATCAACGCAGCGAATCAATCTCAAAAACATACCGTATTTGCGGAATGCAATTTTGGGGTGTTTGATTTCTATATTGACAAGGTGGATAAGGAGCATAAAATCAATCCGACTCCTAAGAATGCGAGTCCGTATGCGGCTACCGGGGTGAACTTAAATCCGATAGGTGCTGGAAATAATTTTATCAGCTTCCCTATGCTTTCGGAAATTGGATTTTCGACTAATGAAGGAGAATCCGCCCGTTTCTCCGATGTAATCATCCGAAATTTTAGACTTCCATCGAATCCCTTATTCGAAGCTGAGCAGAACCCTGGATTGTGGAAAGGTGTACCCTTTGATGGCAAGGCTTTTAACGTTTCTGGGAAATTTAGTGTCGCTAATCCGAGCCGAAATGCAGCACCGATGTTGCGCACGGAATTTACAGCTGCTACTGGTAAAACCATTAAAAGTGCCCGCATTTATGCCACAGCACGTGGTATTTATGAGTTATTTCTAAACGGCAAACGCGTGGGTGACGAGTTCTTTAATCCGGGTTTGACGCAATACAACAAGACGCATACCTACCAGATTTTTGATGTGACTTCATTACTAAACAAAGGCAAAAATGCCTGGGGAGCGTGGTTAAGCGAAGGCTGGTGGAGCGGAAATATTACCTACAGTGGCGATAGTTGGAACTATTTTGGCGATCGTCAATCGCTGTTAGCCACGCTCGAAATTCGCTACACAGACGGCACAGAGCAAATCATTCAGACGAATCCAAACACCTGGAAATCATTCATAGATGGACCCATCCGCGTGGGAAGTTTCTTCCAAGGCGAGGTCTTTGATGCGCGAAAAAACGCTGATATCGAAGGTTGGTCAGCGACTCATTTCAATGATAATAACTGGAAGCCGGCTGCAAAAATCGGCTTAGAGGGGACGAGTTTCGCCCTGGATTACCAAGGAATGAAACTCGTGAATCACTTGGATGATCGCGTGACGGTGCAGCAAGTGTTACAGGCAAAATCTATCGCAGAGCCTAGAAAAGGGGTTTTTGTCTATGATATGGGCCAAAACATGGTCGGATTTCCTAAAATCTTTATCAAAAACGGAAAGCCTGGCCAGGTCATCACGATGCGTTTTGCGGAAGTTTTATACCCCGATTTAGCCGAATATGCCGGCCAAAAAGGAATGATCATGCTCGAGAATATCCGAGCGGCTTTGGCACAAGATATCCACATTTTAAAAGGTGGAGACGAATACATTCAACCCCGTTTTACATTCCATGGCTACCGCTACCTCGAAATTACGGGAATCGAACAAGCCCCGGAGTTGCCTCAAGTGGCAGGCATCGTGCTTTCCTCCGTGAAAAACATCAGTTCCTCTTACGAAACTTCGGACCCGATGGTGAACAAATTGTGGTCCAACATCACCTGGTCGATGCGTTCTAATTTCCTTTCGATTCCTACAGACACCCCCGCGAGAAACGAGCGAATGGGCTGGAGCGGTGACATTAATGTGTTCTCCAAAACTGCCACGATGATGGCGCCAGTGAACAACTTCATGCGCCGCCACTTACTAGGCATGCGGGATGTGCAGCGTGCCGACGGCCGATTCACAGATGTGGCGCCGATGGGCGGAGGATTTGGTGGAACCTTATGGGGCAGTGCGGGTATAGTGATTCCGTGGGAAACGTACTTGCAATATGGCGACAAAGCGATGCTGGCGGAACATTATCCGGCGATGAAACGCTATATGACTTTCCTAGATACGAAAGTGAAAGACGGCATTTTGAACGAAGGACCACTAGGCGACTGGTTAAGTCCAGAGGGAAATAAGAATGACAATACCTTGTTTTGGATGGCCTACCAAGCAGCAGATTTAGCGATTGTTTCGAAGGTGGCACGCGTATTAGGTTTCACGGCAGAAGCGGATGCGTATCTAACCCAAAGCGAAGCCAAAAAAATCGCCTTCAATGAAATTTACGTAGACAAAACCTCCTTTAAAACCATTAAATCTGGCGTAAAAACAGGCTTCATGGGACCGCCAAATGCGAATGCTGCGCCGGAAGCATCGGATAAAGGTCAATTAATGGACACGCAAGCGTCTTACGCGATTCCTTTGGCATTAAACGTCTTCAACGCAACTAATGCCCCTCACGCGCTGGCACATTTAGTCGAAACCATCACCCGTTCGAATAAAGACGATCAAGGCGAAGCCCGTCCACCCTATTCCTTGATGACAGGATTCATCGGGACTGCCTCTATTTCCGAGGCCCTTTCAGCAAATGGGAAACACGACATCGCCTACGGATTATTGACGACGAAAACCTACCCTTCCTGGTTGTATTCGGTGGCGAATGGGGCGACGAGTATTTGGGAAAGATTAAATTCGTATACGATTGAAAATGGCTTCGGAGGGAACAACAGTATGAACTCCTTCAACCACTATTCCTTCGGTGCCGTGGCGGCTTGGATGTACACGCATTCGTTAGGGATTCAACGTGATCCAGAAAGCCCTGGTTACCAACATTTCATTTTGCAGCCTACGCCAGATCCTACGGGTAAGATTTCGTATGCTAAAGGGAATGTAGAAACCATGTACGGTAACATCAAAAGTAAGTGGTCGAGGCAAGGAAATAAAACAACTTATCGTTTCTCTATACCGGCGAATACGTCAGCTCAGGTGAAACTACCTAAGGGCAAAATTGTGAATGTGGCAGTGAAAACAAACACCAACGCCGATCGAATAAGTTTCGAACTGGGCGCTGGTGTGTATGAATTTGTAGTGGAAGAAAATTAACCTAAGGCTTTCCTTGCCATGGCATCTGGATTATTCAAGAGTGCGCAAGCATCATCAAGAATCATCGTTTCGCCATTTTCCTTGGTGTAGGGCTTCCAATTAGGGAGGCCTCCACCATTCGGATTACCTGTTTTAATGAAGTTCAAGAAAGACTTGGCCATCTTAGTTGATAAAGCTCTTGGTCTTTTACCGCCTCCCGTATGTGTTAGCATCAGATCGGTATTATAGAACCAAAAACAGATGTCATCACAGTGGAACGCGCGCATTCTACCATCAAATAGTGGGGGTTGCCAGCCAAACCAAGACACGTAAACAGGCGCTTTGCGTTGAGATACTTTCGCATCCGCAGCAGCGATCGCTCCTTTTCTATTGGATAAGATCATCGCCCACACTTCTACTGGTTTTGCCTTAGGGAAGTTTTGGCTGTAAGCCTCCACAATTTTGCCCGCATCAGCACCAAAACGTGGCTTGATTTTCTCCACTACGCCTGCTAAAGTAATCTCTTCTAAACTCGCATCAGTGCGGCTAGGGCTAGCCTCATGGAAGGTTGTATTAATGATCAATGGAATGTCCGCTGAGAAATGATTCGGATCCGAGAAAAACGGTTGATCATTCATCGTCACCCCATCCGCTACCGGTGAAAATCCGCCACGTGAGATATTCATTTTCTTAGCTTCCTCGGCAAATTTTTCTACTGCACGAGTCGTGATGTCAATGTATTCTCTCCACGGAATTTGTTGTAATTTATCGATTTCACCTGGCTTCAAACCCGCTTCTTCCATCACCTTAAGGCCTAGCTTCTCCGCATAGTCTTTGTTTACACCGGTCAACGAAGTTCCACTCAAAGCCACTGCTTTATGAAACAATCCTTTTGCCGCTGGCATATTCAGTAAGGAAGTCACTTTAGCTCCACCGCCAGACTGGCCGATAATCGTTACGTTATTCGGATCTCCCCCGAAATTCGCAATGTTATTTTTCACCCATTCTAATGCAGCCACCATATCTAAATTGCCCACATTTCCTGAATGCGGATGACCTCCGGCTGCCTTTAAATGTGAATACCCGAAAGGTCCTAAACGGTGATTAATCGAACAGAAAACGATGTTGCCTAAACGGCTCAAATTCTCCCCGTGGTAACCATCTTGCTCGATAGCATTTCCATTCGTAAATCCACCCCCGTGTAACCACACAACTACCGGTCGCTTTCCTGAATCGATCGCAGGAGTCCATACATTTAATTTCAAACAATCCTCTGACACATCATCGTAATTCCAATGATCCACGAAAGAGGCATAAGCATTTGCATAACGCTTCTCCATAATTTGAGGAGCGGTGTTTCCCCACCAAACAGTGGGTTTTATATCTTTCCAGGGCTCAGGTTTAACCGGAGGCATGAATCGGTTTTTGCCAGAAGTATCAGCACCATAAGGAATACCCAAGAATTGATTAATTCCACGCAGCAAAAAGCCCCGTATTTTACCATATTCGGTATTTGCCACCGCAATGTTATCGCCGACAAAAAGAAGCTGGTCATCGTTGGATGAAGCAGCACTAGGCGAATTCAATGGGCTCGAACCCAGACTCAATGTGGCAGCTCCTAATCCAAGCGATTGGATAAAATTTCTACGATTTGATTTCATATATAAGCTTAAGTAGGTTTAAAAATTTTTACCTCAATCCAAAAATCTTCATCGATCGCATCGACCAAGGAGTTACATCATCCGATGATGCCGTGACTCCTTCGGCTAATTTTAAGCGCATAAACTTTGCACGCGTGGCTGGCAACGTGATGATGTTGTCGCCCTGCTTTCCTCTCACGTTCGCTTGAACCACCTTCCAATCTGATCCATTCGTCGAAGCCTCCACGGTTATATTCCGCGGATAGGTGTGCGTGTATTCAGGAGCTTCTCCTGCTTTCGGTCGTTGGCCTTTTTTAAATCCAGAATTAGAGGTAAAGTGGAATTCTGAGAAGGTAAATTCAGCGGGGAATTCCACTTGGAAAACCATGTCTTTCTCCTGCGTTTTTCCTGTCGACCAGCCCTCGTAATTGAAGGCACTTTTAGGCGAGGCATTCCCCCCTACCCGAGTCGATGCGGTGTGGGAGGCATAGAATTTCCAGCTTTGGTCCGGAACAAATTCCACTGGAACCTGCTTCATTAACGACTCGAATTTATACATCCCCGCCTGCTTGCTTGTGTTCGCCCGAATAGCCGCCACCTGCGCAGGACTCACAAAGGACGCATCGTTCGACAAGCCATTTCGGATATACGAAACCACGTCTGAAATCCACTGATCAGACTGCTCTTTCATGGATTGCATCAATCCCCCCGCATAGGTTTTCCCTTCGATAGAACCCTCTAAGCCGTGCAATAGAACGCGAACGGCATATTCCGGGTGTTGTTGAATGCGGTAAGATCCAGCCAAAGCCGGCGCCAATAACTTCCCATTTCCCATCGGCTTACCCATTCCATCATTGCCATGGCACTGTGAACATAATTCTGCGAATACTAATTCGCCACGCTCTAGAATTCCTTTTTGCTCTTTGCTTAATTCTGGTGCATTAAACGGTCCATTATTACGTGATTTAGGTGGCGTAATAATTTGCTCGCCTATCAACTTCACACCAGCTGATTTATTGGAAACTAAAGTCGTTTTGATGGAAGATTCGTGATTAGGAACCATCAAAAATTTCTGCGTAAATATCGCCTGCATCACCACTTCATTATCCGTGTCTTTCAAGGCTTTAGTGTATAAATCTGCTAGCCCTTTTTCGCCTGCTTTGTACAAGGTTTCTGAAGCCTTTAATGCTTGGATTCTAATGCGCGGATTTGCATCACTCGCAAGCTTAGTAACCGTGGAAACTTTTAATGCTCCTAAGCCTTCTAAAGTCCAAATCGCGTGAATTCGACCATTTACATTCGTCCCCTTTAAGGCCATTGCCGTCAAAGCTGGCACCACCGATTTATCATTGCGTTGTACTAACACTTGCTGCGCCATATCTTGCCACCAGCCATTCGGGTGATTTAAATAGGTCACCAAAGTAGCGGATTTATCATCGTACATTCGCGGTTGTTTCGTGTCGCGCTTGAAGCCCTCATGACTAACGCGCCAAATACGTCCCAAGCCCACCACTTTATCTAATTTATATTGCTCAATTTTCATCCTCAAGTAAGATCCCTTAGGCGTCCATTGTCCCTCCTGAATAATCCCGTGGTACATATCTACGATATACATCGTTCCATCTGGAGCAGTGGCCATATCGATAGGGCGGAACAAAGGATCGGTGGAGCGAATAAATTCTGATTTTTGATCCTGAAACACATTGTGCAATGTTGTCAAACCCTCTTTTTTCACGGGGTTAATTTGGCGGACAATACGAGCCACCGGCTCACCATAAAAAAGCTGACCGCGTAAGGAAGAAGGAAGGCGATCGCCACGGAAAATATCATTTCCGGCAGATCCGGTTACGCGATTTAGCGATCCATCTGGCTGGCGAATTTCATCCATTCCACCTTGCATATCCGACACTTTAACCGCCGCGCCATAAGGGACCACAAAACCGGGAGCTAGTTCATTAGGAACTTCGAAATTTCCGTATTGAATCGGGAATTGGAAGTGAGATGGAACGCCAGAAGCGCCGCCTTGAAAGTATAATTTTCCATCATCGTCTTGGGTGATTCCCCATTGGGCACGGTTTGCGCCCGTTTTTTCGCGGATTATTCCGCTAGGCGTTTCTCGGATACGGAAAGCATTATAGGTAGAGTAAAGCCAATTGTCCATCCCGTAAAATAAGAAGGCTTGCTGGTGCTCGACGTTACCAGAACGTCCGTATTTGTTTGTGAAAAACTCCTTTTTATCGGCCTTACCGTCGCCGTTCGTGTCGGTGTATTTATAGATATTATCTTGATCGGACTCCATCGTCAAAATACTGTTTTTGCCATAAGGCAAGACGAAACGCGGGAAGATTAAGCCATCCACGAAGGCTGTTCCCGTCTCGTAAATCCCGTCATTATTTTTGTCTTCCCAGCGAGAAATACGGCTGGTGGGTTCTAATTCGTTTTTGGAATCTGCATCTAACATGTACGACCTTAACTCCAAAACATACATCCGCCCATTCCCATCAAACACAATTTCCGCAGGCTGCTGAATCTGTGGCTCCGCTAAAACAGGCTGCATTTGATAGCCGGCAGGAAGTAAAAACTTCTTCAACTGCTCATCGATGGTCAAGGGTTGCACCGGCGCCTTGGGCGATAAATCAATCCCTTTCCAGTTCTCATCATTCGGATCTACCCCATCCGGAATTTTCAACGTATCTACTGTAGTAATACGAGAAGAGGTAGAATGAAAGGAGGCCAAAACAGCAAGCGTCAGCATCCCTGCCAAAGATAAAAGGGCTAATTTTTTCATAGGTTTAGATTTGTCTACAAGGAAAAAAGAATTTCACTGATATACAATAGGTTAAGCGGAATTATCAGGGCAGGTCATCCTAAAATGCAGAAATCCTTATCTTAGTACCACGATCTTTACCTCTATGAAAAAAATCTTCTTCCTTCTACTCAGCTTTACAGCTTTTTCAGCTGTCAAACTGCCCTCTTTAGTCAGCAACGGAATGGTGTTGCAACGCGACATGCCAGTGAAAATTTGGGGCTGGGCGAACCCTGGAGAGAAAGTTAACGTGACTTTTAAAGGAAAAAAGATACGTGCTATTAGTGATTCCAAAGGAAACTGGGCTTGTACCCTGCCCGCAACGCCTGCTGGCGGTCCCTATGAAATTACGATCAACGAAAAGTCGGTGAAAGATGTCCTTTTCGGAGATGTTTGGCTATGCGCTGGACAGTCCAATATGGTCATCAATATGGAGCGAGTGAAAGAGAAATATCCGGCAGATATTGCTTCCGCAAATAACTCACAGATTCGAAATTTCTTCGTTCCCACCGCCATCTCAAAGGTCGACGTTCGCTCCGATTTACCGACTAGCTCTTGGCTTCCGGTTACACTAGAAAACGTATTACAAATGGGTGCCGTTTCGTATTTCTTTGCACAGGATTTGTATGCCCAATACCGCGTGCCTATCGGAATTATTAATTCCAGTGTAGGCGGAACCCCCATCGAATCTTGGATTAGTGAAGCGGGTTTAAAAGAATTTCCGGCTTATGTGAAAGACACCACTCGTACGAGCGCGGTGCCGCCTGCTCCTAGAAAATCCATTGACCGTGGCTTAAGTGAAAAGTGGGAAAGCCCTAGCTATTCACCCAAAGGTTGGAAGCGCTTTTCGATCCCTGGTTTTTGGGAAGATCAAGGTTTAAGAGATTTGAACGGTGTGGTTTGGTTCAGAAGAGAAATCGATATTCCTGAGGCGTTAGAGGGTCAGCCTGCCAAACTATTTATGGGCCGCATCGTGGATGCAGACCAGGTATTTGTGAACGGAGAACAAGTGGGAAATATCACCTATCAATACCCGCCTCGCAGATATAACGTCAAAAATGGCCTACTGAAAGCAGGTAAAAACCTGATTGTCATTCGCGTCACCAACACGGCTGGGAAAGGCGGCTTTGTCCCTGATAAACAATATGAGCTGATTGTGGGCGATAAAACAGTCGATTTGCAAGGGGATTGGAATTACAAAGTGGGCGAGGTGTTCCCGCCGGTGGTTGAGAAGCCCGCTCCCTCTAATTTCACACCTACTGCGTTATACAACGCCATGATCGCACCTTTTACCTCCTATGCTTTGAAGGGATTTGTGTGGTACCAGGGCGAAACCAATGTGTGGAAACCGGAGGTATATCAACAGTTGTTGCCGGCCTTAGCCAAAGACTGGCGGACACAATTCCAGCAGCCTGACCTTCCCTTTTTATATGTGCAATTACCCGGCTTCCAAGACCGGACAATGCTCCCAGCAGAAAGTAATATGGCCGTTCTACGCGATGGACAATTAAAGAGTTTATCGATTCCGCGCAGTGGCATGGCGGTGACTTTGGACCTAGGCGAGTGGAATGACATTCACCCGTTGACCAAAAAACCGATCGGCGAACGCCTTGCGTTAGCCGCCCGCAAACTGGCCTACGGAGAGAACATCGTTTCATCCGGACCCATCTATGAATCAAACCAAATCGAAGGAAACCGCATCCGTATTCGCTTCCGTGAAACGGGAAGTAGACTCTCCATCAATAAAAAGGACGAAGATGAATTGACCTATTTTGCGATCGCAGGAAAGGACAAGAAATTCGTGTGGGCTAAAGCGATCATTGAACGAAACACGGTGGTGGTTTGGAGCGATGAAGTGCCAGAGCCTGTTTACGTTCGCTATGGCTGGGCGGATAATCCGGAGGGGGCTAATTTAATCAATGCGGAGGGCTTGCCGGCATCACCATTTAGGACGGATAATTAATCTGGCTTAAGCCTGCAAAGATTTGAACAATAAATCAGTCAAATACCGCTCGACAAATTCCGTTTTATTGTCTTTCCCTGCATCCGTTAATTTAGGCAGGTGCTGACTGAAAAAGAGCTGCGAATGCGCCGTTTCAATTAGTGTACTACTTAAAGAATGTGGAAATGCATAGGCTGAATTATGCGATTGAATCAATTCCGATATGCGTGCACAAAGGTCTTTATAAGGCTTAAATACCGCGTTTTCATTGATTTCTTTGACCTCTTTTACGAGGTAGACTTTGCTACTTTCGGTAATGACAATTTGGTGTAAATACTGCTTATTGTAATCTGATTGCCCTTCGCTCTCCTCCAATGGATGCGTTAACAACTCGACCAATCGTTCCAATTTTGCTTTCGAATTCGCCAAAGGCTGCAACTGAAACACCACCAAGTATTCCATGTAGGACCAATACCAATTCAAGATATACAACAACATCCGGTGTTTATTCTCAAAATAACGGTAGATCGACGCCTCCGTCGTGTTCATTTCCTTCGCTAATTTCTTGAATGTAAAATGTTCAAACCCCAAGGTATAAATTAGGTCAATCGCATTTTTTACAATCTGCTTTCCTAATTCCGTACTTTCTGGGTCCCGTAAATAGATCTTTTCGTTAACTTTAAAACTTAGTGAATAATCCATTGTTATACCTGTTGAACAAAACAAAGTTAATAATAGAATTGCTACCGCAAAAGATATTTTAACAATTATTAATAATAGCATTACTATTATATTAAAAAGTATTTATAGTTTTGCAGGAGAAAACGAATTGTTATGCAACAAAAAAGTCCATTGAAGCGAGTGCAAGCCCTGATTCAGGAACATAAAAAGGAGATCACATCGATCTACTTGTTTTCGATTTTGGGCGGTATTGTGAATTTGAGTTTGCCTTTGGGTGTACAAACCATCATTGGTTTGGTGATGGGAGCCACGATGGTGACCTCCATTTATGTGCTCATCTTTTTAGTTGTGCTAGGTGTTTTTCTGATGGGTTTGTTCCAAATCAATCAGATGAAAATCATCGAGTCGATACAACAGAAAATCTTCGCTCACTATGCCTATGAATTCGCTGATAAGATCCCGCAATTGGATTTAAAGCATATGGATAAATACCATATTCCTGAGAAGGTGAATCGGTTTTTTGATTCCTTGAATATTCAAAAAGGCTTCGCAAAACTACTTTTAGATATTCCAGTGGCGTCAGTACAAATTGTCTTTGGAATCATTTTATTATCGCTTTACCATCCTTTATTTATCATACTAGGGGTAATTCTGTTACTATTATTAGGCTTGATTTTGTATTATACTTCCCAAAAAGGAATCGAAACAAGTATCGAAGAATCAAACTATAAATACGGAGTGGCTGGATTTTTTGGAGAGATTGCTCGGACGATCAAGACTTTTAAATTTAGCCAAGGTTCTGACCTAAACTTCATCCGCACGGATGAAAATGTGAGCGGTTATTTAGGAGCAAGAACGAAGCATTTTCACGTGCTTTTATTTCAATATAAATCACTTCTATTTTTCAAAGTAGCCTTGACTACGTTGATGTTAACCTTGGGTTCGTATTTATTAATTAACCAGCAATTAAATGTAGGGGAATTTGTCGCAGCAGAAATCGTTATTATGCTAGTCATAGGTGCTGTAGAGAAGCTGATTACGAGCTTAGATAGTGCGTATGATGTGATTACTGGCTTAGAAAAATTAGCGAGTGTGACAGATAATCCATTAGAGTCAGGGGGGGATTTAGACCTAAATACACGTGTGGGATTAGAAATCGAAATGAAGAATTTCAGTTTTGAATTCGAAACTGGAAAGCCGGTATTAAACTCCATTAATTTGCACATTAATTCGGGTGAAAAAATTCAAATCACGGGGCCGGCAGGATCTGGAAAATCGATTTTAATGCGGGTACTAACGGGTAATTATATCGACTTTAAAGGTACCCTTTTAATTAATAAGGTTCCGATTAAAAACTACAACTTACAAAGCCTGAGAAAGCATACGGGGATATTGCTTCAGAACCAGGAGATTTTTGGCGGATCAGTGTGGGAAAATATTAGTTTAGGGAATAAAGAGATTAGTCCTTCGTTAATTTTAGCTACCGCGAATGAATTAGGATTTGCTGATTTTCTAAATCACTTCCCACTTGGATTTGATACGGAGATAGAGCCACTCGGCAAGAAAACTCCACAAACAATTGTGAGAAAAATTTTACTTCTACGCGCACTTTGTGGAGATAAACGATTGCTATTATTAGAAAATCCTTGGAATGGCCTAGAACCAGCTATTGCTAATCAAATCCAAACCTATTTAAAAAACCAAACAGCAACAGTTATTATAGCTACAAATGAGGATGCCCTTTTTGGCAAAAAAATAGAGATCAACAATGGAAAAGTTTAAGTCATTTAATCAGATTTATCTACGCGATAAAGGACCTGCGACGAAGCCTTGGTTAATCGGATTAGGCCTCATTTTATTGGGCGTTTTATTCCTTCCTTGGACGCAAAATATCCGTGCTAAAGGTCAAATCACCAGTCTGTACCAAGAGCAAAAGCCTCAAAAAATTTATAGCCCTATCGCAGGTAAAATCTCGCGCTGGTGGGTAAAAGAAGGAGACTTTGTGGAGCAAGGAGACACCTTAGCAAAAATCTCCGAGATCAAGGCTGAGTATTTAGATCCTAAATTGATTTCTAGAACACAAGAGCAACTGGATGCGAAGAAAGGGACGGTCTCTTTTTATGAGCAAAAAGTGAAGTCAACCGAGGATCAGATTGCGAATCTACGTTCATCCAAGGCTTTAAAACAGGATCAATTAACGAACAAGATCACCGCATTGCAGCAGAAGTTAACCGGAGAAAAAGCCGAACTAGAAGCAGCATCAAATGAGTATAATTTAGTCAAAGACCAATTCGAACGGAACCAAAAAATGTTCAAAGAGGGGTTGATTTCACAGACGCAATTCCAACAACGCAATGCGTCCATGCAGAACTCATTAGCTAAAAAAACCATCTCGGAAAACAAGGTAAATCAAACACTGCAAGAGATTCAAAATACGAAAATTGAATTGCGCGGAGTGGACCAGGAATACAGTGAGAAAATGAACAAAGCGGAAGGGGAAAAATTCCAGAGTTTAGGCATGATCGAAACCGGAAAAGGGGAAGTAGCTAAGCTAGAAAATCAAGTAGCTAGTTATACCATTCGTGACGGAATGTACTACATTTTAGCGCCTCAAAGTGGTCAGGTAATTAATGCGAAAAAGGCGGGTATTGGGGAGATTTTAAAAGATGGGGAAGAGCTTTTAACCATCGTTCCGCAAAACACAAATTATGCGGTAGAGATGTATGTCAGACCAGTCGATTTACCTTTGGTTTCTCCTGGACAAGAGGTCCGGTTTATATTTGATGGTTTCCCAGCGATTATTTTTGCGGGCGGATGGCCAGATCAAAGCTTCGGAACTTTCCCAGGAAAGATTCGTGCGGTGGAAAATAACATAGACGAGAAAGGAATGTTCCGCGTGATCGTAGTGGAAAATCCTAAAGATAAAAAGTGGCCTAAGCAAATTAAGATGGGTGCGGGTGCGCAAGGTATTGCCTTGTTAAATGATGTGCCGCTTTGGTACGAGTTATGGCGAAATATCAATGGCTTTCCAGCTGATTTTTATACCGTAAAAAAAGATGAAAAATAAACTATTTATCTTCTTGCTGATGAGCTTTGCAGGCTTTGCTCAAACGCCGGTATTATATCCAGAAGCGTTTTTGAAAATCGTGCAAACCTATCACCCGCTTGCCAAGCAAGCAAGCATTGGTGTGCAAAAATCAGAGGCACAAATCCTGCAAGCTAGAGGTGGTTTTGATCCCATCTTGAGTCACTACAGTACGCAAAAAACGTTTGACGGGAAGAACTATTACGAGTACCACGCACCCGAATTAAGCATCCCTACTTGGTACGGTATCGAATTGAGTTCTGGTATGGAAAACTTAGGAGGTTCACGCCTAAACCCAAGCCAAACCCTAGGTGAAACCAGCTACATCGGGATCAGCGTTCCCCTTGCAAAGAATCTATTCATGGATCAGCGCAGAGCAAGTTTACAACAAGCGAAGCTGATGAATAAAATGGCGATTCAACAACAAAGAAGCGCCTTAAATGACCTGTTCTCCGATGCGATGGCGTCCTATTGGAATTGGGTAAAAAGTGTGCGCGTTTTTAAAATCGTCGACCAAAATCGGAAGATCGCTGAAGCCCGCGTTTCATTTGTAAAACGGAGTGTAGAATTAGGCGAAAGACCCGCAGTAGATACGCTCGAGGCGACCACGCAGCTCCAGTTTTTTGACAATCTATACCAGGCAAAATGGGTAGAAAGAGAAAATGCGCGATTGTCTCTTTCTGTCTACTTATGGCAAGAGAATAACACCCCGCAGGAGTTGCCTTCAGAGGTGCAACCTGCAGAAGTAACGAATGAATTCGCTTGGATCGCGGACCTTGATTTAAACCTTTCTTCCTTGCTAGAAAAGGCCTATGCAAACCATCCAGATTTAAGCGCTTATCAATACAAAATCGAGGGCTTGCAAGTGGAGAAGAAATTGAAATTCCAAAGCCTATTGCCTAAACTAGATGTAAGCTATAATGCCTTGTCCAAAGGCCTCACGCCAAGTCTGGAGACGCGCCCCTTGTTCGAAAATAATTATCAGTATGGCTTCAAATTTGAAATGCCCCTACGCCTCTCGAAAGGTAGAGCGGACTACGCATTAGCTAAACTAAAAATACAGGAAGAATCCCTAAATTTAGCGCAGAAAAAGCAACAAATTCAGGTAAAAGTTAGCTCGTATTTTAACCAAGTGGAAGCCTTGAAAAAGCAGATCCAAACGCAGGAAAAGGCTTTACAAAACTACCAAGCACTTGTGAAAGCAGAAGAAACCCGTTTTGCACAAGGGGAATCTTCTCTCTTTTTAATCAACAGCCGCGAAACAAAAGCGATGGAAGCGGCAGAGAAATTAACGGAGCTAAAAGCCTATCTATTTAAAACGATCTATGCGTTACAGGCAAGTGCGGGGGTATTAATTTAGGATTATTGGGCGTACCTTTGCGTCTTCTAAAAATACCCCCTAGCTAATGCCCAATTCTGCGAACCGCACGAAAATCATCTTAATCCTTGGAATCTTGTCGGCGATTGGACCTTTGTCCATCGACATGTATTTACCTGCTTTCAAAAACATCGCCCTCGCGCTGAATTGTTCACAGGAACAAATGGGGTATACACTATCTAGTTTCTTCTTTGGTATATGCATGGGGCAACTAATAAGTGGTCCTTTATTAGATCATTTTGGTCGCAAAAATGTGCTATATATCGGCCTTTCAGTCTATGTATTGAGTTCTATTGCCTGTGCTTTTTCGACTTCGGTGGAAATGTTAGTCGTTTTCCGTTTGTTCCAAGCGCTAGGCGGAAGTGTAGGAATGGTCGCACCTAATGCGGTGATTCGCGAAACGTTTGAGGAGAAAGAAAGGCCTAAAATCATGTCATTAATGATTCTGATATTAGGTGTTTCACCTATTTTAGCTCCATCTTTAGGTAGTTTATTATTGACGATTGCTAGCTGGAAAGCCATCTTTTTAGTCTTAGCATTCATCCTATTAGTAATCATTTTCTTGATCAAATCTTGGTTGCCAGAAAAGACCAATCGCGAACACAGTGGTCCGTTCCGAATCTCCACCATTATGAAAGCCTATAAGGCGTTATTCAAAGAGAAAGAATACTTGGTTTTTGCCTTTACAGGCGCCATTGGTGCGGGTAGTATTTTTACCTATGTGGGTGGAGCGCCCCTCACTTTCTTAACGTATTACGGCGTAGATGAGTCCAAATTTGGTTTCATTTTCGCAATCGTTGCCTCCGGTATTATTTCAGCGAGTCAATTGAATCGCGTCGTTTTAAAAAGGTATTCGAGCTTGCAAATTTTGAAAGTGACCTTGCCTACACAATTAATCTTAGGCATTTTATTATCCGTTTTAGCGAAAATGGAATGGCTATCCATGGAAGTAAACATTGGTCTTTTGTTCCTGATTATGGGTTGCCAAGGGTTCAATTTTCCTAACGTAGCAACCCTTGCGCTAAAACCTTTCCATCGGGGTGCCGGAACAGCTTCTGCAATGCTGGGCTCTATTCAAATGGCTTGGGGCGCAGTTTGTGCTACTTTAGTGGGTTTGCTTTTTGATGGCACACCATTCACGATGGCGATTATAATCGTGGGCTGTGCGGTATTAGCGAACACGATTTTATTCGGAATTGGACGAAGATTTATCTAGTTATTAGAGAATAAATTATCCAATAATGATTCCTTGAAAATGTTCGCAAAAGAATAAGCGAACGTGACAAATACCGCGCGTGTATCTACTTTCATCTTTCTGTTCAATGCAAAATTAGCCGCCGAAAGGTCCCATCCGCTGCTTTGCATATTAAAGACGTCGCTGATTACAATTCCTAAGCCACCCTTGCCTTTTAGAATCTTAGTTTGGAAGCCTAAATCCACATTATAGACAGCCATTCTCGTACCTTGAGCCATAGCCGTGGGCGCGTTATAAGCACCAATGATTTGCAATTTAGATTGCTTCGAAAGCGTAAAGTTGTGAATCATTTTACCATACCAACTCACCACTTCATTTGCCACATCCCTGCTTACGACATTGCCATCAATCTTTTGGTCAAAAAGCGAGAGGCTCGTATTCACACTCCAAAATTTGGTCGGAGACCAGTCCAGAATCTCCTCCACTCCGTACGTCGTTGCGTTGCCAAAGTTTTGCGGCGTAGTTATGGCTACTCCATTCGGCTTCAAATCAATATAGGTGCGAATGATGTTATTCGATAGACGATAAAAGGCGCTGCTAGATAAACTCCAGCCCTCTCCCTCTTTGTTGTATCCTACCTCGAACGCATTCACTAATTCCGGTTTCAAATACGGATTTCCGCCGTGCTGATTCAAGGAATCGGTGATGTCAATCATTGGATTTAACTCCCCTAAACCGGGGCGGTTAATGCGGCGGCTATAACTGAATTTCAGGAAGTCCGATTTGTTTACGAAATAAGCAAAATTCGCTGTGGGGAATAGGTTGAAATAGTCACGTTGAAACGAAATGGACGAATTAGAAATCGAGGTTCCTTCGTTCATCACTTTCTCCGCGCGCAAGCCGATATCGTATTTGAATGAAGCGGACGGTTCTGATTTGATCTGCAAATAGGCCGCATGAATTTGTTCTTTGAAGTCAAAAATATTACTCACAGCCGGATTTTTCACATAGCCAGAACCGATAAAAGTTTGGTTTTGGAAGTCGATATTGTTCGCTCTGTAAATTCCTTTATACCCTGTTTCAAGAGTGGTAGAAGAAGAAATTGGTTTAGCATAATCCACTTTAACATTAGTCATTTGCGGCTTTGCATAGCTGTAGGTGCGCTGTAAAAATGTGGAGCCGTAGCTCGTTCCACTTTCCGTCAATGACTTTGTATTGATGTCCGTATCTTGATTATCACGACC
This sequence comes from Aquirufa lenticrescens, assembly GCF_019916085.1. Taxonomy (NCBI): domain Bacteria; kingdom Pseudomonadati; phylum Bacteroidota; class Cytophagia; order Cytophagales; family Flectobacillaceae; genus Aquirufa; species Aquirufa lenticrescens. The sequence goes on along the minus strand of NZ_CP049834.1, from coordinate 1,328,033 downwards.
AAAAAAGGTACTCGCGTTAATGATTAATTTCTCCTTTTTATCGGCAAACAAATGCTTGTAAGTCCCCGCAAATTCCACGGCCAATCCTTTCTCTAATTCGATGGATTCCCGGATATTCCGCGAGTTAAATGCGCCTAATTGGGTGGAGAATTGGGATCCCAAAACTTCATCGTTATCCTGTCCTTCGATATTCGATAAAATCTCAAAATTGAATTGGTCGTGCGACGATGCCGCATAGTCTACGTTGAACTTTACATTCTGCGTACTTTCCGTGCGGATATCATTCCGGTTTTGAAGCAATAAATAATCCAAAGGCTGATCAAAACTCGTCCGCGTCGTGTTCGCCTTACGAGTCCTTTCAGAAAAACGCATGTCATAGGATAGTCCTACATTCCACTTTCCGACTGATCGATTGAGGCTAAATGCAGCACTCCCGCGGCCTTTCGCGCCAAAACCGCCACCCACAGAAGCCGACACATTCGTACCACTCTTCGCCGCCTTTTTCAAAGTAATGTTAATAATCCCACCTTCTGAATCTGCGTCATATTGAGCTGATGGATTGTTAATAATTTCCACACTTTCCACGCTACTGGCCGGAATTAAATCGGTCGATGAAATCCCAGAGGTGCGCCCATTAATCAAAATGAGTGGGCCCTTTCCGCGCACCGTAATCGCTCCTTCAGCATCAACTACGACAGTCGGAATACTCTTTAATAAATCTGTCGCAGAACCGCCGGCTTGCGTTAAATTATCCTTCGCTTTTACGATGAAACCTTGGGTTGTTTTTTGGACTAACTCCTTCTGAGAAAGTACTTCCACAGCGGATAACATCTTGCTATCCGTTTGTAGCGAAATATCGTCCAAATGTAAAGCCTGTGATTCCAACAATGACACTGGAATTTTGGTCGACACAAAGCCCATCATCTGGGTTTTCAAGACATATTTCCCTGCTGCTAAACCGGATAATTTAAATACCCCAGCACTATCGGTGGTCGCGTATTTCAGAATTTTCACTGAATCCGATGCGCTGTACAAGAGCACATTCACGAATTCAACCGGCGCCTTTTTATCGACGATGCGCGATTGAATGGAGCTTTGCGAGAAAGCGTGAAATCCGAAAAGCAGTAAAAAAAGTAGTGATTTCTTCATAAGGTTAAAGTTCAATCAAAATCGCCATTAGCCCATCTTCCATGAGACCAATGGCGATTCTTGTGCGACATTAAAGCGGGATATACGTGATTTCAAACACCACCGCATCTTGCGATTTGCTGCCCATTGTGGGTATTTGATAGCCGGCAGAAAGCACCACATTTTTAGAAATAAAATAGGCCCCGCCTAAAACGACTTCGCCCAATGAGTGCCTTCCACTAATAAAATCAGCTTGAAATAAGAGTTTTTCTTTCCAAAGATTCCGCTCTATTCCCGCTTGAAAACCAAATTTATCCAGCGTTCCTGAGGCATTGAACCCCCGACTTTCTGGGCCGAAATAGGCATCAGAGGAATAATAGATCCCGCCCACTAATTTCGTATTTTCTAGTTTATAAACCCCATTCGAATAAGCATATGCACCACCATCAGCCAATGAGCTTAAGCCAATTTGGCCGCCAAGTGCGGTAGAAAATACAGGCGAAACATCCCATTTCTTTTGCCCATTCAGTACAATAAAAGTTCCCGCGTTATCGGCTAAGGAGGCTGCGTAATCAACGGTCACACCGATCACATTCAACCCCATTTCATAGTTCTTTCCCAAGCCATAACAAAAGGTGGTAGAGGACTGAAAACCTGCACTTATAAAGTTCAATTGTTGCTGAAAAAACACGTGTTTCGCCTTCGTAATATCCGAACTCGGCACATTAAAGAAGTTCTGTTGACTGAAACCTGCAAAGGAAATCAGTAGTAAAAAGAGGGCCTTCTTCATTAAATAAACAATTGAAATTGCAACGTCACCGAATTCAAGCGTTGGCCTTTCACTAGTTCGCCTTGGTTCACTTGGAAGCTTGGGCGGTTTTGGAAGTCCAAACTCAGCTTCGATTTATGGCCTTGAATGAAGTAATTGATCCCCGCATTGAAGGTGTTATTCGAGAAGCCATTCAGTCTATCGTAGCTTGCCAAAGTCGCAGACGCATACGGCATCCAGCGATTCGACATACTCGCATTTTTCGATGGCAATAAATACCCAATTTGTGTATAAACGACTGAACCCGTTCCAAACATCGGATAGCTATTTCCATACACTGTACCCTGTCCGCTGATCGAATTCGCAGACGTCGCAGTTGTCCCGTTTGCCGGATTCATCACTCCATTATAGCGCAAATAATTCGTCCCGTAATTCGTATTAAAATAGCCGATATACGCATTCAGCGCACTGTGCTTTTCCTTGTTTAATGGGATGTCCACAAAACTCTCGATTGCCCAATGCGCCATATTTTGGTAGGTTGTATCTGAAGTGGCGGCGGCTTTATTCCACATGGCATTCTTCTGATAGATAAATCCCCCCGCGATATTGACGATCTTTTTCGTGCCTAAGTAAGTCCCCGTCATATACGGAGTGGTGTGCGCATCATGGTCAAAAAACTGATAGATCAAATATCCTTGGTGTTGTAAGTTGTGACCCTTCAATGCAAAGTTGGAAACGGGTGCGAGCGCCGGTGGCGTTTGGCCGTTCGACGTGATAGGGAAAGGATCACTTAGAATATATCGGTAATCCCAGTGCCCTATTTGGCCCCTAGCATAGACACTTAATTTGCGCGAGAACTGATCGATTTGATCAACAGTTGTTTGTGCAAAAACGGGCACATCCATTGTCGTAATCGTCCCAATACTGGGTTGAGAAAAACGAGATAATCCGGAAATAATACTCAAACCTCCTCCCATTTTCAATTGATTTTTATCCGAAATACGGTATTCGCCTAGGGCATCGTGAAAGAAAGGCGCGATTTTGCGGTTCGAAGTGGAGTTGTATTGGGCGTTGAAATTATTTTGGCCAAACTGAAAATAAATAAACGTCCGGTCCGTGATCTGACCAAACATTTGAATACGTGTTCTGCGCAAACCAATGTCTGTGGATTGTGATTCCAAATTGCCTTCCACCGTAGTGCCAGGATTGTTTTCTGTAGTACGCAACCAAACCTGATTCAAAAAAGTAGCCTGAAAATAATGACTCCCACTTTCATTTAACTTTAACTTCAAGGATTCATTATCAACTTGTGCCCAAGCAGGCACGATTGTGTTTAATGCTAAGAATAGCAAAAAATATTTTTTCATAAAATAAAGCTTTAAAATATAGACGAATTGAATAAAGAAATCAGTCTATAGATCTACAGCCTTAAGTTTTGAAAACGTAAATACACGGGGATTTGGTGAAAAAATGGTCGTGCGATAAACACGACTAAGATGAATATTCCAAGGAATTGGTTAATGACTATCCAATCGAAAGATTTGGACAAGAAAAACATCGTTAAAGCATCCTCCTCTACTTCGTCTTCTAATTCAATTGCAATGATTGAATCAGAATCATCAGACGTAGCATGCACAAAAGATTTAGTAAAAGCCTTAAAGTCTGGATGTAAAGATACGCGCTCGCCCAGCAGTACAAAACTGCAAATAAAGATGAGCTTTAAAATCCACGCCTTTTTCATATTGCAAAGATAGGCTATTCTGTTTTCAATAGTTCAAAATAGGTAACAACAAATTGATCTCCCTTCACGCTACCTTGCACTTTAGCCTTCCGAATCGCGTTGCAAAATCCCTTCTCATCGTGTGCATCTCCGTGATCATCGATAGAAGTTCCTTGCACAGCATAGGCCTTTCCTTCAAATTTTACAGCTAGGAAACAGTCTTTCCTTGGCATCTCAAAATTACAGGACCCACAAGAGGTTTCTAGGACTAAAATAGGTTTAGTGGGATCTAGTTTCCCAACCGGCTTCGTTTGTGCAACAGTCACAAAAGAAGATAACATGAAGAATAAAAGGAGCTTTTTCATCCTGTAAAGAAAAACCTTTTCTCGCATAAAATCCTTCATTCATCTCTACATTCGACCGTCAGGCAGAAAAAATGCCCTATTCATTTAAATGAATGTACCTTTGTGATACAATTTTATTGAAATCAATCCACCTAATGAGAAAAATACTTGCTACGGCGCTCATCGCGCTACTATCCTTTTCCCTATTTGCACAAGTTCCAGGTGGCCCACCAACGGGCACAAGAGGACCGGGAGCTAATTTAAATCAAGGCCACGTCTTTGGAAAAGTGGTAGACGAAATGGGGAAACCCGTAGAATTTGCATCGGTTGTTTTACTAAAAACAACGGTAGATCCGGCAACGAAACAGGCCAAAGATATCCTAGTCAAAGCCCAAACAGCCGAGCTGAATGGTGACTTTAACTTCAAAGAAATTCCCGTAAACGTAAGACTAAAAATCAAAATCTCTTTTGTAGGATACAAAAACTACGAAGCCGCTGTTGCTTTTGAAATGCCCAAAATGGAACCTGGTTCACAGCCCGATATGGCTAAAATGATGGCCGCATTTGAGAAGGATTTAGGTAATATCAAATTAGCGCAAGAATCGAGAGTTTTAGAGAATGTCGTGGTGACGGGAACGAAGTCTTTGGTCGAAATGGACATCGATAAAAAATCCTTTAATGTAGCGCAAAATCTAGTAACGACTGGGGGAACGGCGATCGACGTGATGCGAAATATTCCATCGGTGCAAGTGGATATCGACGGTAATGTGAAGGTTCGTAATGCGAATCCAACCTTGTTTATCGACGGTCGCCCTACGAGTCTTTCGATGGATCAAATCCCGGCAGACATCATTGAAAAAGTAGAGGTGATCACGAATCCCTCTGCGAAATACGATGCCTCTGGAAGTATGGCGGGCATCATCAACATCGTGTTGAAGAAAAACAAAAAGAATGGTTATAATGGAATGGTGAATGTGGGGGCGGATCGTTTTGGCGGTTCAAATATCATGGGAAACTTCACCTACCAACAGAACAAATGGAACCTGACGGCAACCCTAATGAATATGCGGGTACGCAATAATTCCATTGGAAATAGTGTTCGTACAAGTGATTTAGGAGGTGTTTTATCGTCGGTAAGCCAAGAGTCGGATAATAAGACCAAAGGCTTAATGTTATTCCCACGTGTTTCTGCCGATTATGCGGCGAGCAATCGGACGACTTTATCTTTAGGTGCTTTCTTTGGCGGTGGTGGAGAATTCCGTCCGAGTGAAGACACGCGTATTTCAAGTACGGTGAATGGGGTGACTACATTAAGTCAGCGCGTTTCAGAAAACTACCGTGAATTTAAACCGACCGGATTTCAGGCAGGATTTAAACATACCTATCCTAAAGCGGGAAGAGAGTTAACCGGTGATTTGAATTACTTTGGCGGAACAAATAAAGGAGAAGGCACCTTCACCACCGATTATTTGAAGAACAACGCTGTTACGGGTACGCAAATCCAAAAGAACATCGGTTCAGGAAAGAATGCCTTTATGACCGTGCAACTAGATTATGTGACACCAATAAAAAACGAAGGCACGATCGAAACGGGTTTACGAGCGCAGATCAATGATATTGCAAACGAAAATACCAATACCTTAAAGCCGGTGGGTTCAGATATGTATAGAACAATTACTTCGGCTTCGACAAACTATGAAAGTTCTAATAACGTGTACGCTGCCTATTTCTCTATCTCCGGAAAGGCTAGCAAGACGCTATCTTATAAGATCGGATTACGTGGCGAGAGCTCTGAATACGAAGGGAAATTATTGAATACGAACCAAACGTTTAGCAATAAATACCCGCTCAGCTTATTCCCATCGATCTTCTTGAAGAAAGATTTATCGAAGACTGACCAATTGCAATTGAGCATCACGCGTCGCGTGAATCGCCCTAATTTCTTCCAGCTGATTCCATTTGTGGATTACAGCGATAGCTTAAATATACAACGCGGAAATGCGGATTTAGTGCCTGAATTCACAACTTCTGGCGAGCTTTCGTATAGCAAATCACAAGGGTCTGCGACTTTCTTGGTGTCTGGTTATTACAAATACACGGACAATTTGATCACACGTTATTTGAAACAGGAAACGAACCCGATTAGTGGTAAATTGGATTTGATTAACACGTTTGTGAACGCGAATTCGAGCATTAACTATGGTTTAGAATTCACGTACACAAACAAGTTGCAGACATGGTGGGATTTAACGGCGAACGTGAATATGTATAATTCCAAAATCAATATCTCGAACATTGATGCAACACAAGTAAATGAGGCCTTGTGGACTGTTTTTGGGAAGTTGAATAACACCTTTATTTTGCCCAAAAAATGGAGTATCCAGCTGTCTGGCGATTACCAAGGCAAGACGAATGTGCCTGTCACACAAAATCAAGGAATGCAAGGCCCTCCAGGTATGCAAGCGCAAAGTTCGTCGCAGGGATATATTGAACCCTACTTTGGCATCGATTTAGCGATTAAAAAGACGTTCTTGAAAAATGATATGGCTTCCTTAACCCTGGCCTTTAACGATGTGACACGTTCACGTGGAAACACCCGCGTATCTTTTGGGGAAGGATTCTCACAGACCTCTTATCGCCTAGCGAACCCACAAATGATTAGACTGACGTTCTCACTTCGTTTCGGTAAATTCGATATGAGCCAAATGAAAAAGAACAATTCAGGCGGCGGAATGGATGCCATGCAGATGCAGTAGAAAAACGAAAGGCCCGAGAATCTCGGGCCTTTTTTATTAACTAAACTGGAAAATCAGCGGAAACAAGAAGCTAACTATTGCCGCCCAAATGGCATAAACGGGCAAGTAATCGGTGATTCTGAGCTCGACTTCCTCCATCGTTTTATGGCCCTGCAAAAACTCCCAAAGCTTCTTCGTAGCCAGCATCAAATGCAGCATCACAATGGCATTGCTTCCCAGCACCGCTAGGCGATTAGGCGTTATCCCAAACTCAAAAAGCCGGTACCCAATCGCAGACAAGGCAATCCCATTATCAATGATCGCTAAGGCCGCTAAGGCGAATAAAAAATACTGATGCACACGTGACGCATTCGTTTTCGTAGCCTCGCCTAAAGAGAACAAAATCAAAGCCATCACACCGATCAATATCCCATTAAAAACCACCAAGAATTCTCTATCGTTATAGGGGTCTTTCCCGGTATAAATGATGGCTGCTAAAAAAAGCGCTAGCGTGATCGTGACTAATGGAGTAAAAATGCGAGCAATGACAGGAGAAATTTTACTAACAAGACTTGCGTTTGTACGTACTAAAAATGTGGCGAAAAGTGGAACTGAGGGCAAAATCGACAAGACTAAATAACGGAAATAGAAGTCCTCTATTGAGATGCCTATTAGTTTGAACAGATTCAGTGTCAAGCCTGTAAACAATCCACCAGCTAATCCGATTACTGCCGTCATCACGACTAAATCCCCGTGGTAACGTAGAAATTCCATCCGCTTTGCAGGATCATTTCCAGCGAAAATATACCCTACTACAAGCCAAATCAAAAGCGGAATATGCAGACAAGTCAAAATTAGCGTGGTACTTCCTTCTGTTAAAAGATTAATAAAAACGATAGAGGATAACAGCACTAAAAGTGGCGCTGCTAATTGTCTTAATGTCAAACCTTGCTTGTACGCAAAATAGGCTCCAATACCTGGCATCACAATAAATGACATATTTCGGGGGAAATAAAGATCGTGTGATATCGAAAACAAATCTGGCATCTGCATTAAAAAAGCAACGATAGACGCGAGAATAACAAGCAAAATCCAATCCCCTTTCGACCCCCAAGAGGTTGACGAAACAGCTAAGCGTTCATGCCAAATTTGAGCTGAAATTTCGGAAGATATCTGTGGATATACGGAATGAAAAGCGCTGCTAAAAGCAGCAGGATTAGACCGGTATAATTGCTCTAAAGCGACCGGATTTGCAAGCTGTTGTATGATTTGATTTTCCATTTTACGAATGAATTTGTTTAATGAGTTTTTCGAGGGAGTTTAAATGTTCCGAAAAAGCCTTTTTCCCCTCAGGAGTAATAGCGTAAGTCGTATTGGGCTTCTTGCCTATAAACTGTTTTCGAACTTCCACATAGCCTATTTTCTCTAGGGCATTCATGTGGCTGGCTAGATTGCCATCGCTGAGTTGGAGACTATCTTTTATTTGGCCAAAGTCCACTTGTTCTTGAACGACAAGTAATGACATCATACCTAGGCGGACACGACTTTCAAATACCTTATTGAAATCTGTTAAATAACTAGACACGTTCGTATTTTAAATAAATGTATAGTCCAAAACCTAAGTGCATTAACCCAAATCCTGTCAACCAGAAAACGAGGCCAAAAGGCAGCATGGCTGTAGCAAATAAGCCTAAACCTATTTCAACTAGACCTAATAAACGAACGGCATCCAGCGTGTAATGACTCGCATTGACCAGGGCTAAGCCATAAAAAAGTAAGGTGGTTGCAGGAATCAAACCTAGTAAACCTAATTGAGCTAACAGCACAGAAAATATACCTCCCGACACTAAAGGAATAGCCATGTGTAAGGCTACTCTTTTCGCTGCGGAATCCCAGGCAGTTTGACCAATAGTATGCGCATTTCTAGCAGCTAAATAAATACCGAAACACAAAGAGATCAATAACAAAACTAGGAACGAAAGCTGCACCTCCGTGGCAAACCTCGTTCCAAGCATTCGTTCAAAAGACGCTGATTCTAGCCATTGCACATCGGTTAACTGACTAACAAACAACACACACAGTATGGCAAGTAAGCCGGCTACTATAGCAGACAAACCACTAATGGTTCGAAACCGAGTAGCTCGGTCCATCAGGTTCCGCATTTCTTGAATGGCGGCTAATTGTTCTTCGTGTTTTTCCATAATAAAAAGTACTTTGTGATACAAAGTTAATATGGCACCCGAAAAAAACAAATTTACGTTAGCCGTTTTTGCACTTTTTCTGAAATTTCCGCTTTTAAGCGGTTCAAAATATTCCATTTTGCATAGGGACGGTAGTACGCCAGACTCACTTCGCGTGTTAAAGCTCCATCCGTTAAATCAATTAAATGCGCTTGTCTAGCTTCACTCATTTGGCCTACATACAAAGCTGGTAATACCGTCAATCCATTGAATTCGTCCACGAGATTTAACAAGGTATCAAACGTATTCGATTCCACCGATAAATTAGACGGTAAGGACTTGCTCTTCTTCAAATCACACAGCTGTATGATTTGATCCCGAAGGCAATGCCCCTCTTGCAATAAAAACATCCGTTGCTTTGCTAATTCAGATTTCGCAATGAAACGACTTCCTGATGGCAAATGCCCATAAACACACAAATCTTCCACATACAAAAGCTCCGTTTCCACCTCGGTCGAGGCGATGGGCGTACTTAAAACACCTACATCTAATTTCCCTTCACGTAAATCCTTGATCATTTGATTTGTCGTCACTTCGTACACTTCTAGCTGTAACAAAGGATATTTTTCAACCAAATGCTTCAGAATTAGGGGCAACATCGAACTAGCAATCGTAGGAATAACGCCCATCTTAACGCGTCCCTCTACTTTTTGATTAATCGCCTTAGAGGAAGATAATAGCGCGTTCGCGTGGGCCACCACTTGCTGGGCCTGCAGTAAGATCTCTCTACCATTTTCAGTAGTCGCAATGGGGTTTGCCTTTCGATCGAAAATGACGATATCCAATTGCTCCTCCAGCTTTTTCACCATCGCACTCAAAGTCGCCTGCGTAACATGACAATAATCAGCTGCTTTCGAGAAGCTTTTAAATTGATCAACGGCCAGTATGTATTCTAATTGATGTATATTCATTGTTATAGATAATATCTATGTCAAATATAGAAAATTTCAGTTTTCTCTATCCATTTTTTGCCACTAATTTGGCACCACTAAAAATCAAGAATCATGAAAAAACTACTTATCCTTTGCGGCTTGTTAGCTTCCACAGCTACCATTGCCCAAGATTACGCTAACCCACACAGTGGAGCAACGGCTAACCCACACGGAGCTAACCCTCACGCAGCTAATCCGCATGCAGCTGGTGGCGTAAACCCACACGCTGGAATCAACCCACACACGGGAATGAAACCGTCTGCAACGACAAACAAAGACTGGTGGCCTAACCAATTGAACGTGGGTATGCTTCGCCAAAACTCAGAGAAGTCAAACCCGATGGGCCCAGACTTCAATTACATCAAAGCATTTAAGAGTCTTGACTACTTTGCCTTGAAAAAAGACATCGCAGCGGTCTTGACAAAATCACAAGATTGGTGGCCGGCTGATTTCGGTAACTATGGTCCACTATTCATTCGTATGGCTTGGCATAGTGCAGGTACCTATCGTACAGGCGATGGCCGTGGCGGTTCTCGCGCAGGTCAACAACGTTTCTCGCCATTAAACTCTTGGCCAGATAACACGAACCTAGATAAGGCGCGTCGTTTGTTATGGCCGATCAAGCAAAAATATGGCGATAAAATCTCTTGGGCAGACTTAATGGTCTTGACTGGAAACGTGTCGTTAGAGCAAATGGGCTTCAAAACATTTGGTTTTGCAGGTGGTCGTACGGATGTATGGGAGCCAGAAGCAAACGTATATTGGGGATCTGAGAAGAAATGGTTAGATGATAAAAACCGGTATTCAGAAGGTCGCAAATTAGAGAATCCATTAGCAGCGGTACAAATGGGCTTAATTTATGTAAACCCAGAAGGTCCTAATGGTGTGCCAGATCCGGCAGCCTCTGCGAAAGATATCCGCGAGACGTTTGGTCGCATGGGTATGAATGATGAGGAGACCGTTGCGTTGATCGCAGGTGGTCATACATTCGGTAAAACACACGGTGCAGGTCCGGCTACAAACGTAGGAGAAAATCCAGAAGCAGCGGGCATCGAGGAGCAGGGTTTAGGCTGGAAGAGCACCTACAAATCAGGTAAAGGAAAAGATGCGATCACGTCTGGCTTAGAGGTGACATGGACGTCAACTCCTACACAATGGGGTATCGGATACTTGCACCTATTGTTTAACAATGAGTGGTCTTTAGAGAAGAGCCCAGCGGGTGCGAACCAATGGATTGCGAAAAATAGCGCAAACATTATTCCAGATGCATTTGATAAAAATACCTTCCACAAGCCTACGATGTTAACAACGGATATCGCTTTACGCGTGGATCCGGCTTATGAGAAAATCTCTCGCAATTTCTTAGAAAATCCAGAAGTTTATGCGAAGGCTTTTGCCAAAGCATGGTTCAAATTAACGCACCGCGATATGGGTCCTAGCTCGACATACTTAGGACCTGAAGTTCCGAAGGAGCAATTGATTTGGCAAGATCCAATCCCTGCTTTAAACCACGAAGTAATCAACGCTACAGACATCGCTGCCTTGAAAGTGAAGTTATTGAACTCGGGATTATCGATCAGCGAATTAGTTTCGACAGCTTGGGCTTCGGCTTCTACGTACCGTCACTCAGATCGCCGTGGTGGTGCTAACGGAGCGCGTATCCGCTTGTTGCCACAACGTAACTGGGAAGTAAATAATCCAAAGCAATTAGAGAAAGTCTTTGCTGTTTTAGAGAAAATTCAACAAGAGTTTAATGCCAAATCAGGTAAGAAAAAAGTATCGATCGCGGACTTAATCGTTCTAGGAGGTTCGGCTGCAGTAGAGAAAGCAGCGGCCAATGCAGGGGTTAAAACAACGGTGCCTTTTATCCCAGGTCGTATGGATGCAACGCAAGAACAAACAGACGTAGCTTCCATTGGATTATTAGAGCCAATGGCTGATGGTTTCCGTAACTACTTGAAAACACAATACACGTTATCGACAGAAGAATTGTTCGTTGATAAAGCGCAATTATTAACGTTAACGGCGCCAGAAATGACGGTATTAACGGGTGGTATGCGTGCCTTGAATACGAATTATAATGGTTCGAAACACGGTATTTTCACTACGAAGAAAGATGCGTTAACGAATGACTTCTTCGTGAACTTGTTAGAGATGGGCACCACGTGGAAGCCAGCTAACGCAACGAAAGTAGAGTTCGTAGGAACAGACGAGAAAACAGGTGCAGTGAAAGCGACGGCGACACGTGCGGACTTGATTTTTGGGTCTAATTCTGAACTTCGCGCATTAGCTGAAGTGTATGCGACGAAAGATTCTCAAAACAAATTCGTCACTGATTTTGTTAAAGCGTGGGTTAAAGTGATGAATCTTGATCGCTTTGACGTCACATTCAAATAATTAGTTGAGTTTAATTAATGAAAAAAACCGGCTCTTTGGGCCGGTTTTTTCAATTTATTTCAGTTTCATATTCACTGGATCCCACTGGATGATCTTCTTTTGGAAGTAACTTTCGTTACAAGCTAAGGCTGGCGCCGCCGCTCTAAAACCAAAGGCCGCATCTTCTACGACAGACGTCCCGTTGCGAATCGCATCAAAGAAGTGTGTGAAGTGATCCACGTGCTCATCATATCCTGCAGGCGCTCTGAAAATAACGTCCTCTTTCGTAGGTCGTTTGCGTTGTGCATCTGTCCATTTCGCGTTGTAATCGCGTGTCATTTCTTCCTGCATACTTTTAGGAAGCGTAAACACAGAATCATAACCACCAAAGCCCGGAGCCTCTGGCATAATGCTATGCTTCACAGAAATCGTATTTCCTTTCACATCCATCACTCCCTCTGAACCAATCAAACGAATCACCTCTTGGCCACCTGTTCCGCTGACAAAGTTCACTTGCAAGGTTAATTGGAAAGCTGGGTGCTCCGCCGTGTTACCATATTGCATGACACCTGACATCACATCTGGTAAGTTACGGCCGTCGTTCCAGTGGCTAAATTGACCAGTAGAGAAGATCGTTTCCGGACCATTCGAGTTCGTCATAAAGTGCGTTCCGGACAACAAGTGGATGAATAAATCCCCCGCTACGCCGGTTCCTACTTCTTTAAAGGCACGCCACCAGAAAAACTTCTTCGCGTCGAATTCCATTTTAGCGGTTGCTTCGATGAAGCGATTCCAATCACATGTCGAAGCATCCGCGTCTTTAGGGATGGTGTACTGCCAAGCGCCGATAGAGCTTTGGCGGTCGTAGACCGCGTTCACCATATTTAATTTACCGATCTCTCCGGCCGCTAACATCTCTTTCGCTTTCGCTAAGCCGATGCTGCTCACGCGCTGAGATCCTACTTGTAAGACTTTGCCGTATTTCTTTTGGGCTGCAATCACTTTAGGGCCTTCGTCGATTTTATAAACCATCGGTTTTTCGATGTAGACGTGTTTGCCTTTTGCCAAAGCGTCGATCGTAATGCGGGCATGCCACACATCGTGTGTCGCGATGATCACCGCATCGATGTCCGAGCGGTCTAATAATTCTTTGTAATTACGCGTCGTATATAAATCCTTACCGTATAATTCTTTCGCATTTTCAATACGGCCCGTGTATAAATCACAAATTCCCGCTAATTCTACGCCCGGAACTTTCAGGGCAGAAGCTAAATCGAAGTGTCCTTGTACCCCAAAACCAATCACCCCCAAGCGAATTTTTTCGCCTACCGAGATGCGTTTTTCATACGTTAAAATACGTTCCTCTGCTTTTTGTTGTGCTCCTAAAGAGGCGAAAGGCGAAGAGGCTGCTACGAGACTAGTTGCCCCAATTTGTTTTAAAAACTTCCGTCTAGAAGCTTGACTATCTTTGTTCATATTAACTAGGTTTTTTGTGAATTTACTCCCTTTTTACAAATCTTCCAAAGCATAACGCACATAGGCAAATTTCTTGCCGTCTGGACTCCAAGAGGGCACATTAATCGTTCCTTGACCCCCATAAAATGCCTCTGTTAAATCTTTGACTTCTTTCGTTTTTAAATTCAAAAGACGCAATTTGACTTGATGGCCAAAGGGATGCAACTCCTTTTGATCCTCTAGGTATGTAATGATTGTTGCCACTTGATTGTTAGGCGAGATGTGCGCAAACCAGTTTGAATGCGCATCAAACGTCATCTGTTCTGGCTCTGATCCATCCGCTTTCATTCGCCAAATTTGCATCATCCCAGAACGATAGGAATTGATATAAATGTGCTTGCCATCCCGCGCATATTCCGGACCGTCATCTAAGCCTTCTGTAGAGGTCAACCGAATCTCATCGCCGCCATTCGAAGACATCGCATAAACGTCATAATTGCCATTTCTCGCCGCACAATAGACCATCGTCTTGCCATCTGGAGAAATGCCATGCCAGTAAGAGGGGGTTAATGGAGTAAGCTGAACCGGATTTCCACCTTCGGAAGAAACTTTGTAGATGAAGGAGGTATGCTCTTTGATCTCGGCTTTAGCACTCGAAATAAACAAGGTTTTACCATCAAATGAATAGCCGTGATCATTGTTTGACTTAGCCACAGAACCCGTGTTCAGTTCGCCTAATTTTTCACCTTTCGGGCTGATTTTCTCCAACTTACCGTAGGCATTAATCAGTAGAAATTTACCGTCACGCGACCAGTTAGGTGCTTCAAAATGTCGTTTTTCTGTGAGAATTAATTCCGATTTACCAGAGGCTACATCATACACATACAGAGAAGAAATCACTTTCTTTCCGGCAGGTATCTGCGCAGAAAGTGACAGGCTGAATCCCAGCAAAAGGATCGCTATTTTTTTCATGTTTCATAGGTTTAGAAACATAAGTTAGAAAAATAATTAGCTATTCATATCCTGACCGAAATGAATAATGTTCCCGCTATTATCTAGGATACTGAATTGGCGCATGCCCCAGGCCATATTTTGGAGCTTTCCATTCGGATGTACAATTCCAAGGGCTTCACATTCTTTGTATAGAACATCAATCTCATCCACATTCACGTAACATCCCGTATTCTTCGGGATACTCTCGTCATCGCAACACCACAAATGAATGTTGATTTCGTCGCGCGAAAACATCAAGTAGCCATCCCATTTGGCATTACTTGTAAAGCCCAATTTTTCATAGAACGCGACCGTTGCGTCGCGATCTAAATAGGCCAGAATAGGGGTCGCTTTTAAAAGAGGCATCGATTAAACAAAATCAATTTCTAATGGCAATTTGCGCAAACGCTTCTTCGTCAACGCAAAAATCGCGTTCCCTAAAGCCGGCGCAAATGGTGGTAAACCAGGTTCTCCTACCCCTTTGATTTTAGCGCCTTCTGTGATGATTTCCACGATGACTTCTGGAGCCTCGCTCATTCGGGTCACCGGAGTTGTGTCGAAATTCTTTTGTTCCACCACCCCGTTTTTCAAGGTGATGGCTGGATGAATTGCCGCACTTAGAGCCATTAAAACCGCACCTTCCACTTGCGCTTTCACGTTATCTGGATTCACGACTGTTCCTAAATCAATCACCACATACACTTTATCTACCGATACAGCTCCGTTTTTCGCCAAACTCACTTCCACCGCTTGCGCCGAAAGTCCTGCAAAAAAGTCCCATTGTGCGACGCCGCGTGCTTTACCAGCCGGAAGCGGTTTGTACCAATTCGTGATCTCGCGTAATTTTTTCAACACGCGCTTGGTATCGGTATTGGTCGATTGTAAATCGATGCGGAAGTCTAGCGGATCTTTTTTGGCCTTATGTGCCAGCTCATCGATGAAACATTCATGTGCAAATGCCAGTGTTGAACTAGTTACCGAACGCCAAGCCGCCATAGGCACGTGGTAATCCGCAAACACGAAGCTATTCTTCATATTCGGGATGTCGTATTCCTGCGCACTAATGCCCTCCGTCATCATACTGTCCAGCTTCGTTTTGTCCCAATTAGGCATCGCGCTATCCATAAAACCGGGGCTGATAACCTTGTGTTGGAAAGAAACTAATTGATTTTTTTCAGACAGACCGCCGATCATTTTAGAAAAAGTCATGGGACGGAAAGGCCCCTGCGTCGTCGTGTCCTCTCGAGACCAAACCACCTTCACCGGGCTATCCACCTGCTTCGCCACATTAATCGCTTCCACGATGTAATCGAAGTACAGTCTTCTGCCAAAGCCTCCGCCAATAAACCCAGCGTGCAGCGTAATGTCTTCCGGATTAATGCCCATTAAACCCGGCAAACTTCCCATCATACCTGGGCCTGTCACTGAAACAGGCACCTGAGTCGAAGTCCAAATCTCCACTTTCTTCCCCTTCACCTGCACCGTGCAGTTCATCGGTTCCAACGGATGATGCGCCACCATAGGCGTCTCATAAAAGGATTCTACCACCTGATTAACAGGAATATCAATCGATCCTTTTTGCTTATCTAAAATGCCTTCTTCTTTCGATAGAGAGCGTAATTTATTCTCGTAATCGCTGGAATTGAATGTCTCAAAACCTTTCGTATCCCAGTCTATTTTCAAGGCTTTTCTTCCTTGCATCGCAGCCCAATAGGTCTTCGCAATGACCGCCACACCAGTCGAACTGTATTTCCCAATCACGCGTTCTGCCGATACCACTTTCACCACACCAGGAACTTTCATCGCCGCAGTGGCATCGAACGTTTTCAGCGTTCCGCCTATAACAGGGCATCTTTCCACGCTGGAATAAAGCATTCCTGGAACATCTGCATCAATACCGAATTCTGCTTTTCCGGTTACTTTAAGGGGAATATCTGGGCGCTTGACAGATTTTCCGAGCATTTTGAAATCCTTCGGATCCTTTAATTTAGGCTCTTTAGGGATTTCTAATAGAGAGGCAGCCTCCGCTAATTCTTCGTATTTCAAAGAGCGATTAGTCGCAGCGTGTATGACTTTTCCTTCTTTCGCCGTGCACGATTCTGGGCTAACTCCCCAGGTCTGACTCGCGGCTTTAACTAGCATTTCTTTTGCGGATGCGCCTATCTTGCGGTAGGTAATATACCCCTCGCGAACGGTCGAACTTCCGCCAGCCCATTGGCCTCCTCCGAATTCTTTCTCTCCGCTGGTATTCTTTATGGTGATTTGGGCCAAAGACACTTCCAACTCCTCCGCTATCATCGAAGCAACAGCTTGATAAGAACCCTGTCCCATTTCTGGATTTGGGTTGAATATCGTGATGCCGCTGGCGTCGATTTTAATAAAAGGAGTCAATGATTTCGCGGTGGAAATAACTGGCGCGCTTTCTCCTTTTACGTAGGACAATCCTAACCAAAACGTTAGTCCCGTTGCCCCTGCTTTTTTGATGAAACTTCTTCTAGATTCGAGTGACATAAGGCTTAGGATTTAACTGTTTTGGACGCGTTTTTAGCAGCGGTTTGAATAGCTGACTTGATACGGGAATAGGTACCGCAACGGCAAATATTTCCGGACATATAATTCTCAATATCGGATTCCGATGGCTTTGGATTTGATTTCAACAAAGCGGTGGCTGACATAATTTGGCCAGACTGGCAATAGCCACATTGCGGTACTTGATGCTCGATCCAAGCCGCTTGAATGATCTTCTCTAAACGCGTCGAAGCACCCTCAATCGTCGTGATTTTCTGTTTAGCGGTAATACTGCCTACCGGAGTTTGACAAGAACGAATGGGTTGTCCATCTAGCTGTACCGTGCAAGCGCCACATAGGCCCTGACCGCAGCCAAATTTTGTTCCTTTCAATCCTACGATATCGCGGATGGCCCACAATAAGGGCATTTCAGGATCCACCTCGATGCGGTGAACTTTCTGATTAATCGACAGTTCGATTGTTTTCATAGATCTAGAGTATTCTTTGGATACTAATTTAGCATCTAATTCTCTAAATCCGATATACTTTATTCTCCTTTCTTCAGCTTATCGTATTCCCGTTGTTCTAAAGATCCGACTTGAATTACATAGGCATTCACGTATTGAATCCCTAGTCCTAATCCCCAGCCCAGCATAGGCCAAATAGGCCAAGGCAACACATTAAAGCGTATTTCTCCCGGCATCGTGATATACCAAATGATCCATAAAAAGGGAATCACAACGGAATAGGCGCCAAAACTTCTTTTAAATTTCGCACGCTTTCTCGCAATCGCCCACAATTGTTGGTCTGTACTTTCCATAATATTTCGTGTTTCGGTTTCCAAATCCGGAGCGTACAACAAAGTCAAATTCGTCCCCAAAACTTCGCCGATCGCATTCATCGAATACAAACTCGGTTTGCCCTCGTTGCGTTCCATGCGTTGAACGGTGCGCAAAGCGACGCCACTCTTTTCTGATAATTCGATTTGAGTGAGTCCTTTTGTAGTGCGGATTTCCTTTAATTGTTCTCCAAAATTCATAGGCCAAAATTGAGGTAATTCTCGTTAGTAACAAACGCCATAGACATGACTTCTTTGCGTCATCTCTTAAAATTTTCAATCGCCCGGTGCGATCCGTCGCAACTCGGTTTTCGCTTCGTCAAACCACAAATGCAGTCTGTTAAACCAATTCCTTTCAGGATATATTTCTCGTTTTTCTCAATACGCGAGGTGCGCGTTTCGGATTGTTTTCCATCCGTGAAAAATCGAAGATAAGCCCGCTGGCGACCTGGGGTGAGTTTCTCGAAGGCCGTTTTTAACGCGGGTTTTTTGTCGAAGATCGCCGTTAATTCTTCCGGATGCGGTATTTCCGTGGACTTTTCCATTTTCAAGCCCATTTTCTCGACCTCGATGGCTTCTAGGATGTAGGCTTTGATGAGATCTTCTTTGGCCAAAATCTGTTCCACCGAATTGAACTTCATCCAGCGACCTAATTGCGTATGTTCGCCGGGTTTAATTAACATGTTTTCCTCATCCTGCAATAACGCACCGTTGAAAAAATTCAAAGCGCAATGGTCTTTCAGACTAGATATCGCAATGATATTTTTCGTGCCCACCATGTACACGGGTGTCCGCCACTTATAGGTTTCTACCATCAAACAGTCAAGCAAAATGCGGCGCAAAAAGGCCATCTCCGCGGACCATTTGTCGGCACTTTGTATAAATTCGTCTACATTCGGATCTTTCATGTGATTAGAATTGGCTACAGTTTTGCTTTCCTATACAAAGAAAGAAAAAACCTATGAAATCTCGTGTGCTTATTGCCTTGCTTTTTGCTTCTAGTTCACTATTAGCCCAAACGCAACCTGTCGTTGTCGCTATGAAAACGCCTACTCTTCGGGTCGGAAAGTTGTCCTTTAAAGACTTAAACAAGAATAATAAACTAGACAAATACGAAGACTGGCGCTTGCCTGTGGACGTGCGTGTGAAGGATTTAGTGTCCCAAATGACCGTCGAGGAAAAACTCGGTTTCATGCTTATCAGCACGACGCGCATGGGCGGAGATCAAGTGTTCGCGAATGGAGTACAGGGTGGAGGTCCAAGAACGCCGATCACCGAAGGATTTAATGAAGAGGATTTAGTCCAAAACACGAATATGTTCACCCGCAAGCCTTTAGGCGCTCCTAACATGTCTGCGGCGGGTACTACAAAAGGGGTAACGAAATATCACCTGCGCCATTTCATTTTGCGCGCGAATGCGTCGCCTGAGATTATGGCCAAATGGTCGAATAACTTACAGGAACTTTGTGAGTCCACTCGTCTAGGCATTCCGGCGATCGTAGCTTCGAATCCGCGTAATCACGTGACTACAGATGCATCAGTAGGTTTAAGTGTGGGAGTTACCGCTTTCTCTAAATGGCCTGGCGAATTAGGTCTAGCGGCGATGCGCGACTTTGAACTAACTCGTAAGTTTGCGGAAACAGCTTCAGCCGAATGGCGCGCTGTAGGTCTTCGCAAAGGCTATATGTATATGGCGGATTTAGCGACTGAACCACGCTGGGGTCGCGTTGAGGGTACTTTTGGGGAAGATGCGGATCTGGCGTCGAAGATGATTACAGAGATTGTTCTAGGCTTCCAAGGAACGAAGCTTTCTAGCTCATCAGTAGCGATGACTACGAAACACTTCCCGGGCGGTGGCCCACAAGTGGACGGACAAGATTCACACTTCGATTGGGGTAAGTTTGCGCATTATCCTGGGGGAATGTTCGATTACCACGTGAAGCCATTTAAGGCAGCGATTGCTGCCGGAACTTCCGCTATTATGCCGTATTATTCTGCTCCCAAAGGAAAGGAATTCGAGGAGGTAGGATTCTCGTATAACAAGGCAATGATCGGTGATTTATTACAGGATAAATTAGGCTTCCACGGAATCATCAATTCGGACACGGGTCCTATCGAAATGATGCCTTGGGGTGTGGAAAATATCAGCATTCCTGAGCGTTATAAAAAAGCGTTAAACGCGGGAGTGGATATCTTCTCTGGTGCGGCGGATCCTACGACCTTGATCGAAGTGGTGAAAACTGGATTGGTTTCGGAAGAACGCATCAACCAATCGGTGGCGAAATTATTAAAGGAGAAATTCGACTTAGGTCTTTTTGAGAATCCGTATGTGAATGTGGAAAATGCAGTGAAGACAGTGGGAAATAAGGAGGCGGTGGCTGCAGCCGATTTAGCACTACGCAAATCGATTGTCTTATTGCGTAATGACGACAAGCGTTTACCTCTAGCGAAGAAAACCAAAGTATACTTCGAGACGTTTTTCCAGTCCGGCCGCAACGCCGGTGAAGCGATCAAAGTGTCGAAACCCAATTATCCTGGTTTGGAATTCGTATCCACAAAGGAAGAGGCTGATGTCGTTTTGTTGTGGCTAGTTCCTACTTCAGGGGGCTTATTCAGCTCACAGGGTTCGAAAATCGATTTGAATCTATCTAAGAATCGCATTGATGTGAATCATGTGAATGAAGTATTGAATGCCAAACCGACGATCGTAGCTATCAATTACACGAATCCATGGGTGATTGAAGAGATCGATAAGGGAAAAGCTTCTTCGATCATCGCGACATTTGGAACAACCCAAGAAGCACTTCTTGATATCGTGACGGGTGCTTATAAACCGACTGGGAAAATGCCATTCACCACTCCAATAAATCAGGCGGCGGTAGAGGCGAATAAATCAGACGTTCCGGGGTATATGGAAGGTCCAGGTTATGGCTTGTTTGCGTTTGGGCATGGATTGAGTTATTAGAATAAGGGGGCAGAAATGCCCCTTTTTTTATATCTTTGGTTCAGAACATTGCTAGCTATGAACCCACATTTCCCCACTTTCAAGCGGATCATTACGAATCCGGTATTATTCAAGTTTTTTGTTTTCCAAAAACTATCATCCGCCTTTTGGGCCGGGCTATCGATGGCGCATTTCGATGAGCAATCGTGTGGGGTTCGCGTGAAGCTTTCGTGGTTTAATCAGAATCCGTTTCGATCGATGTACTTCGCAGTAGAGGCGATGGCGGCGGAGATGAGTTGTGGAATGTTGGCTTTTGGTCAGGTATATAAGCGCCAGCCGGCGGTGAGTATGTTAGTCGAAAAGCTCGAAGCGAAGTTCGTGAAGAAGGCGACCGGGGCGATCATTTTTACCTGCGCAGATGGTCTTGCTTTCCAACAAGCTGTCAATGATGCCCTCGAAAATAAAGAGGGCTCGAAGCTCCTCTCTACTTCCATCGGTAAAAATCAGGCGGGTGAAATCGTGGCTGAATTTCAGTTCACGTGGACCTTTAAAGCGAAAAACTTATAGGTTGTATTTTAAGCCGACCGTTGCAATAATATTGCCATCCGTTAGGGTATAATTACCAAAGGCTTTGGCCTGAAAATGAGAATTGATATCATACGAGATCGTCTCCGCTACTCCGGTTAAATCTCCCACGGATAAGTAATATCCCTGTGTTAAAAAGCCCCAATTCTTGTGGCGGTAATGCGTATTTCCAGAGACTAGAGTTACTTTAAAATCCGTATTACGTGCTTCTCCATTCAAAATAAAAGAACCTAAGGTCAGTTTTTCAGTCAGGGGATAGGACATATTCAATTCACGTCCGAAGAAACTCGTCACCGCATAATCCTTCGTCATTTGAAACGCGGGCATGTGGATGCCTGCTGTCGCCTTAAACTTCTTGTCAATAAATCGATAGCGGGTAAATAAGACCACCGTCGTAGGCGTCATACTCTGCATACGCATCATATACATCACAGCACCAGTCAACTTGCGTTTCGGATTTGTACTTGCATTGATAATGATATTAGGCTCTTTCGAGGTAAAAGCAGGGATGAAAGAGAATCCACCGGTACTCATTTCGATGCTTCCTGTTTGGGCGCTTAGGGTGCTGGTCGCAAAGAGGATAAAGCAAAGGGTTATAAATTGTTTCATTTTGATACATTAAGGTTAAAAACCGGTGCAAAGGTACGCTTTTTCTTTCTGAAAACATCCTATGGGTTTTTTCAGTTAGTAATTTATGGCCAAAACTCCTGTCAACATCGTCTGGTTCAAACGTGATCTCCGCTTTACGGACCACGAGCCATTGTACCGGGCTTTGGATTCTGATATACCGGTGTTATTGGTTTATTTCTTTGAGCCATCCCTGATCGCTTTCCCAGACAGTGATGTCCGCCATTGGCGATTTATCCATGAATCTTTAGTCGAGATGCAGGGGCGATTAGAGGACCGAAACGGAATCCTTTACCTCTTTCATTCAGAGGTATTGCCGGTGTTTCAGGCGCTATCGGAGCAATATGAAATTCGCCAAATTTTCTCCCATCAGGAGATTGGAAATGATTTGAGTTTTCAACGGGACAAAGCGGTATCAGCTTTTTGCTCGAGTGCAGGAATTAACTGGAACGAAACGCCCACCGGCGGTGTGATTCGTCGATTGAAATCGCGTAAAACATGGCAACAACGTTGGGAAGAGACGATGCGGCACGAACCCTATTTTGTTCGAGAGGATAACTGGAATTTGCTGCGTTTATCGCCTGAATTTTATGATACTTTTAAAGGTCCAGAACTGCCACTTGCTTTTAAAACCAGGAATCCCATTTTCCAAGAAGGTGGCGAATATTGGGGCTGGAAATACCTGAAAAGTTTCATTGAATCACGGCATAAAGATTATAGTTTTTCCATCAGCAAACCTGAGGCAAGTAGGCGCGGATGCAGCCGGATTTCTCCTTATTTAGCCTACGGAAATATCAGCATGCGGATGGCTCATACGTTCACGATGCAGCATTATAAGACCGCTGTGAATAAACGGGCTCTCTCTAATTTCACCTCCCGATTGCATTGGCAAGGTCATTTCATGCAGAAGTTTGAGGATGAATCGAGAATGGAATTTGAACCTGTAAATAAGGCCTATAAAGCGCTCGAGAAAGACCGCGATGAGTTCTTGATTCAGGCTTGGCAAAACGGCCAAACCGGAGTTCCTCTCATCGATGCGTGTATGCGTTGTGTGGTCGCAACAGGTTATTTAAACTTTCGAATGCGGGCGATGGTCGTATCCTTTTTTGTCTTTAATCTATGGCAGGATTGGCGGGATTTAGCGCATTTTCTAGCACGACAATTTCTCGACTACGAACCCGGTATTCATTACCCACAAATCCAGATGCAAGCGGGTGTAACAGGTATTAATACCATTCGAATATATAACCCGATTAAGAATTCTTATGCCCATGATCCAGACGGAATTTTCATTAAAAAATGGGTGCCGGAATTAGCATCGATTCCGCCTACCTTGATTCACGAACCTTGGAAATTAAGTGAGATGGAGCAAACGTTGTACGGGGTCAAAATAGAGGTGGATTATCCCGCTCCGGTCGTGGATTTGAGTGTGACAAGAAAGACGGCGTCGGACCAAGTTTGGGCGATGCGGAAAACGAAAAAGGCCCGGCAAGAGGGGGCGCGAATCCTCCAAAAACACGTGAACAAATGAGCGCATTCCTAATCTTTCCGCACCAATTATTTGAAGAGACCCTCGCTCAAGAAGCGGGTGTGTTTTACCTCATCGAATCTAATTTATTCTTCAAACAATACGCCTTTCACAAGCAGAAAATACTCTTCCATCGGGCGAGCATGCGCGCCTTTGCAGATCGACTTCGTGCGGCTGGTAAAACGGTTGAATATATCGATGCGCAGGATCCACGCGCCTCGGAAGTCGAACTGATCGCGTCGATAACAGGTTCCATTACGCTTTTCGATCCGAATGATTACTTACTAGAACGCAGACTTCGACGAGCTAGCGACGTTCAATTGCTAGCAAGCCCGAACTTCCTCAATACTGACACCGCACTGCTCGGTACACGCAAGCCTTATTTCCAAACGGCCTTTTACACCCAGCAGCGAAAAGACCGCGGGATTCTACTAGAAGACGACGGGAAGCCAATGGGTGGCCAATGGACTTTTGATGCGGATAATCGTAAGAAAATACCGAAGAATACCTTCATCCCGGCACCGTTTCCAGAGGCTGTTCCAAACGATTATATCCTCGAGGCGATCGACTATGTTACTGCTAATTTTCCGGACAATCCAGGTTCTTCCGAGCGACCATTTTCAGGGGCTTATTACCCGGTGACACATGCGGAAGCGGAGGCCGCTTTGGATCAATTCATTCAGGAAAGGATTCCGCTTTTTGGGGATTATGAAGACGCCATCAAGGCGAATGAAAAGACCTTGTTTCACAGTATTTTGAGCCCTCTGATTAATGTAGGATTACTGAATCCAGCTCAAGTTATTGAACGCGTTGCGGCCTCCGCTGCACCCTTGAATAGCGTGGAGGGATTTATCCGTCAAGTGGTAGGTTGGCGGGAATTTGTTCAATTACTCTATCGAAAAATCGGGGTTCAACAGCGAACCACGAATTATTGGGGGTTTACTAAAAAAATGCCTGCGGCCTTTTACAATGGAACAACAGGGGTGGAACCGATCGACCAAACGATTCGTAAGCTCTTAAAGACAGGTTACAATCACCATATCGAGCGCTTGATGGTGCTGGGAAATTTTATGCTATTGTGCGAAATCAAACCGGATGCGGTTTATCGCTGGTTCATGGAACTGTACATCGACGCGTACGACTGGGTGATGGTGCCCAATATTTATGGCATGTCACAATTCAGCGATGGTGGGTTGATGACCACGAAACCCTATATCTGCGGCTCGAATTACATCTTGAAAATGAGTGATTATCCGAAAGGCGAATGGCAGGAGATTTGGGATGGTTTGTTTTGGCGATTCTTAGATAAACAGCGTGAAACGTTCCGTAAAAATCCGCGCTGGGCCATGTTGATCAGCACCTGGGACAAGATGCCTTTGGAAAAAAGAGAGGCACATCTTTCGCGCGCGGAAACTTTCTTAGCTCAGTTGTCTGCTTAATTTATTCCAAAAAGAAAAGAAGCTATTAAACTCCCCTTGCAAGCCGGGCGCTAAACTTGGATGCACTTCCCGAACACCTTGAAAATGAGCATTGATCGGGTGATCGCGGAAAATGCCTTTCAAATTAAGGTCCGCATATTCTCCATAATAGACTTGAATTCCCGGTATGTTTTCAGCCAGTGATAGGATGAATTCAATCGTCTTAGGGGCCATCGGGTGCTTTGCAAAATGGCTCGGTTCTAAAACCAAAATACGGTTACCGACTTCCCCCTCGTGGAATGTGGGATCAAGCGTATAATGGGTATAGATGAAAGTAGGCACTTCGGACTGAATGACTAGCGGCTGCGTCTTAGGCGGAGTGAAAACAAGTTCCGCCTCAACCGATCGTTGTAAATGATCGGGAACCGATTGCAAGGGCAAATCCTCGTATTCGAAATCTAAAAAAGTCCCTCTTTGCTGGCTGCTTGTATAGCGATTGATATTCTCCTGGTTCGCATAATACAACTTATTACTAAACGTTCCGGCGCACCATTGCCAACTCAGCGCATTACTCGCTAAATCGCCGTCCAACAAATGGTAATACATCCATTGAGCAGGTTCCAGCCAATGGTATTTCGCCACATTACAAATCGTGGCGGCGAGGTACATGCGTAGGTGATTGTGTAAATATCCAGTTTCTGGGAAGTTCTTTAATGCCCCATCTAATGCTTGAATTCCTGTTGTAGATTCTAGCACTGCACGAGGAATTCCAAAGCGTTCAATTCCCTCCTGTGGATGGCGAATATCGTCGAAAATAGCATCGCCCTTTTGAAACCAAGTGCGCGTATAAAATTCGCGCCAGGCTAATTCTTGGATGAATTTTTCGCCTTGTGCTAAACCAATTCCGCGGTCTTTTAGTCGCTTCACCACTTGGGGAACCGTGATAAATCCACGGGATAAATAGGGGGAAAGATAGGACACACCTCCGGTGATGAAGTTGCGCGAACGAGCGTATTTCTCTACGTCAAATTGATCGATTTGTGCTAGTATTTCTTCGTATTTTGTCGAAAACTTCATTAGCGCTTACTGATTTTATTCAGGCTGATGCTGCGTTGCAGGGTGCATTTGAAACGGGGATCTACGGCCACGCGTTTTTGCAGATGTTTTGTGCCGCGACCAGTCATTCGCTTGCGCCACATGCGGAAACTCGACTCCTTGCTATTCAAACGCATGAATTCGATGACCTCTTTTTCCTTCAGGCCAAACTGAAATTCGATCGCCTCAAAAGGCGTTCGATCTTCCCAAGCCATTTGGATGATGCGGTCGATATCTTCGTCCGAAAACTTATTTGCTACGTCTGCACTTTTCACCACAATAGATGAGTTGATCCCAATTCTTCTCCCACTTCTTGCGCCAGGCGAAAGGGCGATTGCAAACGGGGCAGATTTTGGAGGGTAAATGTTGTTTTTTAACGCCTTGCATAAAAAAAGGGCTTGCCTATAAAAGACAAACCCTTTTCTAGAAAGAATGTTTCAGACTAGAACAACTTCTCTGCTGGAGGAGTCGCACCCGCTAAGCGAATGTATACAGTTGCTTGACCACGGTGGTGTGTTTGGTGTTCAAACGCTTTATCGATTGCTTGTCCACGCGTTACATCAAAACGGCCAAATAATTTAATTGACTCGCCTAATTTTGCATCCGGTGCATTTTTAATGGCATTGATGGCAAAATCATAGGCTGCTAACACTTTCTCCGTTACGCTTGCTTTCGCTACGTCATTCGATTTCTCTAAATCTTTGGCAGTAGGCGCCACATCAGTAGCCATTCCTACGATACCATAAATCGCATCACTTAAGTGAAGCATTTGGCCTGCAAAAGAACGCATTTCTTTCGTAGGTTTTAGAGCAAAACCTGATTCAGGCATCGCATCTAAATACTCTTTCGTGT
Organism: Aquirufa lenticrescens; assembly: GCF_019916085.1. Taxonomy (NCBI): domain Bacteria; kingdom Pseudomonadati; phylum Bacteroidota; class Cytophagia; order Cytophagales; family Flectobacillaceae; genus Aquirufa; species Aquirufa lenticrescens. The sequence continues at coordinate 1,300,946 of NZ_CP049834.1, read as the reverse complement.
AAGCACGTGCGCGCTCCCAATCTTTAACCAAATTCGCTTTCGGAGTTTGAGCTGTTAAGCTAGTGGCCATGGCTAAGATGGCAAAAAAAGTGAATAATTTTTTCATGATCATTATAATTTAAAAGGGTTGTTTACTCGTTTATTAACTGTTTTTACCAAATTACTTTTGAATGGACTTTTAGGAATAAGACCTGCTTTGTGGTGCACATCTGAAACAGGCTTTTGTTGTTTCGATAGCATTCCGACTGACTTTGCTGGTTTACTGTTTTTCATCTTTATACATTAATCTCGCCCCGCAAATATAACACAGCTTCGCCCGCAATTTCCACGCGATCGCCCACTAATTTGCAGGTTAAGTCCCCTGTCCGTAAAGATAATTGACGAGCCGTTAATTCCGATTTACCTAAAACTGAAGACCAATATGGTGTCAAAGTCGTGTGCGCTGAACCCGTCACCGGGTCTTCATTTACTCCACAAGCTGGGCCAAAAAAGCGAGATACAAAATCCGTCGTTTCGCCAGGGGCCGTTACGATAATCCCGCGAACAGGATGTGTTTTTAATGCTTCGAAATCGGGTTGCAAAGCCAAGATTTCTGCTTCCGAATTGTAGACAAATAAGTAGTCCGTTTTGCCTTTGAAAACTTTGACAGGCGCCTGAGACAATCCAATCGCAAACGCTGGACTTAAGGGTAATTCCGATAAGGTATCCACCGGAAAATTCAAAGCTAAAATAGCGCCGATCTTTGTCACAGATAAAGGACCGCTTCGATGAGAAATGAAGTTGATTTGTTCCCCAGCAAAACCCAATTCATTGAACAAAACATACGCGCTCGCTAAGGTCGCGTGACCACATAAATCCACTTCAACGGTGGGTGTAAACCAGCGGATTTCGTATGCATTCCCAGCGGGAACTATAAAGGCGGTTTCTGCTAAATTATTCTCCGCTGCAATATTTTGCATCACGGCATCTGGAAGCCATGTATCCAAGGGGCAAACGGCAGCAGGATTGCCTTTAAATCGTTCGTTCGTAAAGGCGTCGACTTGGTAAATAGGGATTTTCATTAGCCTAAAATTACGGCATTTTCTTTAAATCCTTTAAACGTCAAATAAATCCCCAATGAAAATTCCCAAAGGGCAATCGGAACCGCGGATAATCCCGCAATGGGCGCGCGCTGATCATACACTCCATACAAAACGGCTACATCACCGGCTACTAAAGTAAAGGCGCCGATGATCCCTATAATGGGTAAAATGCGAGGTACTAAACGTGTTTGATACAAAAGTGATCCTAACAATAACCCATTGACGGCGGGGATGAAACTTTGGCTAATCAAAAACAAACGATCATAGAGCATCACTAATCCTCGGGAAACCACCTGTGCTTCTGCACCTAGAGAGCGCAAATTTAAGACCGTAAATAAACTCGCCACACCTGCAAAAATCAAAGTAGCTTCTAAAATCCGAGCAGCCACAAAACCCAACGCAAGCATTTCGTTTTGCTTCTTCAAGACTGGATAAAACGCCAGCGCAGTACCTATGCAGGCCAAAGCCATCACCAATTCTAACATCCCTCCGAGCACTACATCAGTCGATGGAGCTGAGCTGATAACAAAATTAGGCAGGTGAATTTCATGGTACAGCGATAAAGTTGGTATGGAAATAAAGGTCACTAGGTAGAGAATACCGGCGGTCAAAGAAGTTTTGCGTGATGTTGTCATAGTCTGCAAGTACGACATTTCAACTCATGCAAAACGAATTATTATTTAAACGGAAAGCTGAAGAGCTTACCTACTCTTTTCGAAGAATAATCGAGAACCTTTGGCATCCGACATAAACACATCCTCCTGAAAAACGAGATTCCCATTCACAAACGTACGCTTGACTTTAGCAGAAAGTCGCTCCCCCACTACCGGCGCCCAACCACACTTATACAAAAGGGATGATGAAGTAATTTCCCACGGAGCATTTAGCCTTAATTCCACGACATCCGCATAGTAGCCTTCGCGCAAGTAGCCTCTCTCTTTTAAGCGATAGATATCCGCCACCCGATGACTCGTTTTTTCGACAATTTGTTCGACGGAAATTTCCCCGCGAGAAGCTAATTCAAACAAAAGTGGCAAGGTATGCTGTACGATAGGTGCGCCTGATTTTACTTGTTCGTAGGTCCCTTGTTTTTCTTCCCTACTGTGAGGAGCGTGGTCTGAGGCGATGATATCGATGCGCCCTTCTTTAAGCGCTTGGATTAACGTAACACGATCAAATTCTGTCTTGATAGCGGGATTCCATTTAATATCGCCTCCTCTTTTTTCATAGTCTTTTTCCGTAAACCACAGGTGATGAATACAGGCTTCTGCTGTTACTCGTTTGTTTCTATAATCGGTAGAGGCGGGGAAAAGCATCGCTTCTTCGCCAGTGGAAATGTGGAAAAAATGGAGTCTATTTTGGTATTTTGATTGTATGTCCAAAACCCGTTTGGTGGCCGTCACGCAGGCCTCTGTACTTCGAATTTTAGCATGCAAAGCAAAGGGAATTTGGCCTTTCGTTTCGGTAAAATACCGCTCGTAATTTTGATCAATAATGGATTCGTCCTCGCTATGTAAGGCAACCAAGGTTTCTACCCGCGAGAATAATTTTTCCAAATATTCCGGGTTATTTGCTAGAATTTGCTGCTCATTAAAGTACAACCCATCATCCGTAATACCACAAACGCTCTCATTATCTACCCGTAAAGCCTCCTCTAAATTCCCGGCGGTTACCCCCATGAAAAAGGAATAATTAGCGAGCGATTGCTGCGCCGCGGCTTGGTATTTTTGCTCTAGTAAATCACGGGTAAGCGTATTAGGAACAGTGTTAGGCATATCCATAAAGGAGGTCACGCCGCCTGCCACTGCCGCTCTAGATTCTGTCGTTAAATTACCTTTATACGTTAATCCCGGATCTCTAAAATGCACCTGATCATCGATCATTCCTGGGATCAAATAATTCCCATTGATGTCGAAAACGTTCGCATTAGGATCAGAAATATGGGTGGCAATTTTTTCAATTCGGCCGTGATGAATCAACACATCCGAAAAAAAGGAGGTGCCTTCATTGACGATTTTAGCATTAACTAGTAATTGTTTTTTCATTTCGCGGCGGCTCTTTCAAATCGGTCATTAATGGTACGACCCAAATTATAATTAGGCAGACGCTCTACAATAATTAATTCTACCCCTGATTTTTCTAATTGATGCAAAGCGTCATACATGTTAGCGGCCGCTTCTTTAAAACTTCCACTAGGAGAGAGAATGTGGTTGATGGTGACTTTGGGACTATCAATTTTCACTTCTTTAAACCATAAAATAGCCACTTTCTTCTGCTGAACGGCACTCAGCATAAACAGCGGTTCATAGCTAATAATTAATTCACACAAAGGCGAATAATGCTTCTTGCTTCTGCCGGGTGCAAGGTGCACGGATTCGGAAGATGTTCTGTCCAAAATACGTCCGACTACCTCCTCAATTTGCTCCATTGAAATAGCGCCATGCCGCAGTAAAACGACCTCATCTCCATCAAAAGAGAGAATGGTCGACTCTACACCTGCTTCGCAATTACCGCCTTCTAAGATGGGAATTTGAGGGAAATAATTCTCCACATGTGCAGCGCAGGTAGGGCTAATTCTGTTATAGGGATTTGCGCTGGGAGCCGCTAAAGGGAAGTCTAGGGTTTCCAACAAGGCTAAAGTTGTATGGTGGTTAGGCATTCTTATGGCAACTGTCGATTGCTGAGCAGTTATAGCATCAGAAATCAACTCACTTTTAGGCAGGATTAAGGTGAGGGAACCAGGCCAAAAACGCTCCGCTAAAAGGGAGGCTTTTGGAGGAAAATGCGACACCAAAGTGTGCGCTTGTTCCATCGATTTTACGTGTACAATCAAAGGGTTCGTATTTGGCCTTCCTTTGGTACTAAAAATCTTCGCAATCGCATGTTCATCGTAAATGTTAGCCGCTAAACCATAGACGGTTTCCGTAGGAATCCCCACCACTTCACCTTTTTCTAAGTGGTCTTTAACAAGCGAAATATCAGACGTAATCATAGTATACTTAGGGGTTACAAAAATCACAAAACATAGGGTCCTCCATCGTTTTCGAATCAGGGAAATCAACACAAGTTGTATAGTGGCATCCTTCACAACTATAAATAAGCGATTTAAGTGATTTCGTAGGTAAGGAGCAACAAGAACAAACCAGGCCACGAATAACATCGGTGGGGCTAAATCCAGGTCTTTGGCAGGTAGGACAACAGCTCTTCATCTTCTCCACTAATTTTCCCGCCAGCTCCTGTATAACAGACATCCGAGTCGGATTATTCATCGCACGCATATCGGTCTCCAAGGTATAGGTTCCAAAGCGATTAACAGCCTCCTGAATCGCTTGGTTTAATCGATCTTCAGATCTAATTCCTTTCGCCACGTAAGCCTCTGGACTTTTCACATGTAAACCATGACTAGGAAATTTAATTTGTTGTAAAAAATCGGCTAAATCCTGCTCTGAACCTTGCTCAAATGAGGCATAATTTGTTAGCAGGCTGGTGTGCTTTACCACAATCTCCAACCCCCTTTTTCGGTCCAACAGTAGCAGAATTTCTTCATCCGCAGGCAGAAAATACAGCGTAGGATGTGGGCCAAAAGATCCTTCTGAACCAATGGCAAAATCTGCATCACATTCCGCTAAAGCTAAAATGCATTTTTGCCTAGCTGCCTCGACTGGTGTTAATACACGCTCCACTTCTCCTGTGAATGTGCCCCATCGATCCGTATCTACTTTTTCTGAAACGACATATTCCATCCCATACGCCTCATGTAATGCCGGTCCAATCACCTGTTCCTTTTGGTGTTTTGTCGCAATGACGACTTTTCGCCCGTAGAAATAGTGTTCACTAGCCATGGATAATTTGCATATACAGAGGCAATCCAATCGTAATGTTTAAGGGGAATGTAACGCCTAATGCCATTGGAATATAGATTCCCGGATCCGCTTTCGGGGCCACTAAACGCATCGCTGCAGGTACTGCAATGTAGGAAGCGCTGGCTGCCAAAATCGAGAATATCAGTCTATTCCCCACATCAATAGTGATGAATTGTGAAATAAAGGCGACAGATACCCCATTAAAAAGGGGCACTAGCAAGGCAAAAAGCAATAAAAAAGACCCCTGTTTTTTAAACGCCTTAAACCTGCTAGCAGCCACCATCCCCATATCTAACAAAAAGATGGCTAAAAAACCTTTGAATATATCTGAAGTAAAATGCTTAATTCCGATGGATTGAGACGAATCAGAGACGAATCCAATGAGTAAACTTCCAAAAATCATGAGCACACTTCCATTCGTCAAGGAGTGTTTCATAGCCTCCTTCCATTGGACAGGGGCATTCTCTTTTTTGTCCGGAAATAGATTCATTAAAATAACTCCCATAATAATGGCAGGGAACTCCATAGACGCCATGACGGCCACCATTTCTCCTCCTACTTTTAGCTGATTCATTTCTAAAAAAGCCACCGCAGAAACAAAGGTAACTGCGCTGACAGAGCCATAGGATGCTGCAATAGCACCTGCGTCAGAAGAATTTAATTTAATGCGTAAAATGAAGTAGGAATAAATGGGTATAATCAACGCTAATAACATGCCAAACAAGAGACTAACAATTACTTCATTCGTAATTCCGGTCACTGCTAATTCGCTACCGCCATTAAATCCGATGGAGAATAGCAGATACAGTGAAATGAAGTTTTTTGATGCCGCCGGAACTTCTAAATCACTCTTGACATATTTTGCGAAAACCCCCAGAATGAAAAACAGTAAGGTGGGGTTTGTCAGATTGAAAGAAAGTAATTCAAAGTTGATCATGTAGATTTTCCCCGTCCCCTTTTTGTAAAAGGCGAACCAGATTTAAAGTTGTAAAAATTACTAGCGATAGATAAAGCTTTTCCTGAATGACATCAGGTCCTTGAAAAAGCAACAAGAGTAATCCTCCGATTATGAGAAGATGAGAAAAAACAAAGACTATTTTTAAAGCGGCGGACATGTTGATTGATTTAATTGCAAAATAAACGCTCATTTATCATTAATTTTTATTTAAGTTTATAATGAAATACATAACGATGCATTATGAATTATACCCTAAATCAATTGCAGATTTTTCTGAAGGTGGTACAAACTACTAGTATCACCAAAGCGGCTGAAGAACTGAACCTTACACAGCCAGCTGTATCGATTCAAATCAAAAACCTACAAGCGCAGTTCGACATTCCGCTTATCGAAATCATTGGTAAGAAAATTTACATTACAGATTTTGGTAAAGAGATTGCGGAATCAGCCAAAAGTATCCTAGAACAAGTTTACGCCATTAATTACAAGACGATGGCTTTCAAAGACCAATTAGTGGGTCGCCTTAAGATTTCGATTGTCTCGACAGGGAAATATGTTTTGCCTTATTTTTTGACCGAATTCTTGCGTTCAAATCCAGGCGTAGAAATTAATATTGATGTAACAAATAGGGAAAAAGTGATGGAAAGTCAGCTAGAAAACGAAGTCGATTTTAGTCTCGTTTCAGATGCCTTAGATAACCCCACATTTGATTCCATCGACCTGCTTTTAAACGATTTATACCTCATAGGAAATAGCGAAACAGCCAAGATAAAACCAACTTTTAATTACCTCGATTTCAAAAACGAACTGCCCCTCATTTTCCGTGAATACGGATCAGGTACCCGGAAAGTAATGGAGAGTTATTTCAAAAAGCAAGGAGTGGATGGCTTGAAAAAAATTGAATTAACCTCAAATGAAGCGGTAAAGCAAGCCGTTATTGCCGGCCTAGGCTATTCGATTATGCCCATCATTGGAATCAAAAATGAAATCAAATCAGGTTCCTTAAAAATCATCGAACGAGATGGTTTACCCATCTCTACTAAATGGAAATTGATTTGGCACAAGGATAAAAATTTGTCCCCCGTTTCGAAGGCATTCTTAGCTTATTTAGCCGAAAATAAAGAGCAGATCAAGCAGAAATACTTCCAATAAAAAAAGCCAAGCAAAATTTGCCTGGCTTTTATTGATTATTTTTTCATTAATTAAACTAACACAATTGATTGATTTATTTAATTGAGTCAGAGTCGTTTGCATGCAAAACTAAGCAGGCTTAATGAATAATAAAATTTAAACTATTTTATAAAAATCATAAAATAAATTAATGCTAGGCCGGAGCCAGAAAAAGGCTAGATATTTTTTATGTGTTTCGCCGGCACCCCACCCACAATCGTATTAGCAGGTACATCTTTCGTCACCACTGCACCTGCTGCTACAATCGAATTTTCGCCTACGGTAACACCCGGCAAAATAATGGCGCCAGCTCCCAACCAAACATTTTTCCCAATGTGAACAGACTTCACATCCAGGCTCTTGCGATTGCTAGGATCCACCGGATGATTTTCAGTCACTAATTTCACTTGCGGCCCGATCAACACATCGTCCTCAATGGTGATGCCACCTAAGTCTAAAAACGAACAACCATGGTTGATGAACACGTTTTTCCCGATTGTCGTATGCTTCCCAAAATTGGTTGAAAAAGGCGCTAAAACCGTCGTCGATGGATCAATGCTTTGGCCTAAAATTTCAGATAAAATCGCGCGAATCTCCTCCACTTTTCCTGAAGCATTCAGCTTAGCAGAAAGCGCAATCGTTTGATTCACGATCTCCCAAACCTCCGCCCATTGTGGGTCAGTATGCGGAATGATTCCGCCAGCACGCATGCGTTCGAAAATGTTCATATTCTTATATATAAAATTGGGCCAGAGCTTTTCACAACTTTGACCCAATTAACTATGACTTTATATAGTTCTTTTTATTTCACTACCGTAATCAATCCCGGAATCTCCACCATTTCGTTCGCCTCCGCAGCGTAATCAACGCCATCAATTCCGAAGCCAAATAAGTTTAAGAAATCCGATTTATAACCAGCTAAATCGCCAATCGCAGTCAAGTTTTCTGTCGTAGCTCCTTTCCATAATTCAGCCACTTCTTTTTGAACTTCTGGATTCATCTCCCAATCGTCGATGCGGATACGCCCCTTTTCGTCTACTGGAATCGAACCGTTTGTATAAAGGCGTGCGCTGAATAGGCGTTGGATTTGCTCGATACAACCTTCGTGTGTTCCTTCTGCCTTCATTATTTTGTAAAGCAAAGAGATGTACAAGGGAATCACTGGAATCGCTGAACTTGCTTGCGTTACTAGGGCTTTGTTCACTGAAACGAAGGCTTTGCCTCCTATTTTGGCCAAATCATCTGTAATCTTAAACGCCGTCGCTTCTAAATGGTCTTTCGCCATTCCGATTGTTCCTTTGCGGTAAACTGGCTCCGTTACTTTTGGACCAATGTACGAATACGCAACTGTCATCGCACCTTCCGCTAAAACGCCCGCGTTCAATAAGGCGTCCATCCACATCTGCCAGTCTTCGCCACCCATCACTTCCACCGTATTCGCGATATCTTCATCGCTGCAAGGTGTAATCGTCACATCTGAAACTATTCCCGTGTGGAAATCAACCGTTTTATCCGTGAACGTATCACCGATAGGCTTCAAAACCGAACGGTGTAACACGCCCGTAACCGGGTGCTGGCGAACCGGAGATGCTAAGCTGTAGATTACTAAATCCACTTGGCCTAAATCCGCCTTGATTAAGTCGATTGTCTGCTCTTTTACTTCGTTAGAGAACGCGTCGCCGTTAATGCTTTTCGCATAAAGACCCGCTTTACCTGCGGCTGCTTCGAAAGCGAGGCTATTATAATATCCTGGAGAAGCTGTTTTGCCTTCTGCAGGTGCTTTTTCAAAGAAAACTCCTATCGTCGCGGCATCCGATCCGAATGCACTCGTGATGCGAGAGGCTAAACCAAAACCTGTCGAGGCTCCAATCACAAGCACTTTTTTAGGGCCATCGATGGCTCCCTTTGACTTCACATAGTCAATTTGATTTAAGACGTTTTTTTCACAACCTTTCGGGTGTGATGTCAAACAGATAAACCCTCTCATTCTAGGTTCAATAATCATAGTGCTTGTATTTTGTTTGTGCAAATATAGTTAAAGCACCTAATTATCCATAAAAAAGGTAGATTTACTCGAATCTTGACTTTTACCTATATGAAAAAGATTTTCCTCCTTATCCTTCTCAGCTTCACGGCCTTATCCCAGCAAACGACGAATAAACCAGAGCGTGTGAATTGGTTTCAAGACTTGGGTTTTGGGATGTTTATTCACTGGAACGTGGATGTCAATTTAGGTGCGGTTATCAGCCATTCTCTGGCAGGCGCATCGGATGACTATGTGAACAAATACATCAACGAGCTTCCGGGCTTTTTTAATCCGGAGCAGTTTAGGCCCAAAGACTGGGCGAAACTAGCTAAGCTCGCCGGCATGAAATACGTGGTATTCACTGCCAAACACCACGCGGGTTTCGCGATGTTCCAAACGAAAACGACCCCATTCAACGTAATGAACACGCCGTTTAAAAGGGACATCACAAAAGAAATCGTAGAAGCATTCCGCGCCGAAGGCATAGCCGTTGGACTTTACTTTTCCCCCGATGATTTCTACTATTTACATACTCACAAGCAGCCCATTGGTCGAGCGCAAGATCCAGCCCATTATCCAAAGACCAATCCGGGTTTGATGGAATATGATAAGGCGCAAATGGAGGAGCTACTTACTCAATACGGAAAAATTGACATCCTATTCATCGACGGCCCCGGCGATGGTCTACGTGAATTTGCCTGGTCAATCAATCCGGATTTAGTTATCACCCGTGATGCGATGAAAACGCCGGAACAAACGACTCCGAATGCTTCACTGCCTAGACCTTGGGAGGCCTGTTATACGATGGGAACGGACTGGCAATACAAACCCACGAATGATCCGCAAAAATCGGGTACAACGGTGATCAATATGTTAGCAGAAATCCGGGCGAAAGGAGGGAACTTCTTGCTAAATATAGGGCCTAAACCGAATGGCGAAATTCAGATCGAGCAAGAGGCCATTCTGCGTGAAATCGCGCTTTGGAACTTCGCGTATTCTGAGGCAATCTATGCCGTGAAACCCATGCCAATCATTAAGGAAGAGGGCGTTTGGTATACACAATCAAACGATGAGAAATACATCTATGCCTTCATTTTGCGTTCTTCACCGGACGATTGGAAATACGGGGAACGCAAGCATTTTGTGCTTTCGAATGTGATTGGGAACGAGAAAACGACAGTAGAAATTTTGGGCTACAAAAGCGAACTGGTGGAATACAAGCAAGATTTTGATGCCAAAACATACGTCCATGCTAGCCCATTAGGCTTAACTATTAGCGCAGTAAATGGCCAACGCTTCTACACAAATAACAGATGGCCGAATGCCGTCGTATTGAAAATTTCGAACGCAAAAGGGCGTTTGCCTCAAACCGATAAAACCAAACAAAGCTCCATGGATGGGGCCAAATAACGATGAAAAAACTACTACTTTTGGGATCGTAAAAGAATTGTTGGAGATTTGCTCAGCCAAGGCCCATTGCTTTGGTGTGTTAACGCTTTATTAGAAAAATAAGAATGGCTTTCATTACGATTGAAACTACGATAAATGCGCCCATCGCGCATGTTTGGGAAAAATGGACTTCTCCAGAACACATCCAAAACTGGAACTTTGCTTCTCCCGATTGGCACTGCCCAAAAGCCACAACAGACCTACAAGTCGGTGGAGAATTTCACTATGAGATGGCAGCAAGAGATGGGTCGATGAGCTTTGATTTTTGGGGCACTTTCCAACAAATAGAGGAGCAAAAATCACTCGAAATCCTTATCGGCGATGGCCGTAAAATGAAGGTTACTTTCGCATCCACCGAAATGGGCACGAAAGTAACTGAACAATTTGAGCCGGAAAATCAAAACCTGGAGAACATGCAACAAGCCGGCTGGCAGATGATTTTAGATAACTTTAAAAGCTACGCAGAAAGTCGCTAACCATGAACCGCTCGCTTGTAATCTACTTTGGATTCCTTGCTATAACTATTCTAGGGATCTTCATTAGCCATCAAACATCCTTTGAGATAGCCACACCGCGAATTTGGAACTATGAAAATGTGCTTTTTATGTGCATTGGGATTCCTTTTATTTTCCTCATTCCCAAAGCTGGCATTCCTGAATTTTGGGAAAGCCAAATTTCGGTAAAAAATAAAGTTTGGATGCCAATGCTAATTGGATTGGCTTTTGGATTAACAGACTTACTCATTGTTGAATATGGGTTAGAGCATCCTCCGCACAAAGTACTCCCTCCCTACACGCAACCATTTCCTTACTCGCTGTTTTTGTTCTTTTCAGGGGCTTTTGAAATTGAGGTTTTCTATCGACTAATTCCCATTGGCATCGTCCTGTTTTTTTCAAATCGATATGTAAATGAAAAAGCGATTCCCACCCTGTTTTGGGGAATCGCTCTTCTAACTTCCTTACGTGAGCCTTTAGAACAATTCCCAAGTGGCCCACTTTGGTTTATCATATATGCGCTCCTTTCAGGTTTTGCCATGAATTTAATACAAGCGATTTACCTGAAAAAGAGTGGCTTTATTTCTTCACTATTGATTCGATTAAGCCACTATCTTATTTGGCATATTCTGAATGGGGTAATCATCGAATTTTTCTTGTTAAAAACTACTTCTTAGGATTCAAAATCAAACTCACGCGCTCTAAGCAATCATCCAAGTGATAGCGCACTTCTTTATCTGCAAACTTCGCTTTCGAAGCCGCTAAACTAGCCTGAAGCGCCTTCAATTCGCCACGTACTATCGAGCGCACATCGGATTGTGCAACAGGATAGGTTTCGCGCCCACCGAAAGCAGCAGGCGCAGGCGCCTGATCAGTCATCAACGTTTTCATACGTTCAATGTAGGCCTTTTGTAAATTACGACGGTATTGATCGATGTTTTTGCCACTTGCTAATTCAGTCCAAATGCCTCCACGTACATCTTGGAAAAGATCGATGGTCTTGTAATGATTTGGGGTAGTCAGACCAGAGTTATCCAAACGCGCAAAAGTCTCTAAACTTAACATGCGGTTCAATGGACTAACTTGTAGACTTCTCATTCGATCGATATAACCCGCCATGTTGTGGGTCACTACTTCTCTATTAATCAACCAATCCACATTCGTAAATACATTTGAAATGATCCAGTTAATAGCGGCTTGTTGGCTCGCTTTCGGTACTGGATTATAGGAAGAAATGTTTTGATTCGGTTTAGCGTATTGCTCATATACGCCGCCCACCATCGTCGTAACGTGGCCCACATAACGCGACCAAGAACTCAGTAATTCATCATTTAATTCAATCAAATCCTCGTAATCATTAGTCTTTTTGCTCGTCCAATCAGCTAGGTTTTTAGCCACATATTTCAAGTTTTTCACGCCATAGGTACTCGCACGAATGGGATCATTTCCAATATCTTCCGTTTGAGAACTTGGATCAAAAGTCGTTCCTTGATTGCCAAAACGGAATCTTGGATCCCCTGCTTTGGCCTCAATCCACTTATCTAACGTAGGCACTTCATCTTCTGGACGAGCCGCGTCTGGTAAAACCCGATAGCCCCAATTCACGGCATAATCATCATATGGGCCCATTTTGCGAATATAGCGAACCCCTTGATCACCCGGCTGCGCGATGTAATTAAAGCGCGCATAATCCATAATACTAGCAGAGATCCCCTCTTTATTGGTGAAATCTGCCTTGCGGTAATTCTCCACTTCATAAGAGCTACTTGCGCCCATATTATGTGGGAAACCGAGAGCGTGACCCACCTCATGTGAAATCACCATCTCCATCATTTCGCCAATGTCCTCTTCGCGCGTATTAAGCGTACGAGCATTCGGATTAGAAGCTCCGGTTTCTAACAAGAACCGGTTACGGTACGAACGCAAATGGTTATGGTACCAAATAATGTCACTCTCAATAATCTCCCCAGAACGTGGGTCACTAACGCTTGGTCCTGTTGCATTTCGAGTAGTACTCGCCACATAACGAATCACCGAATACCGAATGTCTTCTGGTGAAAAATCTGGATCTTCCGCGGCGGTCGGTGGATCTTTGCAAATAATAGCATTTTTAAACCCGGCAACCTCAAAGGCTTTTTGCCAATTCTCCACCCCTTTTTTCATGTGCTTGCGAAGCTTCATCGGGGTCGCTGGATCCAGGTAATAAACGATAGGCTTAATAGGTTCCACCAATTCGCCACGCATGTAAGCCGCCATATCTTTAGGCTCTAGGCGCCAGCGTTGGATGTAGGATTTTTGAACGGATTTTAATTCCTCGCTAGAGTAATCGTACTGCTTTTGGGTGAAATAACCCACGCGCTCATCAAATAAACGGGGTTTCATCGGCTTCTCTGGCAATAAAATCATCGACTGATTCATCTGCAAACTGATGGTCTCTGTGTAGGGTGTTGCAGATGGTTTCGAAGCATTGTAGGTGAAATCTTGTAACACCTCGATGTTCAATGGGAATGATTTGATGGAACGAATGAAACTCCGAGACGCATCTAAATTTCTTACCCCGTGTGTCACGCGCAAAGAGGCATCTAATGCACTCATCGCAGGAATGTCACTGCTATAAAACTTGGTCACATCGATCACGACATTCGAAGAGTCTTTGCTATACGTTTCAATGTCAAACATATACAGCGTAGGCTCGTAATTATTTGCCTTTACGGATAAACTGATAGGCAATGAATCTGCGGCTACTGCCGCATAGGATTTGATTTTGATTAAGATCTTTTCTTGGAACTTTTCCCATACGATCAATTGCTCGTGCGAAGAGGTTCCGGCATTCACATAGCCTCCGCCAATACCCGTGGGAAGTTTGGCGATTTGGCTAACTAATAACATGTCTTTGCCCAAGTGTTTTTTCGGGATTTCGAAATAGAATTTATCGCCTATTTGATGCGTGGTGAATAATCCTTTCTTGGATTTAGCGTCCTTGGTGATTACCTGATCGTAAGATTTAGCCTTCGATGCGGGCTTCCTGGCGGCAGAAGAATCAGCTGTTTTAGGCTGCACGGCGGCAGGTGCTTTAGCGTTTTGCGCGTGGCTTAAAAATGAAGTGGCTACTAGGCCGAAGATGATGAGAAGTGCTTTTTTCATTCGTTATTTGAATTTGGTCCAAATTAATGAAATAAATTTTTAATCCACGAACACCTTGTAGGCTAACCATAAAAAAAGCCCTCATATGAGGGCTTCCTAATTAAGTCACTGGAATTATTTTATTTCTACATCAAACAGCAAGTCTATATCCGTGCTTCCGCCGGCTTCCTGGCCCGTCTTCACACGAACCCCATTTAATTCAGGTTGGTGTTTTAATATTAGATTTAATTTACCCGTTCCTGCTGTAGACTGAGTCAAAATAGAGGAAGATAAACCTATAGGTAAACCATTTTTATCTTTGTCCAAAATAGTCGTCGTTAATAAAGATGCCGGTGTAGCCTTATATACAAATAAATGCACATCTGATTCTTCAGCGATCTCCTCCGCAATATCTTCAACTGGCGATTTCGTATCGTCATAAACCCCTACAGAAACGGAATAGGTTACTCCCTTATTTAATACGATTTTATCAAACTTTTCCGGGGCGGTTTTGGGATCCCCATCCTTGTCTTGAAAAGTATAGGTAAGAGTTGTCTTTGCAGTTACATCTGTAAATTTTAACTCGACACGAGTAATCAATTCGTTGTCATCTGTCGGATGAATATCTTCCTCTTTTTTACAGGAAGTAAAAAGTAGTGTTGCAACTAAAATGGGTAGGTATTTTTTCATATGATGTTGGTTTTTTTACTGGGCCAAAGTTCCGCACAGAATCACCAAATACTTAGTCCAATAGTCGATGGAAACTAGGGTTTTCGTCGACGAAATTATTGTGGCCTGTAAATCGCACCGGTTACAAAGTCAACGATAGCACCTGGCCAAAACAAGATCACATCAGCAATCAATGCTGCACTTCTAATTTCTCTGGCAGGTTTCCCTGGTGCTGGTTTTGTACGTTGGTACTCCGTAACTCTTCCACCAAGTACTGTGGCGCATGAACTCATAGACGCTAATAGAGCTAAAGCAACAAATGATTTAACAAGAGACTTTTTCATAGGGTTATTATTTTTATCTAAATCAAAGATAAAAATAATTTACGCCTTGACCGTTAAAGTAGACCCAGTAATTTCAACCGTCAATTTCGTGAGTCCCTTAGTCGCGGGACCTTGCACTAAACCTCCATTAGAATTAAAGGTGGAACCATGGGCCGCACATAAAAAGGAGGAGGTAGAATTATTGTACTCTACTGTGGCTCCAGCGTGAGGACATACCGAGGAGAAGGCTAAAAAACTAGTGACGGCATTTCCGGACGCGGTGCGAATGATGATAGTGGAGTTTTTAGCAACAAAATCATTGATATTTTTTAACTCAGAATCTAAATTTACTGTGGTCCCCGCGGTATTTCCTGTCGGATTGGATCCAGTAGCCGGCGAAATAGGACCAGGATTTTCTGAAGAACAGGCGGCGGCCAAACAAGCAACGCAGGTTGCGGCTAAACCTCCAGATAATTTGTGTAAGAACTCTTCGCGATTCATGTTCATCTTAGTAGCTATTTTTCAAGCTATTAACCAGATAAACTTAGTTTTGTTTTGTGAATAGTTTGCGGGTATAATCAAGCAGACTCGAATCCCCGGCTTCCCCATGACCCGGCACGACCACTTTCACACGGGGAAATTTCCTTTTAACTCTTTTCACTGTTGCGGACCATTCTTCCACATTTGCATCTCCTAGATAACCCTTAGAAGCGCCTATTTCTTTAATCAAACAGCCCCCAAACAACACCTTTTCGCTAGGAAAATAGCCCACCACATTATCCCGAGTGTGGCCTTGGCCTAAAAACTTGATCAACACTTTTTCTTTTCCCACTTTAAAGGTAAAGGATTTATGAAAGCTAAATTCCGGTACAGCCACCTGACTATTTTTAGCTAATTCTAGCGTTAATTCGTTCGCTATGGAAGGTATTCCGGCATCGTGAAAAGCCTGTAGGCCTCCTAAGCAATCGTTGTGAAAATGGGTCGGAATAACCATAACGACTTTACAATGCAAGGAATCGTGCACCAGACGAATTAATTCTTTTGCACCTTTATCATCCGTGGGGGTATCAAAAACAAGGGCCTGCTGGCCATTTCGAATCACTAAACCATTGCAAGGAACATGGCCAAAATCATCTGTTTGTAAATAGGAGGTATGAATAAATGTGTTGTTGGATAACTGCTTTAGGGTTATCTGTTGCGCTTGAATAAACGGCATATAGCCAAGCAATAAAACCAAGACAAACTTCTTCATTTTTAAATCGTTAAACCAAATTTACCTTATTCATTACAACCTGCTATACTCGACTAGCAAAAATTCTTATTTAAAATAATTCTAAATAGTGTTGCGCAACTCGAGATCGCTTCCTACATTTGTGCTCTATTTAAAATTAGTCTAAATAAACTTTAAATGAAAAACACGCTATTAGCCTTCGTATTACTACTTTCATTCAACTCCTTCGCCCAGTTAGCTTCCATTTCAGGACATATCTCAACAGAAACTAAAGAGCCTCTTCCTGGAGCATCAATCACCTTAGAGGGAACGGTTAGGGGAGTCCAAACGAATGCAAAAGGCCAGTATATCCTGAAGGGATTAAAGCCCGGACAATATACAATCAAAGTGAGTTTTGTGGGTTATAAAACCCAATTACAGGAAATCAGCATAAAAGAGGGAGACCAGCTTGTAGCAAACTTTACCCTAAGCGATGTGACAGAACTACAAGGCGTTTCCGTCACGGCTCAATCGGGCGTAAAAGGCAATACCTTTTTACCTCAAGTTAACGAATACACGATTACGGCCGGGAAGAAAAATGAGGTGATTCTGCTGGATAATTTACAGGCGAATTTAGCGATGAATAATTCCCGCCAAATCTTCTCCAGAACACCCGGAATTTCGGTTTGGGAAAGTGATGGTTCAGGGATTCAATTAGGGGTGGCCTCGCGAGGTCTTTCTCCTAATCGCTCTTGGGAATTCAATGTGCGAATGGACGGTTACGATATCACTCCAGACCCGATGGGCTATCCAGAAGCCTATTATACACCACCGATGGAGGTGGTTGACCGCATTGAGATCATTCGAGGGGCAAGTTCATTGCAATATGGACCACAGTTTGGGGGGCTGATGAATTTCGTTCTTCGCAAGCCTGACCTCTCTACTAAGCTGGTCGTTGAAAGCCAAAACACCACCGGAAACAATGGCCTCTTCAGCTCTTTTAATTATGTAGGTGGAACCGCTGGACGTTTAAGCTATACAACCTACTACCAAAAACGCGTAGGAAATGGATGGCGCCAAAACTCCTATTTTAACACGGACCACTCGCACGCAGAATTATCTTACGCCATTTCAAATAAACTGAAAGTAGGCGGGCAAATGACCTACATGTACACGCAGAGTCAACAAGCCGGCGGTTTGACCGATACAGAATTTGCCCTCAATGCACAGCAAAGTAAGCGCGCCAGAAATTGGTTTAGTAACCCTTGGTTCATCTATGCGTTGACCGCTGACTATGTCATTAATGCGGATTCTAAACTGAGTTTAAAGTATTTTGGGACATCGGCAGAACGTAGTTCTATCGGTTTCACTAAACCGATTACAGAAGTGGATCCGAAAGGAAATCGCCAGGTTGACCGAGATTATTACCAAACAAATGGTACGGAATTACGCTACCTAGTAAACTATCAAATAGGGTCATGGAAGAATACAATGGCTACAGGTTTGCGGTATTTCTCGGGAGAAATCAAACGTAAACAACTGGGTGTAGGGAGCAATGGAAGCGGTATGGACTTTGACATTCAAGGATTGTATACGCGCGACCTAGTTTTCCAAAATACCAACTATGCCGCTTTTGCTGAGACGATTTTACGGCCATCTGACCGGATCCTAGTCACTTTAGGTGCCCGTTTGGAACAAATCGAAACACACATGACGGGACAATCCGGGCTAAGCACTACCGGTTCGCCCATTGCAGTCACACCTAGTTCACGAGGAAGATCATTCGTTTTGCTAGGTGCAGGCACGGAATATAAGCTGAGCGCTAACACTAAACTCTACAGTAACATCGCACAAGCATATCGCCCGGTATTAGCTTCTGACCTATTGCCTCCTGCTACTACGGACGTAATTGACCCCAATTTATCGGATGCGAAAGGCTTCAATTTTGACCTAGGTTACCGAGGAGAAGTAGGCAATTATTTAACCTTTGACGTCGACTATTTCTACCTCAATTACGATAATCGTGTAGGAACTATTTCGCGTACAAACACGGAGGGAAAAATCTATCAGTACCGCACGAACCTGGGTCATTCGGTTTCCAAAGGAGCAGAGGCCTACATCGAATTTAGCCCCACTACCGGGTGGTTAAGGGGATCGAAAATCGGTAATATTTCCGTTTTTGCCTCCATCGCTGCCATCCAGGCGCGCTACCTTGATTTCAAAACTACCTCAGTGGTAAGCGGTCAAATTGTGGAAGGAAATTTAGCCGGGAAAAGAGTGGAAAACGCCCCTGAAAAAATCAATCGCTATGGAATTACTTATTCAAAAAAGGGACTTACTTTGAGCTGGCAAATCAGCGACATTGGTCAGGCCTTTGCGGATGCGAGCAATACCATATCGGCTAATGCAGCAGCGACAACAGGTTTAATTCCTGCTTACCAGGTACAAGATATTTCAGGTTCTTACAAGTTTAAAAAGTATGCCCAGCTGAAATTTGGGGTTAATAACTTAACCGATACGCGCTACTTTACGAGAAGATCTGGCGGATATCCTGGTCCAGGAATTTTACCGGCTGATGGAAGGACTTGGTACGTGGGATTGAATGTGAAGTTTGTGAATTAAGATAGGATGCGTCGGTGGTAATTTATTTGGCCTAAATGATACGCCAAATGCGTCTCCAAATGAATAAAAATATAAGAGACCGTTTTCTCTTCATCGAAAATCTTGATGGGATAGATTTCCCCCAGATTTTCAGATGGAAAATCCCGCAACACCTGCAACACAATCGGATGAATTTCATCCAACATAGCTAGTAACTTTGCTCGAGAAATTCCCGTTGCCGAAAACTCAAGCGGACGATCACGAACATAGCCGGTATTCGCATAAACTGCCCCCAAAAACGTGTTCAAATTCCCCATTAAATGCAGAAATACATTGCCACCGGGATTAGAAATTCCTGGAGTCTTTTTCCAAACCGAAGCATCATCCGGGTAAGATTCGATTTCGTTGCGAAGCGCCTTCAGGTCGCGATCGTAAAGGGATATAAGTTCTTTTATAAGGCTCATTTTTTGAATAATTTAGCGCACCAAAAGTACTAACATTATGTCATTCCAAGCCTACCTCGATAATATTCAAGCCAAAACCGGTAAAAGTCCAGAAGATTTAAAAGCCTTAGCCGAACAAAAAGGCTTTCTGCAAAACAGGAAACTTGTAGCCACGGTTAAAGCAACAGACGTCACTAATTGGCTAAAAGAAGAGTTTGAATTAGGCCATGGACATTGCATGGCGATTTGGGCGCTGTTTAAGGGGAAGACAGATTAGTCATAGTGAAAACGACTAGAGCACAAAGAAAAAGAGGGACACATTGCCCCCCTTTTCATCAAACCCTAAACCAATTTTATTTCTTTTGTGACGCTGCAACTTCTTCATACAATGTAGCAGGGTCAAAGAAGCGGTATTCGCGAACGATTTTATCTCCTTGCCAAATAAAAGCAAGGTGTAATGGTGCAGAAACTTCATTATTAGTAAACTTTCCTTTACCCGTCCACACACACCAAACTCCTGTATGTTCTTCTCCATTCGCAAATTTTAAAGTCATGATTTTGTCCGTAGTTACCTTGATGTTCGAATAAAAATCATGGTTCATGCGCTCATTTGCAGCAAAACCTGCGCGCCCACCTGGATTGGCTTTCGTTTTCCCGCCTTCTTGGTTTGCGGCCATTTGATCGTAAATCTGAACGGTATCTACATAGTACTCATAAATCTTAGTGGAATCATTCTTCATGTAAGCTTCCAAAAGCTCTTTCACCTTTGCAGACTTTTCATCTTGTGAGGAAAACGTTCCAGAATGGGCATCTGATGATGTTGAAGCATCAGCCGTTTTTGTTTCTGGTGATGAACAGGCAAACATCGTAGCGATGACCATCAGGGGTAGTAGTAATTTTTTCATAGTATAATTTAGAATTGTTATGTTTGCCAAATATAAGTATCATTTTGATACTAAAAACATTTTCTAGATTATTTTCCAAAAAATAAAGCAACAAAAAAAGCCCCCGGAAAATTCCGGAGGCTCTTCAAAATCGAATTTCTATATTCTAAATAACGAGGGATTCTTTAAACGACTTATAACTTTCAATCATCTCATTGATGTAGTTATCCTTGTCGTTTTTCATACGCGTTTTTACCACTTCGGTATACGTATCTCCTAAATGATCATAATAAAAATCGGTGGTAAACAACGCGATTTCTACCATGATGGGAAATGTTTCCATCCCTTTTTCTTCTAAAAGGTAATGCACATTTTTCTTGTTGACTTCTCCTTTTTTTCTACTTAGATATCCAAGTGATTCCAGTTTTTTAAGCCTATTCGAAAGCATTTTACTCGGCATTAATTCTGGTGCAGCCTTGAATTCATTAAACGTAGACTTATGAAGAAACAACATGTCTCGCAGAATCAACAAGGTCCATTTATCCCCAAAAACATCCAAACCGGTTGCTACTGGACACAAAGACCGAAACTGTACTACTGTATCATTTTCCATAACGGTCGCAAAAGTACACTAAGATTACTTAAATCCTATCTTTTCTAAACCCTTATGGCTGATTACGATCGCTTCTAAAGCCGTTTCATTGAAACAAGCATCTTGCTCTACGAAATAGTATTGCATGCCTGACAATTTCTTGTTGTCTAAAATACGTTTGAAATCAATCTTTCCATTTCCTACTGGAGCGAAACGACCTTGATCATCCATATCCTTTACGTGCCAAATTTTGAAACGTCCTGGATAGCGCTTGAAATAATCCACTGGATCTGCTTCAGCTTTAGTCACCCAATATAAATCCATTTGGAAATTAACGTTCTTCGGATTGCAATGCTCTAAAAGGTATTCGATTGGTACAATACCCTCTGCATCTTTTCTGAATTCGAAATCGTGGTTGTGGTACAATAACTGCAAGCCACCAGCCGTACATTTCTCGCCTAATTTGTCTAAGATTTCTGCCAAATTCTTCGCGCCACCTTTCATCGCCATACGCTTATTCACATTATCAAATGTAAACAATCCCATAGGAGGAACTGGAATGACAAAGTACTTGAATCCTGCTGCTTTTAAATCGGCGATTTGTTGATCGATATTTTCAAAAGTAACCGTTCCTTGGTGAGCAGAAATAGGCGTTAATTTCATTTCATCTAACAATGATTTGAAATCCGCTGGAGATAAATTGTAGAATTTACCATTGTTGTAACCCGCAGATTCTACGTTTACATAGCCCGCTTGTGCTACTTTTTCTAATGTTGCACGCGCATCTTTCATCGCATCGCGAACCGTATACAAGGCTAATCCGCCAAAACGCTTGTCTGATTGAACCTCTTTATCCGTTGCTTTGAAGGAGAATAGGGTCATAGCCAACATGGCACATACCGCTACTATTGATTTGATTTTCATAGGTACTGAATTAAAAATTTTGTTGAAAATTCAAGTTAATGTATTTTTTCGATAAAATAAGCCCTTACTCCTGCAAAAGCAATTTCATGTCCTCTATGCATTGATCTGCATCAAAGGGAATCGTACCATTATAAATCCCGCGAATGCGGCCTTTTTGATCCACTAAAATGATGTGCTCCGTGTGTAAAAACTCGTTTGTATCCTTATTATAACCGATAGACTCTTCTGCAAAAAAGGATTGGCGGGCAAGGGTGTAGATGGATGCTTTGGGGCCCGTTAACAAAGACCAATTCGATGAGGAGATTTGGAATTTTTCGCCAAATTTACGCAGTGTCTTCACATCGTCGAACCAAGGCGTTACGGTAAAAGAAACAAGGGCTACAGTTGAATTTGACTTAAAAGCTTTTTCGATGCGCTTCATTTGAGCAGTCATATCAGGACATATATTGCTGCAGCGCGTAAAAATGAAGTTCGCCACGTACACTTTTCCTTGAAGTGATTCACTGCGGAATAATGTACTGTCTTGATTATAAAAGGCAAAAGGTTTAATGCGGTGCGTAATTTTCGAACTAGCCTCCGCCTCACTGATAAAATAGGGATTGAAATCAGGGGTGTTATAAAAAGGAATTTTCGAAACAGGGGTTTCCGAACAAGCCACTAAGAAAATACTAATAAGCCAATAATTTCTCATCCCGATTCTTGCAGTTTTTAGTGCCTAATAAACCGTATCGGCGACCATTTATGATCACAAAATTCGAACGAATTTTGCCGTTTGCATGCCACATCTTTTGGACCCCGTCTTCTTGTCCATTTTTGTAATGGGCTAAGTGAAAAAGTTGTCCATTTTCAGCCCATTCTTTAAGCTCTCCTTCGTATGCATCATTAACCGCAGTGTATTCAAAACGCTTCTTGCCATTCTCCCAAAACGCCGTTTGCATACCCTGCCTTACTCCATTTTGGATGTATCGAATTTCCCTAATCTGACCAGATAGGAAATACTTTTTTTCGACTACGGTTTTCGGCTCTGATTTAGAACAGCTCCAAAAAAAAAGAAGAAGTACAGCGTATCTCATCATTATTGTGTAAGAGTTCCCGGCGTTCCATAAAAACCATTACCATTTAAATAAGGAGCTTCTGACGTAAAATGGTAATGGTAAATTCCATTGGGATAATCTACCGTGGCATGGCTATGTCCATGGTACACATCTAAATTTGCATTCGTCACCGCAGAACCCGTTTCTTCTTGCGGTCCATATACCGGGAATCCGTCCAAAAGGAATCCCAGAAGGCCGGATTTAGTAGACTTAACGGTGGTTAGATGCAACGGTTCCACGTGGTAGTGGTATACCCCTGAGTTTTGTGGATGACCATAAAACTGATCAAATCCCGCCATTTCTCCCTTTAGTTCTTGGTTGTTCGGGCCGGCATATTGATTGAAAAATGGTACGCCATTTAAAGCAATACCGATGGGACCTAAAGGTGTTGCTGCATGATTTGTTGCCATCACTGGGTTAACAGGAATTTTGAAAGTAGCCGATTGTTCGATAATGGAATTCGGATTTTTTTCAAAAATATATCCTCCAAAAGTAAGCCCGGAATACGACTGATATAGACTATTGGTCGTTGCATAATAAGGGCTTTTATGATCCGGCAACCCGTTTACTTTGATGGAAATAGTCGTCCTATCACTCGTCACACTGGATGCGCCATAGATTTTCTTATATACGGCTGGAACTTCGGCTGATGAGGCAGCTGGAGTAACAGTAGAATCATCTGTAGAACAGGCGAAAAATAACGTGGCTAACGTAACTACGCTTATGGATTTTTTCATGGGATATTTAAGTAAGAGAAGTAATACAATAGGAGCAATAAAAAGGAGATAATAATAGTTAAACGCCTGCTCAGAATCTACTATGATACCCGTAGGCTGAATGTGTACCTGAGCTGAAAAATGATTCGAAGATTGCAGTACGAATTGATTCGATTCTGTGGCTCCATTAATGACTTTAAATACCATAAAATGGCTGTTCAGTTCTTTAAAGAACTCATTTTCCACAGAAATAGTAGATGCTTCAGCTGATAAACCACTTAATGTAAATTTCAAATCCGTTTGATGGCCTAAATGACATTGACCATCGTTTAAGTTTACAGATTGTAGAACCCCCGACTTGATTTTAATGTCGCTTTTGACCTGCTGAATTAGCTCTTTTTGAAAAGCTTCAGCAGAGCTAAATTTTTTGTTTCCTAACGCACTTTCAAAAGCCTCTAATGACGCACTGAGGTGAACAGTCCATTGTCCTTTTAAGTCTTTAACAAGTGCAAAAGTGGAGATTTGTGAACTATGTCCAAAAACACCTAGGGGCAAAAAAAACAGTAAAATTAGTAGGCCACGCATTAATTAGTGGTTATTTCAACGCTTCCTTGCGCGCCATGAAAACAGCCGATGAAACTATTACTTCCTGCTTTGGCCACATGATAATGATAACCTCTGGTCGTGTCATAATGTCCGCGACAAGCGTCTAAATCTGTCGGTTCTTTATTGGTTTTATCCAGCAGTTCATACAACCCAAAACCGTCCATCGCATACCCTATCATCGCGGCATGTCCATCTACTTGTTCTACTTTCTTGCTTTTCCCGGTAGCAGCATGGTAATGATAACCCGTTGCCCCATTGACGTGACCGCCTGCGTCATCCATTGGAGCTAAGGTGTAAGCCCCTAAAATAGCCTGTGTAGGTGCGGGTGGATCAAAATTAATTCCGTTAAATGCAACTCCTACCATACCGCCCGGAGCTCCGCCACCTAAAGTTGTTGTCCCGTTCGTTTTAATCGGTTTAACAGGAATATAATACGTTAATTTAATGTTAGAGAAATAGGTGGGTTGACATTCCACGCAATAATTATTGTATTGTGGATCTACGTCAGGACGTGCAGCAGCCTGGCAAGCTTCTTTCGTGTTTGTCACTTTAATGGTTCCGTCGCTTCTTATTAGATTCCATTTTGAATCATTATAAAAAGTGGCCAAATTTTTAACAAACGCTCCATCCACATCATAGATATTGCCTTTTTCAAACCAAAGCCCACCTTTACTAGCATCATCCGACGCATTAGTGGGACACCAAGGACCCATTACATGATCCGTAGGTGTTTTAGAAGTGGTGATTTTATAGCACATCGTGGTAGTCCCATTTGAAAGTGTTTTTTCCACTTTAGTGATAGTTCCCACTAAACCTGCTGGGATAAAAAGCGTAGGATCAACCTCTAAAATGACGTCTGTAGCATTAGATGGGCTAATATCTTCCGATTGCGAACAAGCTGTTAATAATAAACAGCTGAAGATTATTTTAATGGATTTGCTTAACATGAGGTTTGCTTTTTTGTTCTTAGATGCGCCACATCTACATTTCCTTCGGTAAAAAAATATTTTTATTTCAACCGAAGAATTTGGAAAGCAGAAACATCTAAGGTATGATTGAAGAATGGATCGGAAAATTAGGGATTTGATTTCGGGTGACGAGGTGGCATTCCGGACTTTGGTAAAAGAATACCAAGGTCGGGTGTTCCATCACGCCATGCAGATTCTGAGAAACCGTGAAGAGGCAGAGGATGTGTGTCAAGAGACCTTTATTCAAGTCTATGAGTCGATCAAATCTTTTAAGAGTCAATCTTCGTTGAGTACGTGGATTATTCGGATTGCGATAAACAAGGCTTTAGAAAAGCTACGAAAAGAAAAAAGACGATCGCAGTGGCGGGAATTATTGCCCTGGTGGATGCCAAACGAATCTAAAAGCTATGAGTCCACGGAACTCCACCCGGATATTCAATTAGAAAATAAAGAAAAAGCGCTGTCACTTTACCGCGCCATTGACCGATTAAATCCAAACCAACGCGTCGCCTTTACGCTGATAAAATTAGATGAAATGTCGTATGCCGAGGCCAGTGAATTGATGAACTTAAGTATCAAAGCTATAGAATCGCTCGTCAGTCGTGCGAAAGAAAACATTAAAAAAGAATTGAAATGAAAGAAGACCCATTAGACGAACAATTGCAGGTCCTTCAAGGCCTACAGTGGAAAAATCAAACAGAGGTGTTAGATCATATGTTTGATGCCATGCAAGAAAAAGAGCAAAGCGAGTCGATGCGCTGGATGGCGGCGGCGAGCTTCGTCGCGATATTTTTCTCCGGTGCCCTATTTTATGCTGGGAAACAAACGCAACAAGAAATCGCCCAAATTCAACTGGAATCCGTAGCTAAATCCTACGCCGCAAACAATTTAACCTATTAAAATCATGGTAAACCAACGCAAAAAAGTGTGGACTTGGGTATTTGGTATTGGCCTGTTCATTAATGTGCTAGCGCTCGGATTTTTTGTTTTCAACGAATTCCAACATCGTCCCTTTCCTGGCGGCCCACAATTAAAAAATGTCATCGCCGACGAACTACAATTCAATGAACAGCAGCGGAGGATTTACGCCGGCTACGTCAAAAATCACCAAGACCAATCAGCCCAAATTAGAAAAGAGATTGCCGATGCTAAAAAAGCCTATTACCAATTTGAAAATAAAAATCCGCAAGCCCTGCAACAGTTAACAGCGACTTACGGAAAATTAGATTCTTTGAATTATGCCCACTTTCGCGATATCCGCGGACTATGCAAAGGCCCTCAAATTAAGGCCTTTGATCGCTTAGTGGAAAAGATTTTAACGAGTTCTAACTTTGGTTTTATGGGACCTAGGTCGAGTCGTTAAAACTGCAATTTATACACCACATTAGGGAAGAAGCCTAATTGGTATTTCGTGTTGATGCTTTGGCTTTTATTGTCATAATTCTGCGAAAAAATATTCTTGTGATTCGTCACATTTTGCAAATCTAACGAGACCGTATGTGAACGGTTTTTGTTCGCGCTATTTAAGGTGTATCCTACCTTGAAATCTACCCGGTAATAATTTTCATAGAAACTCGAATACTCCTCAGAAGATAGTTGTTCTCGACCGGTTGCTTTAGACTTCAATAGGTCTATCGGAGTATAAGCCCGCCCTCCTGCATTCGTATATTTTACATCAATCGAAATCTTATTTCGACCCACGCGACCTACCGTCCACTCTTTTCCCCCTAATACATTAAAAATATACTTGCCATTAAAGGCTGTATTTCGTTCAATGCCATCACTGGCGACATATTTTGAATCATACAAGGAGGTCGTAAATAGGCCATAATACCCGTCGCTGAAAAACTTCTCCACCGTTAATTCAAGGCCATAATTCTTGCCCGTTCCTTCATTAACCAAACTATCCTGTAAATCTGCTTTAAATGTCGCCCCCGTATTCAACATCGAATAACTGCTAGAATATGACGTAACCGGAACATTATAAATAGACTGGTAATACGCCTCCGTCTTAATTCTCCAGTCCTTCCAAGGTTGAACATTATAACCTAAAACCAAGTGGTGACTTTTCGTAAAGTCCAAACCTTGATTTGTGTAACTCTTGCTTCCGCTCGGGTTTGTGCTCGCTAAAAAATAGACATTGATCGGCTGCAGTTGGGCATTCAATCCGTAGCCAAAATTCAAACTACTATTATCCGACGTTGCATAAATCAAGCCCAAACGTGGCTCCACAGAAGTAGAATTATTCAACGAAAATAATTGGGTATTCAAACCCGCATTCATCGTCAATCTTTCGCTAACATCGTATTTAACGTGAGCAAATGCTTGGACAAGGTTCGTGCTACTATTATAATCCCAAAGCTGCATATAGGTGTCTCTAGCCCTATTTTTAGTTTTATAATTCAAATACAGATCAATCACTTCGTTTCGAATTCCCATCTTAATAAAGGTCCGTGCATTTAGTTTTGAATGGTAAGTGGAACTAAAATTATAGCTCGTTCGAGCTACATTATTTACCTCTTTAATAAAGTCGAGGTTGTCGTTTCGGTCAAAATCATAGGACGTTTGGTCATTGCTAGAGTAGCTTACGCCCAAGGTCGAGGTAATGTATGACTTTGATGTCAATTGCTTAAAGTGATTCAAGCCTGTGATTCCTATTTTACTCGCAAAGTCGACCTGATTTCCGTTCCCATATAAGCTACTAGAACTCCCTCCACTGATTTCAATCGTACTGTTTGCCAAAATCCCAAACAAGGAAAATTTGCCATATTTACTATTGCCGCTCGCCACTTTAAAAGACAAGTCTTGGTATGACGGCAAGGCGGTGGTACCGATGTCAACGCCCATTTTTTGTGCGACTCCTGCTAATGAATAGCGATATCCCACCACATAAGATGCGTCACTTTTCTTTGAAAATGGCCCTTCTGTCGTCGCTTCTAAACCGGTTATAACGCCCATTTGTAAAGTGGTCTCTCTCTTTTTATTATTCCCAGAACGGAAGCCTAAATCAAAAACACCGGCCGTCGCATTCCCATATTCTGCGGGAAAAGCAGAGGTAAAGAAATCCGAATTTTTTAAGAGATTCGTATTAAGAGCACTTACGGCTCCACCCGTCGTACCCACGGAGGCAAAATGGTTCGGGTTAGTCACATTCATTCCATCGATTCGCCACAAAACACCCACCGGAGAATTGCCCCGAATAACGATATCATTTCGGCTGTCGTCCGGCGCAGAAACGCCAGCAAAATTTGCGGCTAAACGCGCTGGATCTGAACGACCTCCCGCATAACGATTCACCTCTTCCATCGAAAACGTTCGAGCGCTAACACTCGCTAATTTATTTATCGTTCCGCCTTTGTTACTGGCTTTAACAACGACTTCGCTGAGTTGATTAAACAACTCTTCTAATTGAATATCTAGGATTACTTCTTTCCCAGAAATCACAATCACATTCGGAAGCGTAACGTTTTTATATCCCACGCAAGTAACCTTAATTTCATAGCGATTAGGGGGAATGTTTTTCAAACTAAATTGGCCCAAACTATCCGTTGCCACTCCTTTTTGCAAAGATGCAATTTGAATGCTGGCCCCCGGAATGGGTGTTTGAGAAAGTTTGTCAGTAATAACACCACGTATGGTTTGGGTGTTGTTTTGCGTAAAAGCGTTGAATGAAATCAACAAAAGAATGGATAGGAAACGCCACATAGGAGGATGATTAGTAAATAATTGAAGCAGAATTGCTTACTATTCACTTAGATGATCCAAGCAAAGAATTCCTTCTTAGGTGTTAAAAAAATAAGAAACTAAGTTCGCCCATTCTTCATCCAACGAATATGTCGGACGCGTTTTCTTAGCGCGGGCATACCAATAATCTGCATTCCAAATGTCCCCCTCCTTGCGGTGCAAATAGGCATGAACCCAAGCTGAATCACGATCAGCGAGCTGATCGATGAGGGCGTGAGCTTGATCCCAGTCTCCTTTGGCATCATACCAAAGACTTTTTAGAATAGTCGAAAGTTGCGGATCAGGAGCAGATTGCGACAAGGATTCTTTGAATGATTTCATCAGAAATTATCTTTCTTAGCTAAGCAAACGACGTCCGTATCGATCAGTTCGAGTGACAAAACCATGTCCTTTACCGCATCTTTGTATTTCTTAAAATGGGGCGTTAAAATGTGAGACTGGTAGGCTTCTACACTCGCATAAACTTCGAAAATAATGATGCTTGTCGCATCTTTTTTATCCGCCACCGCTGTGTACGATAAAACGCCAGGTTCCACTTTTATCGCGGCATTCATCTGCTCATTTAAAAGCGATTTGTAGACGTCGAGTTGCTTCGCATCAACTTTGATTTTCGCAATGCGGTGCATGCGATTGGATTCCTGCGCATAGATTTGGCTAGACATTAGCAGAAATAGAATGAAGAAAAAGTGTTTCATTTTAGGTGGGGATTTGTTCGGTTACTACTTCATTTCCTGCGATATCGAAATAGGTACAGGTTAATTTTTCGAGGTTAACTTCCCTCTTTTCTATGCCCGTTTCAGCGCACATCTGAATGAAAGTGGGGTAGTCTGTTTTGCCTTGTTGGTGGGCTATTAGCTCTGATTTAAATAAGGGGATGTTGGCAGTTTTTGCTTTGGCCAAAGCCTCATATTTTCCGGTAGCCTGCACTAGATACTCTTCCGCGCCAAAATAATCGATGTGCCCATCCGCCACAAAAGCTATGTAATTCATGACACCTAATGCTTTCAAGTCGCGAACATATGGAGGGAAATCGGCCCCTGATTTGACGAGGCTGTGGGCGGAGGTTATTTGGTCAAGGGTAAACATCAGGTCATTTTATAATTCTCAAAGCTAAAACTTTTCCTCCTAAATGCCGTTAAGCTACTAAACAAACTAAAATGATCAAATCCATTTTTAGCATCCTGATAACCGGAATCTTCCTTTCTGCTTGCAATATGCTTCATTCCACTACTACTATTCAGGCGAACGATGCGTTTATTCTAGGAAATAATAAGCATGGCCGTTTTACTGCGAGTGTGACTAATACTTCGACTTCTCCATTAACGGTTTGGCAATATCCAATCGATGGGGGACGTCATTCACCTTTAACCTTACAACCTGCCGCAAATGTGAAACTTAAAGTAGGGAAAAATACCGCTCTTCGAATTGAAAATTCGTCTGATAAATCGGTGGACGTTAAGCTAGATGTGAAGGGTGATGTAGGGCTTTCGATGGGATATAAAAACTAGTCCAAAGAAATAGCATATTCACAAACTAATCGACATCTATCGTCCAACGTAACAAAATAAAATATTTTCATTTATTTCGTTTAATTCAGTTATTTCATTTAATTTCGTAAATCAACTTAAACAAATGGAAGCCGAAGCAAGAATAAGTAGACCCACTAAAGAGGAGCAAAGGGTTGCGAAAGAATCCTATGAAGCGCTATCTGCGACTTTGGAATCCCTTCATGCAACAAACCCAGAAATTGAAATTGAAGAAACCTCTGAAAAAATCAGGGTTCCGCTAAAGGCCTTAAAGCTTTTGGCAACAATCCTAAAAGCAACAAGTCAAGGTAAACCCATTTCCATCGTTCCCATAGCAACAGAAATGACTACACAGGCGGCATCCGAATTATTGGGATGCTCAAGACCCCATTTGATTTCATTGCTAGAAAGTGGAGAAATTCCTTTTATCAAAGTAGGAAAGCATCGTCGAATTAAATTCGAAGATATTACGCAATACAAAGCCCACATGTATTCCAAACAACGAGCGCGAATTATCGACATGATGAAAATGGATGAAGACCTCGGGCTGTATGATTCATAGCGTTAAGTTTACCTGCTTTCTGGACACTAATGTCATTTATCCGATCTTGACCCGGGATATCCTCCTATGGTTTGCCCACTATGAATTATATACGCCCAAATGGAGTCCTGATATTTTTACGGAATGGGCTGATGTTATGAGGCGAAAAAATGTTTCAGAAGCAGAAATACTAAAGCGCATTGAAAATGTAAATTTGGCATTTGCCGGAGCTATGGTTCAAGACTATGAATCTATAACGAAAACATTAAAACTCCCCGATTTAAAAGACCGTCATGTATTAGCAGCAGCGATTAAATCTAATGCTGACATCATCGTAACAAATAATTTAAAAGACTTCCCAGAATCGTATTTGAAAGGCTTCAATATCGCGGCCAAAAACGCAGACGACTTTTTAACTGATCTCATTGATCTTAACCATGAAATAGCACTAGCCGCTTTTCAAATGATGGTTTCACACAAGAAAAATCCCGATTTAGACGAATATCAGGTATTAGATATTTGTCGAAAAAATGGATTAAAAGATACTGCAGATTACCTGCATGCATTATTATAAAACACTATTTCCCATACTCCTCCAACTCAATCGTATCGTCCGTCGAGGACTTATTCTTATCGGAAAATAGCTGCCCAATTTTTTTCACGAACTTACTCGAAATCAAGTTGAGAATCGTGTTCAAGAAGAATATTCCGAGCTTCGTTTTAGGGTGAGCTAGCCTAGGAACACCCGGAGGAAGTTTTTGGATTTCCGTCACATAAGGCCTGAACGCTTTGTCGTAAGCGGCAAAGGCATCGCTATGATCGTCATGGCGAGATAATTCCCCCGCTAATATATACGCACCCACCACCGACAAACTAACGCCCATTCCAGTTAATGGGGAGGGACAAAAGGCAGCGTCGCCAGTCATGGCACAACGGCCTTCGGACCAACGGGGTGCGAAAACCTGGCTGATGGCGTCAAAATAAACGTCCGCATTGTTATCTAATTCCGCTAATGCCCGTTTAGCTTCCCAACCAGCATCCGCAAATTTTTCCTGCAACAAGGCTTTTTGCTCCTCTTGTGACAGTTTTTCGTAACCCTTAGGTTCCGACATAAACGAAAAAGACGCACGTATGGTGCCTTCGTTGTCAGGGCGCATGAATATCACGCGGGCGTCAGTCGCATTATACCAGCGAGCCCATCGACTATCAGTAGCTGTTCTGGGAATCGTAAAATAGGAAACATAAAGTCCCACCGGTTTTACGACAGGCTCATCGCCAAAAATCAAACTCCGCGTCCGCGAACGAATCCCATCCGCACAAATAACTAAATCAAAATCACGGATTTCACCGTTTTGAAAAGTGACTTTTACCCCATCTTGATGTTCATCGAGCGCGATAATTTGATTGCCAAAAAGATACTCGACATTTTCCTTCGTATGCTCGTATAAAATCATCACTAAGTCCCCACGAAGAATTTCTAATTCACTCGTTCCCAAATTGGATTCGCCTTTCGGTAAAGCGGCCTTGGTGACATTATTTTTATCAACAAATAAAACCCCTAATTCCCCCGTATCCGCTGCTCGAATCTCCTCTTCGATGCCCATCCATTGGGCAATTTTTTGGGCGGCTCCCTTGATGTCGACGTTTTGCCCCCCTAAACGTAATGATTCCGCACGCTCTACAATCGTGACGTCAAAACCATATCGGTGTAACCAAAAAGCGAGGGTTGGGCCAGCGATGCTTGCGCCTGAGATGAGTATTTTTTTTGCCTTCATATTAATACGATAAATAACCAGATCTTAAAACATCATCCGGATTGATTCCTAATTGTTCAAAAAGACTTTGGCAATGTGCCTGAAGTTCAACGAATGAAAACTCCTCCGTATAATCCTTCGCCTCCACCTCAATAAAGTTTTCACCTGACGGTAAAAGGTCGAGATGAATAGTAACATCTTTGTAATTTAACATGTAGGTAAATTATCAGAATTTTATCTAATTTACTTCTTAATCAAATAAAACCTGTGCCTATGAAATCTACCTTACTGACTATTTGCTTGGTGATAAACATCGCCGTTCAAGGCCAAATGTTAAACGACAGCCCTTTCGATGCTAGCGTCGCGCATCCAAAATACTCAAAAGGCAAAGGCCCTAAGGTTTTATTCGACAGAGGCCATTACAATTTTATCGTGGATTTGGGTTTGGCAAAACCATTGATAGATGTAGCAACGGCTGACGGATATCAGGTGAGCGTAGATTCGATGAAATTTACGAAAGCCTATTTGTCAAAATATAAAATGCTGGTCATCTTTCCTGCAATGCCTTTTACATTTGGTTCGAAAAATCAAGTAACAGATGAAATCACCTTTACTCCTGACGAATTAAGTGCATTACAAGAATGGGTTTCAAATGGCGGCTCTTTACTCATGTTCGACGAGCATGCCCCCATTGATAAATCGGTGACTCCTCTTTTTAATAAATTTGGAATACAATTGTCCATTGGAATTGTGTCAGATTCACTTAACTATGAGACCAAAATTGAGATGTCAAGCAAAGAAACCATGCTTAAATTTACACGAAGCAATGGACTATTAAACTCGGATCACCCTATCACACAAGGCGAACAAGCAGGTGAACAAATTAACAACATCATGAGCTATGGCGGAGGTGGATTAACAGGCAAAAGCTATACTACTCTTTTCAAGCTTTCGCCATCTGCCACTATTAAAAAATACAGTGGTAGTGCTCCCTCAGGCACGGCGGAATCACAAGGATTGGCTGGTAATTATGGCAAAGGAAAAGTCGTAGCATTAGGCGATTGCAACGGATTTACAGCAATGTACGTCATGATGAAATCAAAAAAGTTTTCAGCTGGTATGCAGGTCGCAGAGTATGACTGGAAGCAGTTTGCCCTGAATACATTCCACTGGTTATCAAAATAATTTTTACCGAATAATGTCAAAACGCACCTTTGATGCCATCGTCATCGGTTCCGGAATTAGCGGTGGATGGTCTGCCAAAGAACTGACGGAGAAAGGCCTAAAAACCCTGCTTTTAGACCGCGGCAGAGATGTAAAACACGTAGTCGATTATCCCACCACGATGCTGAATCCCTGGGAATTTCCACACGGAGGACAAGCGACTTTAGAGCAGAAAAAGGAATACAAAACCGCAAGTAAAAATTTTATTTTCACTGAAGCTACGGCTCATTTTTTGACCAAGGACGGAGAACAACCTTACATCCAAGACAAGCCCTACGATTGGATTCAGGCTTATCACGTGGGCGGTCGTTCGCTCTTGTGGGGTCGACATACCCAGCGCTGGAGTGATTTTGATTTTACCGGTCCGGAGCGCGATGGCTTTGCGGTCGACTGGCCTATTCGCTATAAAGACCTTGCGCCGTGGTATAGTCACGTGGAGAAATTTGTGGGGATTTCTGGAAATAAAGATGGCCTGGAAACCTTGCCGGATGGCGACTTTATAAAGCCCTATGAGTTGAGTTGTGTGGAGAAACATTTTGGCCAAAAAGTGAGCCAAAAATACCCCGACCGACACGTCATCATCGCACGTACAGCCAACTTAAGTCAAGCCGATAAAATCCACCAGTCCGTGGGACGCAGCCAATGCCAACACCGCAACCTCTGTGAGCGTGGCTGTCCATATGGGGGCTATTTCAGCAGTAATTCCGCAACTTTACCGGCAGCGTATCAGACGGGAAATTTAACAATGAAAACCCATTCCGTTGCACATTCGATTATCTATGATGAAAAGAAAAAGAAGGCGATTGGGGTGAGGGTTATAAATGCACTTACGGACGAAATGGAAGAGTATTTTGCTTCGATCATTTTTGTGAATGCTTCGCCTTTGGCCACTAACTTAATCCTCTTAAATTCCACTTCATCGCGCTTCCCTACTGGCCTAGGAAATGACTCAGGCATCTTAGGAACGCACATGGCCTTCCACAGTTACCGCGGCAGAATCACGGCAGAATACGATGGGGATTTAGACAAAACGACTTCCGGGAAACGGCCCACATCAGGCTACATTCCGCGCTTCAGAAATGTATACAAACAGGAAACAGATTTCCTTCGAGGCTATGCGAGCAATTTAAGCGCCTCACGTATAGTGGAAAACACAAACGATTTAGTAGGAGAGTCCTTAAAGAATTCCTTATTTGCCCCAAAACTAGGCAATTGGCACATCAATGTGGGTATGATGGGAGAGACGATTCCCAAGGCCCATTCAACCGTTCGATTAGACTCAGAACTGAAAGACAAATACGGCATTCCACAGCTCCGCATTTCGATCGGATACGACGAAAACGATGAGAAAATGCTCAAAGATTTTCACCAGCAATTCACCGAAATGTACGAGGCCGCCGGCTTCCATAACATTAAGCCTATCGACACGAAACGCTTACCCGGAAACGAGAACCACGAAATGGGCGGCGTCCGGATGGGAAGAGATCCAAAGACCTCAATGTTAAACGCCTTCAACCAACTACATCATTGCAAGAATGTCTTTGTCACTGATGGCTCTTGCATGACCTCAACCTCTACCCAAAATCCTTCATTGACCTACATGGCATTAACCGCAAGAGCGGTGGATTACGCTTTAAAAGAAAAGAAGAAATTAAATTTATAAGTATGGCAACTATTATCCCTCACATCCACTTCAACGGAAACACGGAAGAAGCGTTTGAATTTTACCGCTCAGTTTTAGGCGGATCATTTTCGCGTCTCATGCGATTTAAAGAATTGAACAATCCTGAATTCTCGTTCCCGGAAGAAGAGCAGAACAAGATCATGTTGATCCGTTTGCCAATCAATGGTGGAGGTTATTTATCAGGTAGCGATGTACCTAATTTTATGGGGGTGGTGAGCGAGGAAGAGAATCGAAGTAAGATTGTTATTGCTGTCTCGACAAAAGAAGAAGCGGAGACTATATTCAATGGTTTATCAGCTGGAGGCACTGTTGAAATGCCCTTAGATGAGGGGCCTTGGGGCACTATTTTAGGGACTTTCCGGGATAAGTTTGGGGTGGAGTGGATGGTGGAGTGTTAGACTTATCCTAAGCCCTTTTAAGTGTCAAGCCTATTTGGCCTGCATGATAAGAATTATGGTATAAAATATGCGCAAATAAGCGTGCCTTAGAAACAGTTCCGAAAAAAGGCGTATCTACTGTTTCATTCCAACCTCCATCAGACGTATTTTCAATCAATTGTTCCAACATCAAAAAGCCTTTTTCCATTAGGGTTTTTGTTTCACCACAATTGTTGCCTTGGCCTTCATCCTGTTGACCCATCGTAGTATTTGCAACATCACTAGGCATGCCGAAAAAATAACCAAACATGAGCATTGTTTCAGCTATGTGACGATAAATAAAACCTATAGAAGATGCACCTGCGCTTAATCGCAATGACACATTTTTGTCATTAATTTCATTGAAAGCAAAACTGCAACTTAGCTGATTTTGCGCTAATAGGTCTTTGAAAATTTGCTTTTCCATAGTAGGCGATTAATCCGTTAAATGATTTTTAAGTGCTTCAAATTTCCCTTTCTGAGCCACTAGTGCTGCCCCCTGAATACTCGCTTTTTTAGCATCCCACATAGCGGGTATGGAAACTTTGCCTCGCGAAAGAGAATACATCCAAAATAAATCGATGAAATTAATAAAGAGATTTGCTCGATAAAAGGTAGACGCCTTTTCGATTTGGAACCCGAGTTTTAGTAAGGTTCTATCGTTGAAAAAATACGATGTTCCCACGATTGTAACAGATTCCGAAACCTGCTTGTTTTCGATTAAAGAGATGAGCTGTAATAAGCCTTCCAAATGATAAGCGAGCAGCCTATTTCTTAATTCAATTCCCGGCTTATAATTTCTAAAAACAAACAAATAATCAAAGCCGGTCCCGCTATGTAAATCGATCTGTTTCTCGTTCGCCATATAGCCTAACAGCATGGGCGAATAATAGGTATATCCACCCGTTAGCTTAAAAATAGGCGTATACAAAAATTGGCTGATGGGAACGTATAAAATGAACGCTGCGTAAAATACTGGTTGTTCCGAACCCTTTTCGATGATCAAAACCGCTAGAAAAAAACCAGCCAAAAGGAATAGAATGGATTCGATCCAGACTAAGGCTTTTGGCTGTTTATAAAAATCATTCATTCAACTATTTATTATTCCAGCCATCGATAAAGCCGGCTTTAATTTGATCGTAATTGGAAATAAAAGAAACAATTAAGATTACCCAAAGAATTAACTTCCAATTGTTCTTTACTAATGTTTTTAAGTCTGTGATAAATTGATTCATATCCGTGATTTTAATGGTGAAATTAAACTCGTAGGGTTTAGTGTCAGCCGCTGTGGAGTATTCGGACAAATCTGTTTTCAAAGCCTCGCCTATCACCTTCAATGAATGAAGACTAGGTTTCACTTCTTTATTCTCGATTCGTTGAATTGTTCTGAGCGTTAAGCCGGTTTGTTCAGAAAGTTCTTTTTGAGAATAATTCAAACTTGTTCTAATCTCTTTAACTCTGGCACCAAATTCCATTTGCAAATATGATCGTTACTTTTTTCTAATTATTGGCATCGGTGCGTCATTTAGACGACATTTGAGTGTTCGCGATGGAACTTAACTTAATAAGGACTTCGGATTCCGAATCTTTTAGCACAAGAAAAGGTTTCACACCTGTTGCTTTTATATCATTTCCTTTCATCGCAAAAGCTTCTTGTTTATAATCTGCGATGAAAATTTCGGTACGAGCAGGTAAGGAATACGTCTTGGTTTCGGCCGGATTTAGATTACTAACGCGGGTTTGTATTTTACCATCTGGAGTATAAATAATTAACGAGAGATGATACACATCTTTGTAATCATTGGAGAAATTGATGTTAATATTATCCTGGGCTTTTGCAGAAAATGCCATTAAGAAAAGACTAAGGATAAAGGCTACTTTTTTCATAATTGATTAACTAAAAAATAGATTTGATTACATCTCTAAAAATCAAGAATAGATAGACTATAACGCCCACGATAATTTGGTTTCGGTACTTAGTAAAGAATTGCTTCATATGAATTATACTATCCGTTTACGCCCCATTACTACATAAAGTATTCCTGCTATGGCGCCTAAAAATCCCATAAAAATAAAGGCAATCGTCCACATCACTTTTTCATTCGTATTGATTCTCACAGATCCCCAAACTTCCGATAAAGCAGAAACAATAAAAACCCCATTGGCCACCATACCAATGATTAATAAGATATCAGCACCTGGAAGATGCATAATCTTCATTAACGCGCCCACAAGCTCAAAAACTAAGCTAATAACAAAGCTCCATTTAACTACGATTCCGAGGTTCATCTAATTAAGACCGATTAATAGGTTAAAGTAAAGGATTTGCCTCCACAAAACAAAAGTAAGAGCTTTAAAGCTAAACCAGTTGTCGCAAGAAATAATCTAAGTCCTGAATTTTGGTTTCGATAATATCCCAGACAATATCATAATCAATGCCGAAATAATCATGTATCAATTTGTCACGAGTGCCGGCAAGTTTTTTCCACTCTATATGGTTATTGATTGACTTAAATTCGTCATCCAATTTTTTAGCAGCTTCTCCTATAATTTCTAGGCTTCTAACTACTGCACGACAAAGCACTTCGTCGTTTACAACGTCCGCTTTAGACTTATTATTCGTATGCTGTAAGATGAAAGATGTTTCAACAAGAATATGTTGAACCAATTCGATATTAGAGGCTAACATTTTGAACCTCATTTAGAATATGAGGTCCAATAAACTTACTTAATGATTGAGTGGTAACTATCTCCACTTTTCTGCCAAAAATCCCCTCTAAAAAGAAGGACAGATCCATAAAATTGTCAAAGCTCTTTTTAGCTGGGTCAAAATCAACTAATAAATCCACATCACTCGATTCCTTAATTTTCCCTTTGCTAAACGATCCAAAAATGCCTAGGCTAGTCACTCCAAATAACTTTATCATCTCTCTGTTTTTAGAAAGTGCATTCAAAAGCTCTTTTTTAGTATGGATTTTTACCTGGTTCATTGCTCCAGCAAATTAGACATTAAAACCCTAGCTAACAACATTGTCTTGCCATTTATCAAACTCTTGATTTTGAACCCCTTAATCCATGATAATAAAACCAAATGAAATTATTTATCTTGTCAATCTAAACCTCGTAAAACTATGAAAAAGCTATTTATTGCCATTCTAACCTGTTTGGCTTTCAACACCATCGCACAAGATGGAACGATTTATCCGCTAGATGCGCCTAAAGAACCTAATGCGATTCCATTAAATACTGGTTCCGTGAAGGACCAGCCGGCAGCTGAAACGTGGTTTCGCCAGTGGGGCGATCCGATGGCGCGGAATATTTCCCAAGCTACCTTAACGCCTTTCTTCCCTGAAAAGGGCAAGGCAAATGGAGCTGCTGTTATTGTGGCGCCGGGTGGGGGATACCGTTGGCTTTCGATGGGAAATGAGGGCTGGGAAGTGGCTGAGGCTTTGGCCAAAAAAGGAATTACCGCTTTCGTTCTAAAATACCGCTTATTCCCAACCCCTGAAAAGTTAGATGACTTTACGGCTTGGATGAATCGTCCACGTCCGGCACCACAAAAGACAGACAGCACAGCAAAGAATACGAATCCAATGGCTCAAATGGATCTGTCGAATCAATTAACTGACGCAGAAGCGGCCTATGCGATGATCATCAAAAACGCCGCAGCTTGGGGTGTAGATACACAACGAATTGGTATGATTGGATTTTCTGCTGGAGCTGGTTTAACGATGCACGCAACGCTTAATTCGAAAACGATGAAACTTGCCTTTATTGGACCGATTTATGGTGGAATGGGTCCAGTGAAAGTGCCAGCCAACGCACCACCGATGTTTAACGCGATTGCCTCCGATGACTTCTTATTTAATTCCCAATTTGGAGTGATTGAATCGTGGTTCAAAGCGGGTAGACCGGTGGAGTTTCACTTATACCAAAACGGCGGCCACGGCTTTGGTTTAGGTAATCCGAATAGAACGAGCAATAAATGGTTTGATGCGTTTATCCATTGGTTGGATGTGAATAAGTTCCTGGTGGCGAAATAGGTTCAGTGAATGATGAACAAACAAGATATTATCACCTACTTTTTCGAGAATGACGGAGATATTCCGAACAACATTCTCCCCGTGATAATTTATAAAAATGCCCTTGAGCACGTTGCTCGCAAGGACCTGGAAGTATTATTTTGCCAAAACGGATGGGGAAATAACTGGCATGATATCATATTAACCGAAGACCATTTTCATAGCAATACGCATGAAGTTTTGGGACTAAAAAGTGGACACGCGCGCTTAAAGCTAGGTGGAGAAAAGGGAGAAATTGTTACCGTGGAAAAGGGGGACGTAATCATCTTGCCCGCAGGTATTGGGCATATTTCAGTAGATAATTCTCTGGAATATCAATTTGTAGGAGGCTATCCGAATGGCGCAGATTGGAACCTGAAGTTTAGTTTGAAAAAGGAAGAAAGTTCATCTGTTTTGGCAGAAATCGCTAGTATTCCACTTCCAGATAAAGATTCTGTGTTTGGAGATAATGGGCCAGTATTTGAGTATTGGAAATGACAATTACCCTAATTTTATTAGTATAAAATTAGTTTATTGTCAAAGGTAATCCTGCAAACCAAGTGACAAATTCACGCCAGAATGGAAAATACACGATCTCGGATATGACCATTCCATGAGCAATCACATAAAGGGCTAAGACCAATGGAAACACCCAGCGAGCGCTGGCTTGTTTTCGCTCGAGATAAATCAAATAAATGAATACCGCGTAAACGGTTAGTATAGTTGCCACATAAGCCATCATTGGATCACTAATCACTCTTAACGTAAAGCGAATAAATGCGGGTTCTATGAATGCCAAACCCGTCACAATCATTCCCCTGGCGTGTAACTGATAGTCCTTTACATACTTTAACGCGATAAAAAAGGCAACAGCCAAAATCACTAAATCCTTAACCGAATTGAACGTCCCCACTAAATGGTCGTCCGTTAATTGCCCCTGATGTGGCAAACGAGAATGAGTCAATAAAATGATAGATATAAAGATGAAGGGAATAAGAAAATAACTTACTTTCCCCAGCAAGCGATGGATATCTAAGTGCTTTTTCCGGATTAAAATGGGCTGAAGAATAAGTAAGCTCATCCAAAGAATGAGCACGCCAGCATGAAAGTGAAAATAGAAGGAAAAATCCGCTGTGCCGTTGAAAAATTTGGCAAAATACGAAGGCCAAAAACCCAGTAATACGAGAAAGACCAATCCGAAAAAGTAATACCCTGATAGATCGAAACGTAATTTAGCTGCCTTGTTCTTTAAGCTCATAATTTAAATTTAAGTATAAGGTAAAGAAGTAGTAAGATTAACCGCTAAAATCTGTTCCCAAAAGGGAAAAGGGAACAAAAAAGAATTGCTGAAATTAGATTTAAATCGGTAGCCTTGGGGGTCTTTCCTGTTTATTTATCTAATTTGCCAATATTAAACCTATTTACATGAAACATATTTTAATTGGATTGCTCATGTGCGCGAGCTTTTCACAAATTTTAGCGCAAGCCAATAAGCGTCCGAACATCATCTTCATCATGTCGGACGACCATGCTTATCAGGCCATTTCGGCATATGACCAACGCTTAATTTCGACTCCTAACATAGACCGCATTGCAAAAAATGGTATCCTGTTTACGAATGCCAGCGTGACCAATTCCATCTGTGCGCCCAGTCGGGCCACGATCCTAACCGGTAAGCATTCACACCTAAATGGTAAGGTCGACAATCACTTTAAATTCGATACAACGAACATTACCTTCCCGCAGATTTTACAGGCAAACGGATACCAAACGGCGATGTTTGGGAAACTACATTTTGGAAATAGCCCAAAGGGCTTTGATCAGTTCAAAATCTTACCTGACCAAGGCAATTATTATAATCCCGATTTCATCACAAAAAACGAGGGGAATATTAAAGTCAATGGCTATGTAACAGATATAATTACCGACATGACTTTGGACTGGTTGAAGCAGGAGCGAACTCCTGAAAAACCTTTCCTATTGATGTATTTACACAAGGCTCCACATCGTTCCTGGTTAATGGCAGAACGCCATTTGGATGAAATGACGCAGAAAACGTACCCGGAACCCAAGACGCTTTTTGATGATTATTCCGGTAGGACATCCCCCGCCAAAGAAGCAGAAATGAATATCCTAAACAGTATGAGTTGGGCCGGGGATAACAAAATTTATCCCGCTACGATGGACTCATTGAAAATCCCAGAAATCGGTTTTGATAAGCGTCGTTTCGCTGCTGAAATGGGCCGATTAACCCCAAGCCAAAAAGCGAATTTTGACCGCGTTTACAATCGTATTAATGCGGAATTCATCAAGGCCTACCCGAACATGACGGAGCAAGATAAAATGCGCTGGAAATTTCAACGCTACATGCAAGATTATCTAGGAACTTTACGATCAGTAGATGAGAACGTAGGCCGTTTATTGGATTATTTGGAAGCGAATAACTTGATGGAAAATACAATTATTGTGTATACTTCCGACCAAGGATTTTACTTAGGCGAGCACGGTTGGTTCGATAAGCGCTTCATCTATGATGAATCCTTCAAGACTCCGCTGATGGTGTCGTGGCCAAGCCAAATTAAAGCCGGTCAAAAATCAGATGCTTTAGTTCAAAACCTCGATTTTGCCCAAACCTTTTTGGATGCAGCAGACATTCCAGCGCCTAAAGATATGCAAGGCCAAAGTCTAATCCCTCTGATGACGGGTAAATCTTGGAAGCGCGATGCAGTATATTACCACTATTATGAATACCCAGCAGAACACATGGTGAATCGACATTATGCCATCGTGACTAAGAAATATAAGTTAATTCATTACTATTTTTCTACGGATGCTTGGGAGCTTATTGACCGCGAGAAGGACCCTTTGGAATTAAAGAATGTCTACAATGATCCGGCGTATGCTTCGATTCGAAAGACTTTGCATAAGCAATTAGACGCATTACGACTGAAATACAAGGACAATAGCACCATTAGCAACGGCTACATAGATCGCTTTTTGAATGATGCAGCAGAAGGAAAGGTATTCGGTGTGCCGAAACAAAAGGCGGCGGAGATGAAAGCCAAAAGAAAATGAGTCGGTATTCTATTTCCCTTTATTTATTAGTCATCACACTGTCTGTTTTCAGTCAGACCCCAATCCCTATATGCCACGTTTCCACACCCAATCGGCTGAAGCAAATTAAATCGATTAATCACAAACCTACGTTGAAATCCCAGGCTGGCATGAAGCGCATTCCGGGAGGTATATTTTCTATGGGCTCACACGATACGCAGGGTCGTGCAGACGAATACCCGTTACACCAAGTGCGTATTAAGGCATTTTGGATGGATGAAACAGAGGTAACCAATGCGGCGTTTGCAGCATTTGTTAAATCAACGGGCTACATAACCACAGCTGAAAAGACGATTGATTGGACGGAGTTGTCTAAGCAAGCTCCGAAGGGAACGCCTAAACCGGCAGATTCGCTTTTGGCGCCCAGTTCTTTGGTATTTGTTCCTACAACAGGTCCGGTCGATTTAAGCGACTATTCCCAATGGTGGGCGTTTAAACGAGGGGCCGACTGGCGACACCCCACAGGTCCTGGGTCAACGATTCATGGACTAGAAAATCATCCCGTCGTTCATGTTTCATGGGATGATGCCGCCGCCTATGCCCGTTGGGCTGGCAAAAGATTACCCACAGAAGCAGAATGGGAATGGGCCAGCCGTGGGGGATTAAAAAATAAGATTTACCCCTGGGGGGACGTGTCGGTGAATTCCGCCCCGTATAAAGCGAATAGTTTCCAGGGGCATTTCCCCTATGAGGATCAAGCATTAGACGGGTATAAAACGACCACTGCTCCGGTTAAATCTTTCCCTGCAAATGGCTATGGATTATATGATACCGCTGGAAATGTATGGGAATGGTGCGCGGATTGGTACCGTGCCGATTATTACAAAAAAAGTCCGAGTCTAAACCCACGTGGCCCTTCCACGAGTGATGATCCGGATGAACCCGGTGTTGCCAAACGCGTCATGCGAGGCGGTTCTTTTTTATGCAACGATGGGTATTGTTCTAGTTACCGGTGCTCCGCACGGATGAAGTCAAGCCCAGACTCAGGCTTGCAGCATACCGGTTTTCGTTGTGTGATGGATTAATGTAATTAATAACAAACTACGTTAATTTCTCTTGCCCAAACGCCTCCTTCGCAATCATAATAGCCGTCATGGCCTTAGGCCAACCTACATAAAAAGCTAAGTGGGTGATAACCTCCACGAGCTCCGCTTCCGTTAAACCATGTTCTTTCGCGTAATTCAAATGAAATTTGATTTGGTTAGAATGTTCTCCCGCAACTAAAGCCGCCACCGTTATTAAACTCCTTTCGCGTCTTGAAAGCTCCTTGCCCTCCCAGACATCGCCAAACAATACATTATCTGTGTAGCCCAATAATCTTGGGGCAAAATCGCCTAACATTTTCTCCGCTGCGGATACGTTCTTTTCTTCGCTCATATTATATTCATTTTAACAAATATAAGGAAGTTGCAGCTGTAAAAATGATTGGATTATTAAAACTGGGGGTAACTAT
Organism: Aquirufa lenticrescens; assembly: GCF_019916085.1. Classification (NCBI taxonomy): domain Bacteria; kingdom Pseudomonadati; phylum Bacteroidota; class Cytophagia; order Cytophagales; family Flectobacillaceae; genus Aquirufa; species Aquirufa lenticrescens. The sequence continues at coordinate 1,256,234 of NZ_CP049834.1, read as the reverse complement.
AAAACAAAAAAGCCGATCATTGCTGATCGGCTTACTATCTCTATTAACATACGCTGCAACTTTACAGGTGGCATATTTATAAATTATAACTTTTTCTAACCATCAAAAAGTATAACTTATCAGAAAGCAATTTTCTTAGCACCAACAACATAGGGCCGGGTTTACCCACTGCATATCTCATTTGATTACTATTGTCAGTTGCAGATTTGTAAATCATCTTTGCTACAACTTCTGGACCTTCAGCATCTTTCATTACTTTCTCTGCAGCATTATTAAACTTTTGAATAAACCCGTCATATTGATTTGTATCAGTAGGTTTAATAAATTGACGACTTCGGCCATAAAAATCAGTAACGATGGGGCCCGGTTCAATGAGTTTCATTTTTATATTAAACTGACTTAACTCGTAATGTAACGACTCTGTAAAACCTTCCACTGCAAATTTCGTAGCGTGGTAAATGCTGTAAAGAGGAAAGGTGATTTTTCCTCCCATACTCGAAATTTGAATAATAATTCCGCCACCAGTGGGTCTCATATGTTTTATTGCTTCTCTAGTTACACGCATTAATCCAAAGACGTTAGTGTTGAATTGTTTTTCAATGATCTCATCTGACATAGCCTCAAATGCGCCATCAACACCATAACCTGCATTGTTTACCACAATATCAATTTTACCAAAATCGTTTATAGCACGGGACATCGCTTGGGAAATACTTTCAAGGTTTGTTACATCCAAGGGGTATAATTTTACATTGGGGTATTGGTTGAAATCTGTTTCTGTTGCAGGATTTCGTTGAGTAGCTATCACATTCCACCCCATTTTTGCGAACTCATAAACGGTTGCTTTTCCAATGCCGCTAGACGTTCCGGTAATCAATATGGTCTTATTCATCATTTGTTTATTTGATTTTGAACAAATCTATTCCCTTTATTTTAAACCCACAACATTAGAGTATGGTCTATGGTTGACATTTATTTTCAATCCACTATATTTGTCACATGCTAATAAATGAACTATCAAAAAGAACGGGGCTCTCTGCACACACCATTCGATTTTATGAGAAATCGGGGTTGATCGAGGGGAAACAAGACGATTCTGTTACTTCAAATAATTACTTCCACTATGATGAAGTAAGCGTTGAAAAATTGGAATTCATTAGTGATGCAAAGTCGGTAGGCTTTACCATTAAAGAAATAGGACAAATCATTAATGCATGGTATAATAATGCTTATACCAAAGAACAAAAGCTTGAAATTCTAGCCGAAAAATTGGTCTCTTTAGAGCAAAAGATGAAAGAGATAAAGGAGATGAAGAAACTATTACTTCAGTTCAAGGAAGACGTATTAAATGATAGGTGCTAAGATAAAAGGGGGCAAGCCAATTTCACAATTTAGACAGATTTTCCAAGTCATTTAAATCCTTGGCTCTACCACTTATTTCCTTGTTTCTTTTCAGGTCATTGATGTGGATTACTTTCATTGGGATTTCTTCAAAAACAGTTTCTAATGCATTGTTATAAATTTCTTGAAAAGTAAATCCAGATATTTCTTTCAAGATTTCAATGCACACAGGGGGCCTTCCAAAGGTGTATACATTTATGTGTGCTTGGTGAAGAAAGGACTCTTCAGTCATATCAAAAAGAGGCATTTGAAATTGCTCAAAGGCCTGAACCAATTTATCATAATTGTTTTTTGAAACCTCAACAAATATATCAATGTCTCCTGTAGTTCGGGGAAATCCATGATAGATAACGGAATATCCTCCAACTAAGACATAGCTGACTTCATTTTTATTCAAAGCCAATAAAAATTCTTGAAAATCTGAATTAAAAATATTCCCCATGGCTACTTTTTGCGTGTAGAAAATACCGCTTTGTCCATTTTAGGTGGATTCCCAAAAGGGTAATTATAAGAAACACTGTTTAAATAGGCAAAAACCTTACCTATTTCTTCCTTGCTCATTCCTACGTAATGTGTAGCCTCTTCTTTTTGATCAAAAAGGTTTCCAGAGGTGCTATACGTTCTATCAAATTTTAGCATAATCAAATATACTATGAATTTTTTTAATCCTTCCAACAACCCGAAATACAACAAAAAAGCCGATCATTTCTGATCGGCTTGCTCCCTTACTAGGTGGAATGTTGCAGCCATTTTCGATGCTTGGGCTTGCGTCTATCAAAAAATTTAAAAGTTAAATCTCATACTTTAATCCATATTAATAGTTTGATTTATAGCCATCTTTTTTTCCTAAACCACAAGTAAATTCCGCCACTTAAAAGGACCATAATGCCAAGAAGTAAAGGATAACCATAACGCATTTTCAACTCTGGCATATAGTCAAAGTTCATTCCATAAATTCCTGCCACAAAAGTAAGAGGCATAAAAAACACCGAAAAGATGGTTAATACTTTGATGACATCGTTCGTTTTCTGTGCTGAAATGGAGAGGTAAAAATTCACCAAATTGGAAACGTCTTCGTGAATTTGGTCATAAATATTTAGGAGCTTTAAGTGTAAGTCTCTTGAATCCTGTAAGTCATCTGCTTTTGCTACTGGTAATTTGACAGAACTTATCGCTTCTTGACTGAATAATAGAAGTTTCTTACTCATCAGGGCTTTGCGTTTGATTTGATATAATTCCAATAACATTTGAGGGGTAAGGTTTTGTGAAAAAACCATATTCTCAAATTCATCTAATTCCGTTGATAAGCCTACCGCTGGCAATTCGTATGAATGTAAGATGTGCCACAACAATTTGGCAACAATCGATTCGACTAATTTAAATTGTCCTTTATCGAAAAAACGCATTCGAACATCCTGTATAAAATCGTGTGAAATTCGATGGATTGTGATTAACAATCCAGGTCTGTAGAAAAACGCAATTTTAGTAGAAATGGATTGTATGGAAACAGACTTACCACTTCGAATAGGCATTAGTACCCTGGTGATAATAAAATGAGTTCCTTCAATATCCTCGTGTTTAGGTAAGTGGTCTGGCTGTAAGCAAGCAGATAAAGCAAAATGGTTTAAATCATAGGTTTTGCTAAGTTCCGTTAATTCTGTGGATGAAGGAGCAGTTACATCTACCCAGGTCAACATTTGCTCTTTATTTTCAAAAATTACAATTGCCATTTAAAATTTAATTAAGGGGTAATTTGTATTTATTAACTTGCATTCGAAATCTACTCAAATATGCGCTTACTCGTTTACATCTCCTTCATTTTTCTTCTTGGAAGTTGTGGAGTCATTCAAAATACTTCAAAATTTGGGTTAAAGGACGGGTTATACCGAACAAATCAAGGGAAGGTGCTTATTGAAACACAAAACGATACGCTTCTTGTATTTTCTGAAAACGGGAAAAAGGAGCATTCTCTTCTTGCTATTAGTTCTGTACCACAACGTAATTTTACCCTCGAAAAATCTACATTTGACATAGATGTGCTTGCCATCCCTGCCAAATACCGAGTAAGTTTATCAGGAATGCCTGCCCAATTAAACAGTGAAATTAATGCGGCCTTGTATTTTGGTAAGCGAAATGATTATTTTCAGGTAAATTTTGAGAAATCCCCTAGCAACCGATTCAAGCGGAAAATCGACCACTATGGCTTTTCTATAGGAGGTTTTGTTGGTTTAGGTAATTCGGTCATTAATAGTGATGTTAGTCAAGGTTTAATCCCTTATGAATACCAGGGTATTACTTTTTCCAAAGGTATCGCTGGTATTATTGCCATCAACAATTTCACATTAGGAATAGCCTACGGATTTGATAATTTGCTTGACAATAATTCATCTCAATGGATTTATAATCAAAAGCCGTGGGTGGGGCTGGCATTGGGTTTAAACCTAAACTAATTGACACCTCTACTGACCTCGAACCACAAAAACCAATATTAAATCTTCCAAATGATTCGATAGACCACATTTCTCCTAAACTCATTGATTTAGGGTTGTAACATTTACAAAAAATGAAGTATTGAAAATGTAAAAAGATGCAACCACAAAAAATGTCTGTTTACGGAAATATAGGGTAGTTTTTAAACAAAAAAAGAGGTCGAAATGACCTCTTTTTGATTTGTGCTCCCTCTCCTGGGCTCGAACCAGGGACCCCATGATTAACAGTCATGTGCTCTAACCAACTGAGCTAAGAAGGAATTTGGTTCCTATTGGGACTGCAAAAATAGGGGGCTAAATCATTAAATGCAAGATAGCCCCCTGTTTTTTTTGAATTTATTTCTTGTCAGCAGCCTTTTCTGCTGCTTTTGGATCCTTCTTCTTCACTAAGTCTCCTTCTTTCAGCTTCTTAGCAACTGTCGCGTATGGCCCTGCGATGATCTCTTGTCCGTCTTTCAAGCCGCTCACGATTTCGATATTTTCAAAATCGGAGATGCCTGTTTTCACTTGGATCATTTTCGCTTTGCCATTCTCCATCACGAACACCACTTCTTTCGTGTTTTCCTTGCGTTTCTTCGCTTCTAAGGCATCGTTAGAGTTAGTTGAGTTAGTTCCGTCGTCTTCTTTCTTTTCGCCCTCTTTCACCTCAGCTCCGATCTCGCGCGTTGTTACAGAAGATAAAGGTGCCGTAGCAATGTTTTCTTTTCTGTTTGTCAAAATCTCAACAGAGGCTGTCATCCCCGGCTTTAATGGATAAGACAATTTGCCTTTGATTAAATCTGCATAAGAAGAACGCAATACACGAATCTTCACTTCGAATTCTGTTACCGCATCATTCGAAACCACGGAAGCTGTTCCGCTTGAATTCGCTGAACTAGCAATTTCATACACAACCCCTTTAAACTTACGTTCGCTAGAAGAAAATGCATCCACGTCGATTAAAACCGTATCACCGATGCTTACACGAGTGATATCATTTTCGTTAACATTCACGCGCACTTCCATTTTGTTCAAGTTCGCGATACGTAACATTTCTGTTCCAGCCATTTGTGACGTTCCTACGACACGCTCCCCTAATTCTACGTTTAACTTCGAGATGATTCCGCTTTGAGGGGCATAAATCGTCGTCTTCGTTAAGTTGGTTTTCGCTTCTTTTAAGGTCGCTTGTGATGATTTTACATTGTAATTCGCGGCATTTACGTTGGCTTTTGCCGCTTCCAAATCTTGTTTCGCCACTGTATAAGCGGATACAAATTGGTCAAAGTCCGCATCAGAGATTACTTTGTCCTTGTGCAATTTCGCATTACGATCGTAGTCGATTTTTGCCTTCGAAAGACGCGCTTCGCTCTGGGCTAACACCGCCTTACTTTGTTCCATGTTTGCTTTCGTTGCATTCATTTGCGCTTCTGCACGTGCCAAAAGAGACACATAGTTATCCGGACGAATCTTCAACAATTCCTGGCCAGCCACTACTGAATCGCCTTCCGCTACGTTCAAAGAAACAATCTCCCCAGAAACGTCTGGCGACAATTTCACTTCAACCTCCGGCTGGATCTTTCCAGACGCACTTACCTTTTCAATGATCGTCGAACGAGAAACCTTCGCGAACTCTACCTCCGTAGGCTCTACTTTCCCGATCCATTCCATTTTTTTGGCTAGAAATAATCCACCAAAAATCAATACCACCGCGCCTCCGATGATCATCCAAGTCCGCTTACTGTTGTTGTTAGTTGCCATAATTTTTAGTCGTCACTTTGTGACTTAGTCGCGACTACGTCGCTTAGTCAATGAGTCATCGCTTCGCGATTTAGTCACTGCTTCGCAGTTTGGTCGACTTCGTCTGAGTCTTTGTAACTTTATTTATTGTTTATAATTAACTCTCTATATCGTGACTGCGTCGCTAATCAGTCGTGACTTCGTCACTTAGTCATTGCTTCGCAATCTAGTCGACTTCGTCTTAGTCAATAGGTCCACTTTTAGACTCTTTGACTAAATCGCACCGCGATGACTAAGTCTCGTCAGAGACGACTAAACCTCGTAGAGGTGACTAAGCCGCAACGCGGCGACTATGGTTTTTCAGTTGCTCTGCAACTAAAAAACCAGGCTCTTCCCTTGATAAAAATCCAAAATTTTCGTTCTAAACACGAAGTCATATTTCGATTGTACCAAGCTCAAACGCGCCTTATCTAAATTCGTTTTTTGTAAGTTATAGCTTACGAAATCAATTGTCCCTGCTTGAAAACGGCTTTCAGCTGCGCGGAAAGACTCTTCTAAAGCAGATACTTGTGAAAGGCCTGCCTCGTATTTCATCGCCGCGTTGTTTAAATTAACGTAGGCTTGTTCGATGTTTTGGCGTAAAGTTAAACGCGCTTTTGATGCTTCAATCGAAGCGTTCTCGCGTTGTAAACCTGCCTGTGCGATTCTCGTCTTGTTAGCGAAACGTGTAAAAATAGGGATGTTTAATCCCAGAGAGATCACCTTGTTTTGGGTATTGTTCAATTGATCAAAATAGCCCATGGTTAAGGCATTCGACTGGTTCGCAGACATGCTTGCACTTAAAGATAGAGTAGGCATCGTTCCTGCTTTGGCTACCGATATGCCTTTTAGAGCACTTTGTACACGTAGATCAGCGGCTTTCACTAGAGGCTGGATCGCTAAAGCTTTGGCATATAAATCATCCATTCCCGTGTCATATCCATTAGAACTAGGCGTAGGAACCTGAATGCGTTGCAATGAAATGGCTGAAATACTCGAATCGTTTAACAATTGAATCAAGGTCAATTTATTGAGGTCCAAAGAACTCTGGAAACTCACCACGTTCGATTCTTCATTCGCTAATTGCGCTTTCAAATCCAATAGGTTAGAAGGGGCAAGGGAGCCCGCATTCACCAATTTCTCCGTACGAGAAATCTGTAATTTCGTAATTTCTGTCTGCGACTTCGCGATGCTTAATTGATCTTCCGAATTCAAAATGGCTAAGTACGAAAGCACCACTTGTAGGGAAATATTTTCCTTGATGGATGCCAAATCTTCTTGCGAAGCCTTCAGGTTATAATCGTTTTGGAGAACCGAGTTACGAATTTGGCCTCCATTAAAAAGAAGCATTCCCGCGTTTAAACCCAAGTTATTGTAATTAATGTTACGCGAATCGTATCCGTTCGTGAAGGGGTTAATACTACGTCCAAAAGAAGCCGATTGGTTAATATTCGCACTTAAATTAGGCAAGGCGTTGTTTTTCGACTGCTGCAACTGCAATTGTGCGTTGCGCAAACTCACCTCGTAGGACTTCACATTCAGATTGTGTTGTAACGCGATTTCAACCGCCTTAGAAAGCGATAATTGAACGGTATTTCCGTTCGCCTGAATCGCTGAAGCGTTCTGAGCTGTAGCTGACATTCCGCTGGCCAAAAGCAAAGCAGAAAGACTAAATATTTTTAAAGACATAAGGTCAACAATAAAATGTATGCAAAGGTAAACAATCCCGCGAAAGCCAACCTTGATTTTAGGATAAACGGCAAGGCTTCAGGATGAAACCCCATTTATGGTATAACGGAAAACTTTTCTTTTGCCACTTTGCGCGAAAATGCATTAAAGTGCCACCACTCATATTCAATAGGCATAAAGCCCGCACTTTTCATGGCATTGCGTAGAATGAGGCGATTATCAATGGCTTTTTGGCTTAATTTACCCGCCTTTAAAAGTCTCGCTTCCTCTTTCGGGTAGGCCATTTCGCCAAAGAAATCATATTTCGTCCCCATCTCCAGCGGCTTTCCCTTCTCATCCGCCACCGTTAAATCAATCGCACTTCCATAATTGTGAATCGAATGTTCCTTCGGATCTGCCACATAGGTCCGGCGTTTTTCTGGGCTATATTCTGTCAACGTATTCCAAAGTTCCCACTGCTTCGAAAGCGGTCTGGCCGCATCATAAATCAACAAATGATAGCCCGGATGCGCTTTTTCCAAATTCTCCTGTGCCTTCTTCAACATCACAACCGTCTCCTTTTGCAAGTAGGCATGCGTCAAACAACCATATACGTTCTTCTTCATGAAATTATCAGAAGTCGCATATTTTAGCTCAAATAAAACGTTCTTCACTTGAGCTGTCACCTCTTGTAGCCCCTGTTTCTGCATGGATAATTCGGCAGCACAGGTCGTTTTTTGTGCCTTCAACGACAAGCTAATTAGTAGCATTAGAACTGCTTTAGCGAATAGATTCTTCATTTTGACGGAATTTTCCCTAAATTTAATCGTTTTTTACCTCTCTTACCTATGGCTTTAAATTGGATTTGGTTTTTGTTCTTCGGTGTCGCGTTCGTGGTCGCCCTGATTCAATTCATATTCTTCGGCAATACCGACATATTTAAAATCCTGGTAGACGGGATGTTTGACTCCGCGGAAGTAGCCGTCATGAAAGTGGCTCTTCCACTAACGGGCGTCATGGCCTTCTTTATGGGCATTTTACAAGTAGGTGAGAAGGCGGGTGCGATTCATTTTTTGGCCCGCAAAATCCAACCTTTCTTTTCTCGTTTGTTTCCTGAAGTTCCAAAAGACCACCCCGTTCATGGCCAAATGATCATGAACTTCTCGGCAAACCTTTTAGGATTAGATAACGCTGCCACCCCATTCGGTTTAAAAGCGATGCAAGGTTTACAGGATTTGAATACAGAGAAGGAAACCGCCTCTAACGCCCAAATCATGTTCCTCGTGCTCCACAGCGCAGGCCCCGTTTTAATCCCACTTTCCATCATGGCTCAACGGGCCATTTATGGCGCCCAAGACGCCTCAGACGTATTTATTCCCTGCCTCATGGCCACTTACGCCGCCACCATCACGGGTCTGATTTTCGTCTCCTTCAAGCAAAAAATTCGTCTGTTTGAACCCGTTCTCTTTGGCTGGCTTTTCAGCATCACCGCCATTCTTGCCGGTATTTTATGGTACTTCAGCAGCCTCCCAAAAGAGCAAATCGACATCCAGTCCAAACTCTTCAGCAACGGTATCCTTTTCGCCCTGATATTCTCTTTCATCGCCGCAGCCTTTTATAAGAAAGTAGACATTTTCGGAACCTTCGTTGAAGGCGCCAAAGGTGGATTCGAAACCTCCGTCCGCATCATTCCCTACCTCGTAGGCATGCTCGTAGCCATTTCTTGCCTTCGCAACTCTGGCGTTTTAGATTTCATCGTAGACGGCATGAAAATGGCCGTCAACTATATGGGAATCGACAATCGCTTCACAGACGCAATGCCCACTGCTCTTTTACACCCCGTTTCAGGTAGCGGTTCCCGCGCCATGATGATTGACACGATGAAAACCTTCGGCCCAGATTCCTTCGCCGGCCGCCTTTCTTGTGTCTTCCAAGGCTCCGCAGAAACGGTCCTTTTCGTCATCGCCCTGTACTACGGCTCTGTTCAAGTTCGCAACATTCGCTACACGCTATGGGCGGGATTAGCGGCGGATTTGGTGGGGATCCTTACAGCGGTGGGGGTGAGTTATTTGTTTTTTGGATAACCTTTAAATGGTGAATGGTAAGTGGTAAATGGTGAATTAATCTACCATCAAATATTTACCATTTACCACTTACCATTCACCATTATTACTTCTCTGCTAATGCCGCAACAAGCTCAAACCCCAAACTCTCAATCTTAAGCCTCACCTCATGCTTATTCTTCAGCCCTACAATCTTGGCTGTTTGGCCGGTGAGTGGGCCGGATTCGATGGTGATGTAATCGCCCACTTTTGCGGTGGTGCCGATGGTTTCTACCTCGAGGTGGTCAGATAGGAATTGTCTGATGGCGAGGATTTCTGCGTCTTGGATGACGGCAGGTTTGTGGAGCCAGTAGACGAAGTTCACGACACCGAAGGTGCGACGGACTAAGCCACTTTGTTTTTCGAGGTCGATGTTAACGAATACGTAGGAGCGGAAGAGGACTTCTTCAACCCATTTTTTGCGGTCAGACCATTGCTTTTTGCGCTTCGTGGTAGGGCAATAGGCTTCGATGCCTAGCTCTTCGAGGCGCAAGGAGACTTTCTTCTCCATTCTGGATTTCGTATAAATCGCGTACCAAGCCATGTTTATAAGCGGGCGTCAGCCAGGTCTTTGGAAAGAATACATTTGATGTCGAAAATGACACCGTTTTCTGCCTTAAGGTCTGCGAAGGGGAGGTCAAGGAATTCGTTGTGGGCAACGGTTAAAACGATCGCTTGGTATTTATCGGCTAGTTTAGAGACTAATTCGATCCCGTGTTCGTGCTTCACTTCAGCTGCGTTTGCCCAGGGATCGTAGACGTCTACGTCCATGCCAAAGTCCACCAATTCCTTGTAGATATCAACCACGCGGGAGTTGCGGATGTCTGGGCAGTTTTCTTTGAAGGTGATGCCGAGCATGAGGGTTTTGGCGCCGCCTATTTTTTGGCCTTTGTTAATCAACAGTTTGACTAATTTATTCGCGACGAAAATACCCATGTTATCGTTCACGCGGCGACCCGAAAGGATCACTTGTGGATAATAACCCAGGCTTTCGGATTTGTGTAATAGGTAATAGGGGTCCACGCCAATGCAGTGCCCGCCTACTAAACCGGGCTTGAAATTCAAGAAATTCCACTTCGTTCCAGCGGCTTCTAACACCTCGGTGGTGTCGATGCCCATGCGGTCGAAAATCAAGGCTAATTCGTTTACGAACGAGATATTGACGTCTCGTTGGGCGTTTTCGATGGCCTTGCTCGCTTCGGCTACTTTCATCGAAGGCGCTTTGTGCGTGCCTGCGGTGATGATGGAGCGGTAAAGTTGGTCGACTTTTTCGGCGATTTCGGGAGTGGATCCAGAGGTAACTTTCTTGATTTTAGTCAAGGTGTTTACCTTGTCGCCTGGGTTAATGCGCTCTGGCGAATAGCCGCAGAAGAAGTCTACATTGAATTTTAATCCGGAGAATTTCTCCAAAACCGGAACGCAATCTTCCTCCGTACAACCCGGATAAACGGTGGATTCGTAAATGACTAAATCGCCCTTTTTCAAGGCTTTTCCTATCATTTCCGATGCCTTCAACAGGGGACTTAAATCCGGCTTTTTGAAGTGGTCAATGGGAGTGGGTACTGTAACAATAAAAGTATTGCAAGTACTTAAATCCGCAGCATTCGAAGAGAATGTTAAAGAAACGGATTCCTTTAATTGCTCCGCGGTCACTTCCTGTGTGCGGTCGAAACCGCTATTTAGTTCCGCGATGCGGCTAGTGTCTATATCAAATCCGAGGGTAGGGATGTTTTTGCCAAACTCCACCGCCAGCGGAAAACCCACATATCCTAAGCCAATAATGGCGATCCGTGTACTCATCTTATTTGTTCGAGAAAAGTTTTACGTCCGCCTGCACCATGTCTTTCACTAAAGCGGCAAGGTCGTATTTGAGGGTCCAGCCTAGTTTTTCTTTGGCCTTCGTAGGATCACCGATCAACAATTCTACCTCCGTAGGACGGAAATAACGTGGATCGATCGCAATAACTTCTTGTCCCACCGGTACTTGATACGCCGGGTTCGAGCAAGAAACAACGGTTCCTATTTCGTTCACGCCCTCGCCAGTAAAGGCTACTTCAATACCTAATTCCGCAAATGACATGCGGATAAATTCGCGCACGGTCGTTGTAATACCGGTCGCGATCACATAATCTTCGGGTGTATCTTGTTGCAAAATTAACCACATCGCTTCGATGTAATCTTTCGCGTGGCCCCAGTCGCGTTTCGCGTCTAGGTTGCCTAAGTGAATCTTTTTTTCTTGTCCCAAAGCGATTTGGGCCACACCGCGAGTAATCTTGCGCGTCACGAAGGTCTCGCCGCGAAGCGGGGATTCGTGGTTAAATAAAATACCGTTTACCGCAAACATACCGTAGGCTTCGCGGTAATTCACCGTGATCCAGTAGCCATATAATTTAGCGACGGCGTAGGGAGAACGAGGATAAAAGGGAGTTGTTTCGGATTGCGGAACTTCCTGTACCAGGCCGTAAAGTTCCGAAGTGGACGCTTGGTACACTTTAGTCTTTTTAATCAAACCTAGCAAACGTATGGCCTCTAGAATACGCAAAGTTCCGATGCCGTCTACCTGCGCTGTGTACTCTGGTTCGTCGAAAGAAACTTTCACGTGGGACATCGCCCCTAGATTGTAAATTTCGTCCGGCTGAACTTCTTGAATGATGCGAATGATATTCGTGGAATCACTTAAATCTCCGTAATGCAAGATAAAAGAGGCAGAATCCACGTGTGGATCTTGGTACAAATGATCAATGCGATCGGTATTAATCAACGAGCTTCTGCGCTTGATACCGTGCACGATATAACCCTTATTTAAAAGAAATTCCGCTAAATAAGCGCCATCTTGTCCTGTTACACCCGTAATGAGGGCTACCTTTTTTCCTGTCGACATACGATTCATTAAGAAACCAAAATTACGCAAAAAAGAGGCCTAACGCAATTTATTCATACAAGGCCAAAATCGCCTTCTCGTGTTTCGCGTAAATTGCCTTGCGCTTTAATTTCAAAGTAGGGGTGATTTCTCCATCCGCTACCGTAAACAAACGCGGCAATAGAACGAATTTTTTTACTTGTTCGTATTTCGCCACAGATGCCATCGTCTCTTGAACTTCTTGCTCGATTTTAGCTAACACTTTCGGGTTGTTGATCAAGGACTCTGGACCTTTCACGCCCAATTCTTGTTGATCAGCCCATACTTGCAGTGCATTAAATTCTGGGATGACAAGCGCTGATGGGAACTTTTGGCCTTCGCCCACCACCATACATTGCTCAATAAATGCTGATTCTTTCAACTTGTTTTCCACTAATTGTGGCGCTACATATTTACCGCCAGACGTTTTAAAGATCTCCTTCTTGCGATCCGTAATCTTCAAATACTTTCCATCCACCATCATACCGATGTCGCCTGTGTGGAACCAGCCTTCCGAATCAATCGCTTCAGCGGTAGCCTCTGGGTTCTTGTAATAACCTACCATCACAGAATCTCCTTTCACACAGATCTCTCCGTCTTCTGCAATCTTTAATTCGATGCAATCCACTAACGATCCCACGCAACCCACCTTGAAGTCCACCGGCTTCACACGTGAAACAGAAATAACCGGCGAAGTTTCAGTAAGACCATAACCCTCAGAAACAGGAATTCCGGCTGCCCAGAAAACACGCGATAAACGAGGTTGTAATGCTGCGGATCCAGAAGCAATCAAACGAACGTTTCCGCCCAATGCTTCACGCCATTTGCTGAAAATCACTTTTCGATAGAAGGCTAATTTTAACGAGTCGATTAATCCTAACTTCTCCATTGGATCGTATTGCAATCCAAATTCTAACGCACCAAAGAAGAGAGTCCGTTTGATGCCGGTGAGCTCATTTCCTTTGGCCAAAATCTTATCATATACTTTCTCTAATAAACGCGGAACCGAAGCAAACATCGCCGGTTTCACCTCGCGAATATTATCCGCAATCGTCTCCATACTCTCCGCATAATAGACCGAAACGCCATAATACATGTACATGTACACATCCGTACGTTCGTAGATATGACACAAAGGCAAGAAACTCAACGCACGATCAGTTGGTAGTAAATCGAAGAAATTTCCACGCACTAAGGATTTCACATTACTCACAATATTGTGGTGGGTAAGCATTACTCCTTTAGGGCGACCCGTCGTTCCTGAGGTATAAATCAAAGTCAACAAATCACTTGGCTTCACCGCATCCATCAAAGGTTGTAAAACAGCGGCATCCTTTCCTTCTCCTAAATCCTTCACAACCGTCCACATTTCAACATCTGCTACCGGATCAAAAGTGTAAATGCCTTTAATTTGTTTATTTCCCTTAGAGGCTTCTTTAGCTTTTAAATACAATTCCTCGTTTTCACAAAAGATGTATTTTACTTCAGCGTCTCTGAAAATGTAGTCATAATCTTCAATGGTAATCGTAGGGTACATGGGAACGGTCACACCACCTATGATTTGGACCGCAAAATCTACAAAGTTCCAAGCAGGACGATTTCCAGAGATGATCGCAATTTTGTCACCTGGTTTCACTTTTAGGGCTAAAAGACCCAAAGCCAAGGTTTGAATCGTTTCTAAGGTATCGGAAGTAGAATAGTTTTTCCATTCACCATCCCTCTTTAGATTAAAGAGATCCGCTTTTTGAAAGTTTTGATACGCGATTAGTAAATCGAAGACACGGGTGAATTGTTGATGAACCATTAGTATGAAGGGTTTAGAGGTAGCAATTTAGCCAAATAGTATTAAATATAGTTCTTTTTGCACCTAAATTACTTATCCACAAGTTATCCACAGATGAATAGGTGATTTAATCTTTTTTTATCTGATATAAATATTTTTTATACCTAAAATATCAAAAAAGCATCAAATCCTCTTTCTCAGCTTTAAAACTTATCCACACACATAAATTAAAAAAAGAAAAATGTTTTTAAATCTCTTTTTTGTTTCTTCTTGTTGTTCTCTGTGGATAAGTGGATAAGTCTAATATGTGTTTGTAAGTGCTTGATATCAGTGAGTTTTGCAAATTTTAAACCCCATATGCCTGTGTGGATAACTAGCTAACAACTTGTGGATAAGTCTGTGTTTATCCACAGTGAACATATCAGCTAAAAAGTTATGCACATTTATGCACACTGATTGTGGATAAAAAGGCGAGTTATACACCACTTATCCACAGTGCTAAGGGGTATTTATCCACAAGTCACTTAACTGGAAGTTTGCCTTTAATTTGATCTTAGTATCAAAATAATAGATGGGCTCAGACTTGATCTTCGTCTTGTAATCACCAATATCCCATTGTCCATTTTCATTGCTGTCAACAATGGCTCTTAAGGTATAAATGCCTGGTTCCACGTTTTGGAAAGAACAGGGTCCTGTAGACTTTTGCTCGTAGGCCTTTTCAAGCTTCTCACCCTTTAATAATTGGTAGATATAGTGCCCAGGTTTACGAATCCCCCCTTCAATTACACCTGTTTCTTCTGGGTCTAGTCGTTTAATGACTTGTTTGTATTCGTTCGTAGAATCAGCTTCTGGGCCCACGAATGCAATTTTATCCAAAGAAAGGGTGAATTTTTCTAGCTTGGGTAAGAAGGCTGATTTAATGGTTAATACATTCTGGAATTTATTCCAAGAAAAGGCTTCGTCTGGGAACGTTAAATCATCCTCGTTTTCGGTTAAAATATGTACTTTCTTAGACACCCATTGTAATACGGGTTTTGGGAAAATGATGAGAATAGAGTCTGTAGGAACGATTTGAGCACCTACCTTAGGGAATATATCGAAGCCGAGCGCTATATACGTTGACTTTTCTTTTTTTGCCAATTCCCTAAATTTTCCCTTCAGTTTAAACTCGTATTTTCTCCCTACCGAATCCTCTAAAGCAGCCTCGATTTTTAGCGTATCCGCTTTGTTTAATCCTCCCGCATAGATGCGAAGGTTTCGTTCGTTTTCGATTATGTATAGCGGCTTTTCGCTAGACGAAAAGCGTAAATCTGCTGCTTTAATGCCGCGTGAGAACTCATACAAAATGGTCTTTGCAGTAGTGGTCGTTTTGCTTAATTTCAACGGATCCTGGTTTTGAAGAGCTATTTTGAAGTCCCGTGTCTCGTTTTTATGCAGATCAATAAAGTTTTCGGTTATGAAGTCAACCGACTCTTTGGCAGAATTATATAGTAGATTATTGTTCGCATCTTCAAATGCCGCCATATAGTATTTGCCTGCCGCTAAATTCTCTAGCGCATACGTTCCAGACGTGTCTGTACGAACAAAATAATAGGGCTTAGCCTTATCGATGGATAAGGTATCCGTGTAGGGATAAAGGCCTACGGTGATGTTATCGGCTTTTTTATTCGTTAGCAAATGCTTCACGCGACCTTCTATTTTCAAGGAATCGATGGTATTAGCCGTACTAAATACAAGTTTAATATTTTTTCCTTTGTTACGCTCTGCGATATCTTCCACTGCATTTCTAAAATTGAACGTATACGTTGTATTGTCTTTAAGCGCACTATCGAGAACGAGTGTTAATCCTGTGGGACGGATGCGTGTTTCGTAATTACCAATCGAGGGAGTGATTAATAATTCCTGATTTAAGTTCTTAACGGTGACATATTCGTTGAAGTTTAATTCAATCTTTTTGCCTTTGAAATTCTTGCTTTTGTTGAGCGGGATGGAGGTCGTTACCACCGGAGCCAACGTGTCCTTTTTACCACCGGGAGGCGAGGCCATTTGGGCACAACTTTGTAGTAATACCAAGCTGATTCCTAGGCCAAAAAACGCCATTAAAAAACTGAATTTCAAGAACTTATGCATTTTCAAAGATATATAAATTGCTTGAATAATTGGGCTTTCCTAGCATCGCTCGTAGGTTTGAAAGTAAACCTATACAGAACGAATGAAGTAAGCGTTTATTTCCTGTTTTGTATTCGTTACTTAACAAAGAAATGTAAAAGCTATCAAAGATCAATCCGCGACTCTTTTTTAACTTAAAACCGTATTTCGCAGCTAATGCCGTAATGGTTGCCGGCGTGAAGTGGTAGATGTGTCGTGGAACATCATAAGCCGCCCAATATTCTTCGAAATAGTTCGCATCGAAGGACGCGGGATTAGGTAAAGCTAAAAGCAATTTACCGTCTTGCGTTAAACGGCTTTTGAAGAACTGAAAGTATTCGTCTAGCTCGTAGACATGTTCTAATACATGCCAAAGTGTAATTACCTGAAATTTCTTCTCTGAGCCGATTTCTTTCAAAGATGGCGCAATGGCTAGGCCTGTTAACTTCGCTGCTCTATCGGCCGTTTCTGGGTCTAATTCGACCCCATTTATATTCCAGCCTTTTTCCTTCGCTGCCGCTAAGAAGTGACCGTTTCCACAACCGATATCGAGTAACTCTTTATTTCCTTTTTTCTCAGGTTCAATCCAATTCGTTTTCGATTGCAACGTGAATTTGCGTACGGCGTGGTATAACTTGTTGACAATTCCCTCATTCGTATCACTGTGGGAAATATACGCACTCGCGTGGTAATAGGGCCCCGCCTCGTTTGCCGCCGGTCGTGGATTTGTGTAAATCAATTGACATGAATGACAAGTCACGATATGAAACAATTCGTTCGACACGGTATAATCTTTCGCCTTGAATTTCAAGGTTGAATCTGGAGATCCGCAAACCGGGCAATTTTGAATATTTTCCATTAGCGTCCCATGAATAAAAGTAGAATTGAAACATCCGAAGCCGATACACCTGAAATGCGACTAGCTTGTCCGATCGTCTGTGGCAAAATGGATTTCAATTTAATGCGTGATTCAGTCGAAAGTGTTTTGATTTTATCGTAGTCAAAATTCGCCGGAATGGATAGGTCTTCCATCGATCGCATTTTGTCTACCATCAAACGTTCTTTCTCAATATAGCTTTCATACTTCACTAAGATTTCCACTTGTTCGCGTACTTCTTGTGAATAGTTTCTGACGATCGGTTCTACACTAGGGTGTGTCGCAATGCGGTCGAATGATAAATCGGAACGACGTAATAAATTCACGATAGGCGCCCCCTCTTTCAAGATAGCACTTCCCTCCTGCTCTAGCCAGTCGTTTACTTCTGTGGGTTTTACTTTCGTGTTTTTTATCTCTTCGGTTAAAGCCGCTACTTGCGCTTTCTTCTCCTGAAATTTATTCCAGCGTTGCTCGGTCGCCAAACCTAATTGGTATCCTTTCGCGGTCAAGCGTTCATCCGCGTTGTCTTGTCTAAGTAACGTTCTAAACTCAGCACGGGACGTGAACATACGGTACGGCTCGTCCGTTCCTTTGTTAATTAAATCGTCTATTAAAACACCGATGTAAGCATCCGAACGAGACAATGTAAATGGATCTAATTCGTGCGTTTTTAAGTGGGCATTGATACCAGCCATTAGTCCTTGACATGCAGCTTCTTCGTAACCTGTGGTTCCGTTGATTTGGCCCGCAAAGAATAAACCTTTTACGCGCTTGGTCTCTAAGGTTGGAGTCAATTGGGTAGGTGGGAAATAATCGTATTCAATCGCATAACCCGGACGGAACATCTTCGCTTTTTCAAATCCTGGTATTAAACGAATCGCTTCGAATTGAATGTCCTCTGGCAAGGAAGTGGAGAATCCATTGACGTAAATTTCTACCGTGCTCCAGCCTTCTGGTTCGACGAAAATTTGGTGCGAATCTTTATCCGCAAAACGGTTGATTTTATCTTCAACTGATGGACAATAGCGCGGGCCCAAACCTTTGATTCTTCCTGCGAACATAGGCGAACGGTCGAAGCCTTTGCGTAAGACTTCGTGCACTTTCGAGTTTGTATGCGTGATCCAACAAGAGCGTTGTTCGGTCAGTGGAGTTTCTGTAAGGTAAGAAAAAGAGCTTGGGTTCTCGTCGCCTTTTTGTTCTTCCATCGCAGCGAAGTCGAGGCTTCTGCCATCCACACGCGGAGGTGTTCCTGTCTTCATTCTTCCAGATTCAAAACCTAGGTTAACCAGTTGTTCTGTTAGTCCAATAGCCATCGGTTCTGCCATTCTTCCTCCTCCAAAATTCTTCTCCCCTATGTGGATCAAGCCATTTAAAAATGTACCGTTCGTTAGTACGACAGCGCGTGCAGTGAAGGTCATTCCCATACGTGTGATGACCCCTTTCACTTCGCCTTTTTCTACGATTAATTGCTGAACAGAATCTTGCCAAAAATCGACATTCAAATTCCCCTCCAAGGCATTTCTCCACTCCTCTGCAAAACGCATACGATCGGACTGACAACGGGGTGACCACATCGCCGGACCTTTGGAACGATTCAACATTCTAAATTGAATCATCGTCTTGTCTGAAATGATTCCAGACATTCCCCCTAGGGCGTCAATTTCTCTAACGATTTGGCCCTTCGCCACGCCACCCATCGCTGGGTTGCATGACATCTGAGCTATCGTCTGCATATTCATCGTGACTAACAAAACACGTGATCCCATCTGCGCCGCCGAATAAGCTGCTTCGCATCCGGCGTGTCCCGCTCCCACCACAATTACATCGTATGAATTTAGCATAGCTATGAATGTTTCACGTGAAACATTTTAGTATTGTTTAATGTAAAAATCTTCTTTCTCGGTCATTAATGCCTTGTCCTCTTTCTTCTTGTCTTTATAACCTAGTAAGTGCAATAAACCGTGTACCATGACGCGCTCTAATTCTGTTTCTGAAGTACCTAGCTTTTCGCCGTTTTCTTTCACACGATCGATTGAGATAAAGATATCTCCTTCTATTTTCTTCGGGTCTTCTGAGTTATCAAAAGTCACAATATCCGTTAGTGTGTCGTGGTTCAAATACTCTTGGTTAATCTGTAACAGATATTCGTCTGAGCAAAAGACATAGCTTAACTCTAGGATCTTTTTCCCTTCTTGTTTCGCCACCTCGTTTAACCAGGCTTTGTGTTTTAACTTCTCTTTTAAGGAGAATGTTATGTCTTCTGAGCAAAATTGAATCATGTGCGCGCTATTAAAGCGCGAATTTACGAAAAAGCATCCTCGAAATGCTCTATTTTGAAGGCTTGTGGATAAAAATTCACCGAAATGCTGTCAAATCGGACTTCTTGGCGCCATTTATGCTGGTATTGGTAGGCACAAGCAGCCCTGCTGATGAGCCTTATTTTGTTCTGGGTGATTTTTTGTTCGGGATGTCCGTGGGTATTTCTTCTAAGGGATTTGACTTCTATGAAGATCAAGAGATCTCCCTTTTTTGCGACGATGTCGATCTCCGCTCGTTTGTAGCGGTAGTTTCTTGCTTCGATTGAATAGGCGTTTTTTAGTAGGTAGTCTACACTAATTTGCTCGCCTAGTTTTCCTTGTGTTATATGTTTTGCCATTATTGTATCTTTGTTTTTCTAAAGGTAGCCCGGCGATTTGCTAGGCGCTATCAGCCTCTTGATAAAGAATGAAGCAGAATAAAGAAGTCCAATTTGTTGATTTAAAACTGATAGAATACAAGGAAGCTTGGGATCTCCAGGAGACTTTGTTAAATCGTATAGCGTCGGTTAAATTGGATAATAGAGGCCTTGAGGAGGATCACAAAGTCATCACGAATAATTACCTTTTATTTTGCCAACATCCGCATGTGTATACCCTAGGTAAGAGCGGTGATGAGTCCCATTTGTTGCTGCAAGAATCCTTCTTGTCTACGATAGGTGCAACCTATTTTAAGACAAATAGAGGAGGTGATATTACCTACCACGGACCAGGGCAATTAGTGGGTTACCCTATTCTGGATTTAGAGAATTTCTATACGGATATTCATTTATATCTTCGAATGTTGGAAGAGGCAATCATTAAAACCTGTGAGGGTTTTGGATTAGTTGCCGGGAGAATCGAAGGTTTAACCGGCGTTTGGATTGATCCTGCTCAGGAGAGTGCACGCAAGATTTGTGCCATGGGTGTTAAGGCATCAAGGTGGATTAGCATGCATGGATTTGCATTGAACGTTAATACGGATTTGAGCTATTTCTCTCACATTGTGCCTTGTGGCATTGCGACCCGTGGAGTTACTTCGTTGCAGCAGGAATTAGGTAAGGAAATGGATTTTGAAGCTGTTTCGGCTATTGTCAAAGGGCATTTGAATGATCTATTTAAAATGGAATTAATGAATGTTTCACGTGAAACATTGAAAGCATAAGATTTACACGTTCCACGTGGAACATGAAATATGGATACCTTAAAGAACTTCAAGAATACCCTCTTCATTGATATCGAAACTTCGTCCGGAGTATCCGATTTTGCCCTACTTTCAGATAAAATGAAAGAATTTTGGCTAAGAAAGGCGAAGAATTTGATAAATCCCGCTAATATCAGCCTAGAAGAGATGTATTTCGAAAAGGCGCCATTGTATGCGGAATTTGGGAAGATTATCGTGGTGGGAATGGGCTTTTTGTTCGTTAACAAACAGGGCGAGATGGCCTTAAAAGTGAAGACGATTGCTCTGGCAGACGAAAAAACGCTTCTCACAGAGTTCATAGCGTTCGTAAATAAGACCTATAAGTCGAGAGAATTGACGCTAGTGGCGCATAATGGCAAGGAATTTGACTTTCCGTATTTGTGTAGACGCATGCTCATTAATGGATTGGAAATTCCGAAGTCGTTGCAATTACAAGGCAAAAAACCATGGGAAATTATCCACCAGGATACGATGGAGATGTGGAAGTTTGGCGATAGAAGATCCTATACTTCGCTAGAATTGTTAGCTGAATTGATGGGGATTTCTGGGGCCAAAGCTGATCTTTCTGGAGACCAGGTGAACCGTGTTTTCTACAAGGAAAATGGATTAGCTAGGATCAATGAGTATTGCCTAGAAGATGTCATCGTAGTGGCGCAACTCTATCTACGTTTTCACTTTTTAGATCTAGTTGCGCCAGAAAATATTGTCAAATTATAGGGCCTTTGCCGGATTTCCGAAGACACGTTTCGAGGCTGCTACATTCTCAATTACCACACTCCCCGCTCCTACTGTTGCGCTCTTTCCTACCTTCACACTTCCCACGATAGTTGAGTGAATTCCTACGTAAGCATTGTTCTCAATGATGGCTTCTTTGCCTATCACTGAACCCGCTCCGATGGAAGCAAAATCAGCAATTTGTGCACCCGTTTCCACGATAGCACCTGAGCCAATGATAACATGATCCCCCAGCTTTGTTTCAGGTAAAATCTGTGCTCCACTTCCGATGAATACACCGTACGCTAGGCTTTTCACATCTGCAATATTAGCGGTAGGATGTATGGCGTTTACGGGTTTTACTTCGCGCTCTTCTAAAATTAATTCGATCATTTTCTTGCGCTCGGTTGGGTTTTCTAAGGCTACAAATACGCCGCAGTTTTTACCAATTAATTTGAAATAAGACTCATCGTCTGCTGTTCCTAAAACGGGAATTTCGCCAATGCTGGTATCCTTTTTCTTAGGATCGTCATCTAAGAATCCGTAGATAACGACGTCGTTTTTTTGGAAAATGTGTGCAGCTTCTAAGCCAAAAGGATTTACGCCAATGATAATTACAGGTAATGAAGTCATTTAGGATTGTATTTTATGCGTGTAATCTGATAATTTGAAACTAGGAATTCCGTCTTTTAGCAAGACCAATTCGGTGTAATTCTCGCCTAAGTTAATGCTTGAATCAGGGGACAAATGTAAGTCTTTCCCGTCGATTTCTGTTAATCCATAGAACGGCGACATGTCTCCGATGTTCTCGACTACCCAGGAATAATGGATATTTCCATCGGTCATCGGGGTTTCTACCAAGTTAAATAATACGTCTGCGCGAACCGTCGCACTGAGTGGCGCATCGGTGATTTTGATGTCCACAATCGCTCGCTCGTTTGTAGGTAAGGCCTCGTAATCTTCTATGGATTCTGCTGCATAGGAACCATCTGCAATCGCGCAGAAGGCATCGAGCAAGAGACAAGCGTTTAATTTGCGTAGCGATTGTTTTTCTAGGTCCCATCCTGCCCCGCCTGATTCTAATAAAACCAAACCGTATCCGCGAGACGAGAAGGTATCACCAAAGGCGCGGGACTCAAATTCGTCTGTCCATTTGGCGATTTTGCCTGGGATAATGGGTTGGATTTGGTGCATCATTCGTTGGCAGATTTGGCCAGCACGTAAGCGTGATGGAGTCCAAGTTCCTGCATCGTCACCTGTGGTGGCTAGGAAGGCGATATGTGTTTGTTCTGGGCTATTGCCTACCGAATACAAGCGGTTTTGGTCGTGTAAATTGAAGGCAAAAGCGGGCTTAATTTCGTCAGCCCAAGCAGATAAAAGACGAGCTTCTACGGAGTTTTGCTTCGTCGCATCACGGTTCATATCGATACCCAAAGCCGTTTCGCGTTGCCATCTTTCTGCGCCATCTGCATTCAGGCGCGGAATGATGCGCAAGGTGATTTTCTGATGCAATTTTTGCTTAAACTCGGTACTAATTTGGCCTGATGTGGATAATAAACGAAAAATATCGGCTAAAGCCATAGTGGCTGTCGCTTCATCTCCGTGCATTTGGGACCAGGCAATGATTTGGATAGGTCCCTCGCCCCATTTTACCTCGTGGATAGGTCTGCCCTCTTCAGTTTTACCTAGCTCGCGGACAGCAAAATGGGTAGACCATTCGGTGATTAATTCTTGCCAAAGAGCCGCCGAAAAGCGGCGTTTCATTAGGCGATTTTCGCGGAAGGAGTCGTAGTGTTCGAAGGCTTTTGCAAACATTAGTAGATTGGTTTGGGCAGATAGTCAGCCCAGGTTTGATTTGAAAAGATTCCTTTTTTGCCTGAGCCGAATAGAACGATCAGGGTAATGATGAAATAAATGAACCAGGCAGATGTACCGAAAAGTTCCATGCCTAAGAAGGTGGCGGCAAGCGGAGTTTTGGCAAGACCACCATATAAACTGACGAAGCCGATGGCTGCCGATAATCCTACTGGTAACGCAAACCAAGAGGCGAAACCGGACGCCGCATGTGACCCGATCAAAAACAACGGCGTCGCTTCTCCCCCTTTAAATCCGAGACCTAAACTCAAGTTTGTCGCGAGCATTTTCCAAAGGGCGAAGTCTGGTGTGACCGACGTAAATGGTCGAAGTAAAAATTCCGAACCGAGTCCGATCGTTTCGTGAAACATCGGAACGCTTAGTACACCGAGCAAAATCAAGCCCGCGAGAATCCCTTTTAGAGGACCTTGTACGGGTGATTTGTCGAACGCAGCAATTATAATCGATTCTGAGCGCTTATAGAGAAAGGCAATTAGGGCTAAAAATAGGCCCAGGAGCGCTAATTTCGCATAAAATGTACCTGAAAACTCCGGTAAAAAAATGGCCGGGTAAGAAAGATGTTTTGTGCCGTACACGTGGAGACTGATATAATTCGCCGAAAAAGCAGCGAAAAGGCAGGCGGGGATGTGGCGAAAATTAATTTTGCCCACCTCTCCTACTTCGAGTGCAAAAAAGGCTCCGGCGAGTGGCGTTCCAAAAACGGAGGCGAAGCCGGCGGCCATGCCAGCCTTAGAGAATAGGTCAACGTCTGAAAATTTCTCACCCAGCACCCGACCCATGGTGACTGCCGTTCCCTCGCGACCAACAGACGCTCCGGCCAAATGACTCAGCCAGGTGGCGGGGATGATGAGGTAGGCTGGGACTTTGAAGCTTTGGAAAATTAAACCTACCAGAGGTAAGGCATAGAGGTAGGATCCGTTGTGTTGAATCCAGTCGAGGCCGGCTAAAAATAGCGAAGAAAGGCTCCCTGTGACGAAGGAGAGTGCGACCAATAGGCCTAGATTCGATAGAAATGCCTTAATTCGTGCCAAAACAACAATAATTTTGTTTCAAAGGTAAGAATTATATTTTCCCTACCTTTGCAAATCTACTACAATGCCGAATCCAATGGATGAATTTTTAAGTTTGGGATTAAATCCACAGCTGCAACGCGCGTGTACCGCGGTGGGTTATACGAAACCAACTCCGATCCAGGAGAAGGCGATTCCGTTATTATTGCAAGGCCACGATTTGCTGGGAATTGCGCAAACGGGGACCGGAAAGACGGCTGCTTATGCGTTGCCTATCTTGATGCGCTGCAAATATGCGCAAGGAAAGAATCCGCGTGCCTTGATTTTAGCGCCTACCCGCGAGCTGGTGATGCAGATTCACACCGTGATGATCGGTTTAGCGCAGTTTACGGACTTGCGTATTTTAGCCTTATACGGAGGATTAGGGCCAAAACCTCAGATCCAAGCCCTCGAGGAAGGCATCGACATCCTCGTTTCTACGCCGGGTCGATTCCTCGAATTGTACCGCAAGGATGTGATTGTGGTGAAGGAATTGAAATTCTTGATTTTAGACGAAGCGGATAAGATGATGGATATGGGCTTTATGCCGCAGATTCGTCAGATTTTGGAGAAAATACCGTACAAAAAACGAATGAACGGATTATTTTCTGCGACTTTCCCAGAGAAGGTGGAGAACTTGTCCCACGAGTTTTTGGAGTTTCCGATGAAGATCGAAATCACCCCGCAGGCAACGCCAGCGAGCCAGGTGACACAATCGGTTTACGAGGCGCCAAACTTATTAACGAAATTACACGCCCTGGCTTACTTTATGCAAAACCCTGATTTTCATCGGGTTATGGTATTCTGTCGCTCGAAAGATGCGGCAAATGAGGTGGAGAAGTGGTTGTTGAAATCCTTGCCGAAAGACCAGGTTCGTGTGATTCACTCGAACAAGGGCCAGAACACGCGTATCAATGCGATGGCCCAATTCCGCGAGGGAAATGTGCGCGTTTTGGTGACCACGGATGTGGCGGCACGCGGGATCGATATCCCGAAAGTTTCTCACGTGATCAACTTCGATGTGCCTTTGATTTATGAGGATTATGTCCACCGAATCGGCCGTACGGGACGTGCAGAGGAGATAGGGGAGTCGATTACCTTTATTACGTTAGCGGAAAGCTACCACTGGACGAAGATCGAGGAGATCATTCAGCAGAAGATCGAAATCGAACAGCTGCCGGAAGGAATTAAGATCGAAGAAACGCCGTTTTTAGAGCAACAAGATATGTTACGCGCGGTCGATGATCAGCGCAAACGCGAGGATCCGGACTTTAAGGGTGCGTTCCACGATAAGAAATGGGTGATTAAGGCCAAAGCGGCAGGCAAGAAAGTGCCCCAGAAAAAAGCCGTTACTAAAGCTGGACCCAAAGGCGGCGCCGTTCAAGGCCCTAAGCCTATTGTCCGAAATAACCGCCCAGGTAAGAATGCAAAATTCCGTCCTGGCGCAGCGTCCAATAAAAAGAAACGTTAGTTTTGTGATTATGAAGAGAGTTCTGTTATTGTGTTTGATTTCGATGGCTGGTTTCACAGCGTTTTCGCAGACTAAGCCCGCAAAGAGTGAAGCGGTCGCGGCGCCTGTAAAACCCGTTCGCGCAGCGAAGTACGAAGTTTTGTATGGTTCAAAACCACTGTCGAAAGCCGATCAAAAAGAGTTAAATGAGTTCGTGGCGAGCTGCGATGCCTCTTTTGGCTCGAGAGCTGAAGCCGTGGCTTTTTTCGCGGAACGCGCTTGGGAATATATTGCCTCTGCTCGTTTAGACACCGCGACTTACCGCTTTAATTTGATTAGTGCGCTTGACCCGAATTGCGTGGATGCGTTTTGGGGATTAGGGGTTATTTCGTTCCAAAGAGGGGACAACGATCTCGCTATTCGCCTGTTAAACAAAGGTTTAGAGCTTGATTCTACACAGTCGATGATGCGTGTGGATTATGCGATAGTGAAGTTAGATTGTTACCAAAAAGGCCAGGATTGTGGAACTTTGGACGAAGTAGAAACGGAATTAAAGCATGCCCTGGCACAGGATCCGAAGAACGCGAATGCGTGGATGAAGCGCTGCCAGGTGGCGTATTATAAAGAGAATTACGAGTTAGCGTGGACCTATTTCCACGAAGCTCGCATGGCTGATATTTTGCAATTGGACTTGAATTTTGGTTCGCTGTTAGCTGCCAAAATGCCGGATCCGAAAGGCATATTTAAATAGTGTAGCGATGGGTATTCGTTCCTTTTTTGCCAAACCTCTAGCGGCCCGTGTCGTTAAAAAGTACCGCTTGAGCCAACAGCAGGCCTTTGAGCGCCAAGACTTTTGGTTAAAGCAGATGGTGGCAAAGGCGGAGAAAACCCTTTTCGGGCGAGGGCACTCCTTCTCCAAAATCAAGAACTACCTCGACTACCGCTCTAATGTACCCATCTTCGAATACGAAGACATTAAGCCCTATATTGACGAAGTTGTGGCGGGTAAGGAAGATATTCTTTGGCCAGGAAAACCAGCCTATTTTGCCAAAACCTCCGGCACCACCTCCGGCGTCAAATACATCCCCATCTCATCGGATTCGATGCCTTTTCACATTACTGCTGCGCGAGATGCCTTGTTGCATTATGTTTATTATAGTGGCAATGCGTCGTTTTTAGACCGGAAGTTGATTTTTCTAAGCGGTTCTCCGGAGATGACCGAGACGAATGGAGTGCCCACTGGCCGCCTTTCGGGGATCGTGAACCACCATGTGCCAGGTTATTTACGCGGCAATCAGATGCCATCTTATGAGACGAATTGCATTGAAGACTGGGAGCAAAAGCTCGAGGCCATTGTGCAAGAAACGATTTCGAAGCGGATGGGATTGATTTCCGGGATTCCGCCTTGGGTGCAGATGTATTTTGATCGTCTAGAGGAGTTATCTGGCCAAAAAATAGGCGACCTCTTCCCCGATTTCCAGGTCTTCGTGACCGGCGGCGTAAACTTCGAGCCATACCGGGAGAAACTACTGGCCTCGATAGGCCGAGAAATTGACGTGGTGGAGACATATCCCGCTTCGGAGGGGTTCATTGCGTTTGACGACTCTTCGGGCGAACCAGGGCTTTTATTGAACGTAGACGGCGGGATTTTCTTTGAGTTTGTTCCTACGGATACCTATTTCGGTGCTAACCCAGTCCGCTTAAGCCTCACAGAGGTCTCATTAGACGTTAATTACGCGCTCTTGTTGACGACGAATGCCGGCCTTTGGTCCTATTCCATCGGCGATACCGTGAAGTTCGTTTCTTTGAATCCCTATCGCATTGTGGTGACGGGTCGGATTAAGCACTTTATTTCGGCCTTTGGCGAACACGTCATCGCTGAAGAAGTCGAGAAAGCATTAGCTGCCGCGCTCTCTGCTTGCCCAGAAGCTCGGGTGGTTGAGTTTACTGTTGCACCGCAGGTTTCTCCTGCAAGTGGTTTGCCTTACCATGAGTGGCTTATCGAGTTTTCATCGCCGCCGTCGTCTTTATCTGCTTTTCAGGAGGCTTTAGATGCGTCCATGTGCGCGCAAAATATCTATTACCGTGATCTGATTACTGGCTCTATCTTGCGCCCTTTAGTTCTTACTTCACTTCCCGCAGGTGCTTTTATCTCATATATGAAGTCCCAGGGTAAATTAGGGGGCCAAAACAAAGTTCCCCGCCTCTCGAATGACCGGGTGCTGGCGGAAGGCGTCCTGCGGACTTAGTCGACTCGCCACTTCGTGGCTTAGTCATCGCTTCGCGGTTTAGTCAGATATGTTGTTTGCGGGCCGTATGAGCAATAATGTGTGAAATAAACGTCGAGGTACTCAGAGGGCTTTTCAGGTATTGACAGAATGTGTCAATTATCTTCCTGTTTTCAGGGCATAAAAAAAGCCTGAAGATTCAGGCTTTTTCAATTCGAATATTAATTAGGCGCTTAGCCTACAATTACATCTTTTTTCATTTTGTTTTTGTTTAAAACTGAGATAAAGGTAGAAGGAAAAATGGATTAATGATGATTGTGAATGATTTATTTTACGGTTAAATAATTGCCGGATTGGAATTTCTTAGTGGTGATGCAATCTACGCTCAAAAAATCTTTCACAAATACTTGATTAAAGCCAGATAGGGCATGTTTTCCTATAATTGTGAGTCGAATAAAAGATGATTTATCTTTCCATAAATCGGGCAAATTATCAGTTGTTCTAAGCCTCATTGCGTGTAGATTAAAGGAATCATTATCGTTGCTTCGTGGTATATAGGCGATAAAATTACCCTTAAGTTTTATGTCGCTTCCTTGTAAATTATTCCCCTTAAAATCTCCCACCGGTTTGTAAAATGTTAATTCTACACGCACGTCGAAAATTACGGCAGGCGTTAAGTTCACAAATTTGAACGTGTAATTGTCTTCGCCGTTGAATTTTACGAGGCTTATATTTTCTGAAATCGCAATGATTGGCTTTTTCTGGTACAGGAAGAATACGAGAAAAAAATAGGATGAGGCGAGGCCCGCCGAGATACTTACTATTAGGTCCATATTATTAGTGGTTATTTTTGCAAACCTCTAACAATTTTCAGCCCAAACCTATCAGGTTATTGATAATCGCATTTGGGGTGTTGACAGCAATTGTCAATACCTGAAAAGTCCTCTGCGTACCTCGAGCAAAATACCTCACAATAGTGGCATCAAAGCCCCCTATGGCACATTAGGTCGCGAGGACTGTAGGCCGGCGAAGTATTTTCGGAGGGTGGTGGGGCTGATTTTTTTAGCGATGATTTCGCCTTTGCGGTTTAAGAGATAAAAGGTGGGGTTTGAGAAGGCGTCGTAGGTGCTGCGCAAGGGGGAATTAGCGGGTAGGTCGACGTGGAGGACGTTCGTGTTTACGCGGTATTTAGAAATGAAATCTAGCCAAACCGCGCGGGATACGCCGGGTTCGTTGCAAACCGCGAAGCGCCCTATTTTTAGGTTCATGATGCGGGAGATGACGGAGGTGGTGGAGTCGATTTCGGGGACCTCTTTTTGGCAATGATCACAGGTGGGTGCGTAGAACATTAGGAGGGTGTAATCGTTCTCTGATGCGAATTTGTGGAGGTCCTGGGTGGCGCCGGCGGTGTCTTTTAGCACGATGTTTGCGGCGACTGCGTTCGATTTCAAGGCGCTCAATTTATCGGCTTCTTCTTTAAAGGCTTTTTTCTGCGCGGCGGTAAACGCGCCGCACGCATTCCCTACCCCGTATTTGGTTAAAAACCAGGCATAGCCCTCTGTGTTGCCCACGATGTTTCGGTTCTTCATCACGGTGGAGAAATAGTCGAAAACGAAGGGATAGGATTTGGCGCCGCAGTCGATTTTGGACATCGCTTTTTCTACACCTACACGGATCGAATCAGCTTGCAAAGGATAATAGGAGAGGTATTCTACGAGCAAAGAACGGAAAACGGGGGTGAACAATAACTTCCCATCGCTAAAAGGGATGCGAGAAAAGAACTTAGAGCGAGCTGCATAATCCGTACGGCTTGGTACGGATTCGTCCAGCGAATTCAGTGATTTAAAATAGAGTGCAAGCGTAGAAGTGGGGGGAAGCGACAAAAGTGCTTTCTTGCGGAAGGCTACTAAGGCAGTCGTTTTGGACTGGAAAAAGGCAGCTTTCTCCGCGAACTTGAACTTGCGACCGCGGGCAATTTCTACCTGGTACAGGGAGTCGATGACGGCAAAGGATTTTTCGAGTCTTTGGTAGTTTAAAAAGACTTCGTTTTTTGGGTCTGAGGAGTGTGCTGAATCTAAATAGGCCGGGCCGGAAAAGGTCAAAGTGAATTTATCGTTGTTCTCGATATTGAAGTAGATGCGCTCCTTAGACGGAGCGAATTGTAGGTAATAAATACCGCCTTTGATGGGAGTTTTCGATGTTAAAAGCGTGCCGCGCACAGTGTCTTTGGCCAAATAATTCTTCTCATCAAACAGGGTTCCACGGAAATAAACGGGGTCTTTTGTGCGAGAAACAGTGATTTTAAACTGCGCCTGGGTAAAAAGCGGGATGAAAAGTAAAAGGGCAAAGAATCTGTTCATGGGGGCAAATATAGGAAAATTTAGTTTTTAGACAGAATCAAATTTATAATGTTAATTTTAATTAACAAAATAGGCTATATTTGTAAATTATATTTAATGTTATGGCGAATTCGGGATTTCCACTTATGCCTAAATACCAACGAATTTTGAGTGGTATGGGTGAGAATATTAAGCTAGCGCGTTTGCGCAGAAAATTGAGCGCTGAGCAAGTGGCTATGCGGGCAGGGATTAGTCGTCCTACGCTTGTTTCGATTGAAAAAGGGGTGGATTCTGTCAGTATGGGGGCGTATTTTATGGTATTGCACGTGCTAAATTTATCCTCTGATTTTTTGCTACTTGCAAAGGATGATGTGCTGGGAAGGAGATTACAGGATTTGGAATTAGTGACAAAGCAACGCGCGCCTAAAAAATAAGAAAGATGGCTTATCGAAGTGTTTTTGTATATGCTGATTGGGAGGGTTTGCCAGAGGAGAAAATGCTCATGGGTCAACTGCAATCGGAACTATTGCGAGGAAAAGAGGTATTTTCTTTTGTTTATTCGAAGGAATGGTTGTCGAGTAATTTTGCGCAAATATTGGATCCCGATTTAGTTTTTAGTGAGGGGTTGCAGTATTTGAGTGATGATAAAACGAATTTTGGATTGTTTTTAGATTCATCGCCGGATCGCTGGGGAAGAGTTTTGTTGCGTAGGAGGGAGGCGGCTATGGCGCGTTTGGAGAAAAGGGCTATGCAAAATTTGACCGAACTGGATTTTTTGTTGGGTGTTTTTGACGGAAATCGGATGGGAGGATTGCGTTATAAAAGGGAAATGGATGGACCTTTTTTGGACGATAACAAACAATACGCGGTTCCGGCCTGGACTTCCATTAGAGAATTAGAACAGATAAGTTTGCGTTTAGAAAGCGAGGAAGCGGTTCAGGATCCTGATTATTTGCGGTGGTTAAGCTTATTAGTGGCGCCTGGATCTTCCTTAGGGGGCGCTCGCCCAAAAGCAAGTGTTGCAGATGTGAACGGGCACCTTTGGATCGCCAAATTCCCCAGTGGACAAGATACGTTTGATGTAGGTGGCTGGGAATTGGTAACGCATCGTTTGGCATTAAAAGTGGGCCTTGAAATGGCTGAGGCAAAAGCTAAAATCTATTCAACAAAGCACCATACTTTTTTAACGAAACGCTTTGATCGAACAAGTGCTGGCAAAAGAAAACATTTTGCTTCTGCGATGACACTTTTAGGCTATTCCGATGGACAAGATGGCGCTAGTTATCTTGAATTAGCTGATTTTATCATACAACAGGGTGCGAATGTTTCGAGTGATTTAGTTCAATTGTGGAGACGAATGGCCTTTTCTATTGCCGTTTCTAATGTGGATGACCACCTTAGAAATCACGGTTTTTTGTGGTCCAAAGAAGGATGGATTTTATCCCCGGCTTATGATATTAATCCCGTTGAAACAGGTACAGGTCTTCATTTAAATATCTCTGATGTGGATAATGCGTTGGATTGGGATCTACTCAGAGAGACCGCGCCATTCTTTAGAATAGAAGCAGAGCAAGCAGAAAAGATTATTGTAGAAGTGAAAACAGCCGTTCAGGGCTGGGAGAAAGAAGCAAAAGCTGTTGGAATTCCTTTATTAGACCGTGATTTAAAAGCAAATGCGTTCCGTATGGCTTTCATTCCCTAATTATTACTATTTTGCAACCGAAAACAAAACACCACCTTGCTAACTATCGTTGAACTATGCTATGATTTCGTGATCTCCACGCTGGTGGGATTGTTTGGGCTGCACCTGATTACGAAGAAGGGTATGCTGGCGTCGAAGTTTTTAGGGCTGTATTTTTTGATCTTTTGCGCTCGTATTATTTTAGCGTATTTTGCTACGGGCGGTCGCCTACAAGAGTACCCGCATTTGTATATGGTAGGTTCTCCTATTCATTTCTTAGCGCCTCCTGTTGCTTTCTTGTTTGTTTATTTTATGCTGTATCCTGCCCAAAAATGTAAGATTTGGCATTGCTTATTATTTCTTCCTTTTGTCTTGCATCTGGCAGAGTTATTGCCGTTTTATTTTGGCCCAGTTGAGAATAAGCTAAGCGAGATTCAACTCGTGATGAAATATAAATCTTTAGTTAATTATCCGGGTACGGTCACCTACTTTCCACCTAGAATCTTGTCCTTTTTGAAGGTTAGCGGATCTACGATTTATGCCATTGCGTCATTCCTCCTGGTCCTCCATTTCATTCGTAAAAACAGCTACAAGCGAAGCTTCGTTATCAATTGGTTGCTTGCCTACACTAGCTTAAGTCTGCTGTCCATTGTATTTATTATCGCCTATGTGATGGGCATCATTGGGTTTAATAATCTACAATTCTCTTATGCGGATCTCTTGATGCATTTAGCCGCATTCCTGAATGTAGGGATTGTTTTATATCGTCCTGACTTGTTAGATGCTGTAACTTTCCAAAGCCTAGTGAATCGCTTGCAACCAGAGCAACGTCATCCTGAGCCAGATGAAGATGCGGAGAAATTGAAAAAATACGAGGGATTTGCCCAGCGATTAGAGGAGTATTTCGTAGCTCAAAAACCTTTTTTACAAAGCGATGCCAGCTTGGATAATACCGCTAAATCGATTGGTATTTCAGCGCGAGAATTATCGCGTACCACACAGTATATCTACGAGTTAAACTATCCAGATTTTGTCAATTCGTGGCGGATCAATTATATCGTGGAGCAGCGTAAACAGCACGAATCATGGCGGACGATGTCTCAGGACTTGATGGCGGAACAAGCCGGTTTTGGGTCTAGACAAGGACTTCATAATGCCATTAATAAGCTTCATCATATCACTCCGGCCGCTTTTTTTGCTCAAAAAGACGTAGAATAATTTTTGTCCAATTTTTGTAACAGGCGTAATATGTTACAGATGCACTTGTCCAATTTTTGTTATTTAGCTTATCATTCAACTGTTCTAAATGTCAAACGTCGGATCCTTGTACCTTTTCTCTTTAGTGAGCTCGCTGTGCTTGCTCTTTGGTCTGAATTTTTTGATCAGAAAAGGGAATTTAGTTGTTGCTAAAATCTTAGCGGTACAGTTTTTAATCCTTGCCTATTTAGTGGTTGCGGCTTATTATTTAATGCCGGAAGTGATTGTGGTGACCCCCTACTTCTATCGGACTTCTGCTCCGCTTTTTTATATTTTGCCGCCCTTAAATTTCATGTTCTTGTGGTATTTGTTACATCCGCGCGCAAAATTCCAATGGATTCATTTGATCTTCTTTTTACCATTCCTGCTACAACTCATAGAGAATACGCCTTACTATTTGAGTTCCAAACAAGTGAAAATAGAAGAGGTGAAGTGGATGCTCGCACAGGGAGATTATTTCGCTTATAATCCGCGTTTTTTGTGGTTCGATCCCTACTACCACGTGTATGCAAAAGTGTTGATGTACTTCGTGTTCTACATTGCGATGGTGTATTATTATATTCAATTTAGACGGGATAAACAGAATGAGATTTTGTTCCAAAAAGGGGTTTTCCATTTCTGGATCATCGGGATTCTGCTCTTTCGGTTCTGTACCATTTTTTATTTGTGGTATCTTTTCATCTATACAGACAGCGGCAAATCGTCCTTTATCACGACGGATTATCTTTTAATCGCGGAGTTTGTTTTCCATCTGTTTTACCTTGCTATTAATCCCAAACTACTGGATGTCAAAATCCTTGCTGAGAATCTACGCGGCCCGGAAAAAGAGGAACTTGTTCTTAGTGACGAAGAGGAAATGAGATTGAAAGCCTTAGCATCAAAAGTGGACGAGTACTTTAAAACCACGGAGGTGTTCTTGAATTCACAATTGACAGCGGAATTATTAGGTTCTCTGACAGGTCATCCGCACCGACTGATAGGGCAGGCAATCAAACATACGCACGGTATTTCATTCCGCGATTATTTGAACAATTACCGGATTGCGTACATCGAAGAAAAGTTGAGTGACCCTGCTTATTTGGCCAAAGCATCCATCGAAACGATCGCAGAAGCGTCCGGTTTCGGTTCTCGCCAAAGCTTCTACACCGCCTTTAAGAAAGCCAAAGGCTGTACCCCTAAGGAGTATTTCAACTCCAGAATAGGTTAGAATATTCGTCCAAATTCTGTCAAAGACACTTTTTTTGACAAATCCCCCCATCGTGATTTACTTTATTTGTTTGCCGAATTGTATTATTTCAACATCGGCAATGAAATATGATTTACAATTATCCGATTGATATATGCGTCTATTCTTAAAGTATTACTTTGTATTACTGGTTTTTTTACTTCCATTTTTATCAAATGCGCAGCTCACTAATTTAAAATTTAGTACTGCCTCTGCCACCTATACTGAACTTGTTTCTGGGTCGAGCTTAATTAATGGAGGTTCTGCAATAGCAGCGGCTTCTTCGGTTACACCCATTGGATTTAACTTTGTTTTTCAGGGCAATACTTATTCTAGTTTTTCTGTAAACGCAGCTGGCTTATTGAAATTAGGTTCGTCTGCTGTTTCTACGGAAAGTGTTAACAGTGCAGTCTCTATTACGAATACGCCTAAATTATATGCCTGGTGGGATGCAACCTATACGAGCTCCGTTGCTTCTGGTGGAGGTGTTACTTACAGTTTAAGTGGTTCAGCCCCTAATCGAGTATTAACTGTTCAATGGAAAGTGGCTTACACTTCGAATGCCTCGACTGGTTTTAGTTATCAAATAAAAATTTACGAGACGTCTAATAATATCGAATATATCTATGGTAATACGGTTCCTATAGGCACGATAAGCGCAAGTGCTGGTCTAGGAAATTTTGGAGCAAATGAATACATCTCTATTTACACCTTTAACCACATTTTAAGTAGTAAAGCCGAGTATAGTAGTAATACCATTTTCCCAGGTGTAGGTGCAGGAAGAAAATATTTATTTGAGCCCACTATCCCATCTATTTCTCCTCTTGGTTTAGAGAACAAACCTTCCTTTTGGTTAAAAGCAGATGGCGCCATCAAAACTACACGTACTTTACTAAATGTGCCAGCTAATAAACGAACTTCATCTAGTGATTGGGGTAGTGCTTGGCCCGCTTCTGCTTCCATATTATCAAGTTCCTATGGTTGGATTCCCGGTTCAACAGAAGGTGGGGCCGCAAATCCTACCGGTAGCAATCCTATTGGAAATATTACTTTAGATTTATCAAGTGAACAAACTATTGATGGTATTGCCTTACTTGGTGCAGCTAGTGGTTCTTATTTTGTAAAAGATTTTCAAGTTCGTGTTTCTTCGGACAATATTACTTACACTGACTTGGGTCTTTTTAATGGTAATGAAACGAATACTGATCTTGTATATGCTGACTTTGCTGCACCAGTCACTTGTCGTTATGTTCGCGTTATACCATCCAGTTTTGCTACTTATAGGGCGATGCGTTTAGATGTCTATACTAAGTCGTCTACAACTAGTTATAACAATAACGACAAAGTGCCTTTTTGGGATGATTTATCGGGGAATGAAATAGATGCTTATAACACCATAGTTGCAAAGCAGCCGGTCTTTAATACAAATGTGTTAAACTACAATCCTGCTTTAACTTTTAATACTTCGTCCTTATACTCTTTAAATATCCCGGATCTAGCTAATATTCGTCAAAGTTATTGGGTGGTTCAAGATGTCAATGCAACGGCTGGAGGAGATTATTACCACGTTCTTTATGGATCAGGAGTAGCACCCGCTTTTCATGGTGGCACAGGAAGTACGTTACAATTTACGGGTTTAATGAGTTCGACTCAAGGTTCTTGGAGAAAAGATGGAGCCGTTGGTTCCGCCTCTTCAACTTATGATTTCGGGCCCAATGGGCAACCTAACTTGATTTCTGCTTTTTCATTATCCAATGCTGCCCCTTTTTCTGCTAATTCCATTTCTTTTCAGTCAGGTACAAATCGATATTGGAATGGGCCCATCGCTGAAATTATTACCTTTCAAAATACGAATACCGCATCGCAACAAAACATCGTTGAATCCTATTTAGGTTTAAAATATGGTATTTCTGTAAACCATGATTATATAACAGTTGATGGAACAACTATATGGAATAAGACGAATAATGCTTCTTACCATAATCACGTGTTTGGTATTGCACGTTCAGATGCACAAGGATTACATCAGCGACAAGCAAACTCTTCTGATTACACGGGTAAATTTATTACGCTTGGAAATAATTCTATCATAGGTTCAAGCAATGCTTTAAGTGTCGGAAACAATCTTACAACAGATAATACGTACATTTTACTTGGAGATAATAATGCAAATTTATTGTATTCAGAGACGTTAACAGGAATTTATTATCCACTTAACCGTAAATGGAAAGTAAGTAATGTTGGGATATCTGATGCTAGTAAAATTAGTGTCCCTGCTTTTGGGAATTCAGCTGTAAATGCATTGCCTTTTTCAAATATCCAAAAATATGATGCAGAAACAGTTTATCTAGTAGTTGATACTGATGGAGATGGAGACTTTTCGAATGCAACTTTTACCGCTATGACTAAAGTGGGGATAGGGGTGGTTGCTAAATGGGAACTTGCCCAAGTTTTACCTAATAATGCAGTGATAGGATTTGCTGTCAAACAAAATTTAAGAGACACGGATTCTGATAATATATTAGATGTAAATGACTTAGATGACGATAATGATGGAGTTTTAGATAGCCAAGAACAAGTTTCGTGTATGCCATATGGCGTAAATTTGGAAAATGTAAA
This sequence comes from Aquirufa lenticrescens, assembly GCF_019916085.1. Lineage (NCBI taxonomy): Bacteria > Pseudomonadati > Bacteroidota > Cytophagia > Cytophagales > Flectobacillaceae > Aquirufa > Aquirufa lenticrescens. The sequence continues at coordinate 1,219,177 of NZ_CP049834.1, read as the reverse complement.
CTTTAATGGCGTTTCAGTTGTAAATAAAACAAGCAACTCAATTACTACGAATACCAATGGCTGGAATTCATCTTATTCATCTGAAAATTTTTCTTTACCTCTTTCGCTGAAATTCAACAAATTCACCACGGAAGGATCAGCGATGTTTGGTTTATTGCCAGCAGCCGCGGCACAAACACCAGCCAATTATAATGATAACGGAGCTAAGTTTTATTTAGCAGCGACACAAGCCTATGGGTATTTTAATGGCGGTGTATGGAGCTTTAATCATGGAGCTATAACAGGTTCCGAGGAATATAGCATTGATATTTCTGCAACTGGTTATGTGACGGTGAAAATAAATGGTGTGCAAAAAACAGCATATCAGGGTACCAACTCTGCTTATAAATTGGCGATTTCTGGAAGTACTACCTCCTCATTATTTTCCAATATTCGTTTAACTAATTCGACCTATTCAGAAAAATCAATCTGTTTTGATCGTGATACAGATAACGATGGTATACCAAACCGTTTAGATTTGGATTCCGATGGGGATGGTTGTAGCGATGCGTTAGAAGCAGGTACGACCACGAATACAACACAAAACTTTTCTCATCCTACTTCCGGAGTTGGAACAAATGGATTTGCAAATACATTAGAAACATCAGCTGATAATGGTACTTATAGCGGGACATATAACTTCCTTTTCGCTATCGATATAAACACGAAAGCTTGTTTGAATTCTGACAGTGACAACATCAGCGACGTATTTGATTTAGATGACGACAATGATGGCGTATTAGATACGGAAGAATGTGATGCACCGTCTTTTGCAAGTTGGACAGATGAAGCAAAATTTAAATCGAAAATAATGAGTTCTGCCTTTCACGGAACCTTATTTAGAAGTAAAAGCGGAAAGTATTATGTAGCAGGGCAATATGCTAAACCAGACGGCACAGACCAAGTAATACCAACCCTCGTTACACCTGCTAATGGCTATAATTATACGGGTGAAATAATTGATATGGCAGCCGTAGGTTCAAACAGTTCTTATATATTAGCTACAACGGAAGGAATTTGGGCTTGGGGCTATTTGAGTACTAATTTTTCGCTTCCTGGTATTGTAGCTGGAGCTCCCAGTGCATTTCAAAAAGTGGCATTACCATCAGAAATTGATCCTAAAAACATCAAATCTATTAGCGCTTCGACGAATAATTTCTTGATTTTATTACATGATGGAACGGTGTATGCTAATGCATTGACATATCCTTCTTTAAATGGTGCAGGTTTAACCGCAACAACGAAAGGGTTTACGAAAGTGTTAGTGGCACCTAATGCACCATTAGCTAATATTGATCAGATTGAAGCTACTTCAGGGGGTTCAATCGCAGCAGATGTTACGAATAACAAGCTATACACTTGGGGTACTAACGTGTATGTAGGAAATGGTTCAGTTCCAACCACGTTAAATTTCGCAACAGAAATGACCAACCCCTTGCCAGGCGGAACTGGAATTGCGATGATTGATGCAACCTACAGCACAAGCATGACATACCTATTATTAGGTACCAATAAAAAGTTGTATGCGATGGGGTCTGGTGCTGCGGGTATTTTGGGACAAAATAGTACATCCAATTCAAATTCTTGGTTACAAGTTAAAGGGAAAGACGGTATAGGATTTTTAGAAAATGTAGAATATTTAAGTGCCCAAAATTCAACAGATAGCTATCCCACAGCGTCAGTGATTTTAAATACTAGTCAACCTCTATCATGGGGTGATGCTGGTGGGAATAACATGATTGGTTTAGGTAATGCAAGTACCTTAGTTCCAAAAACCCCCGACGGAATTTTACCCACAGATAAAATTTATGTCGTGGAAAATGGAGGTCACGTTACTCCTATGTTAAATGACAAAGGGGAGATCGGGAACGTAGGGCATAATGTTTCAGGGGCATTTGGAGATGGATCAACTCAAAATAGAGCGGTCTATGTTTTTAATCCTTTTGAAAGAGGCACTGATTTTTCAGACAATATTGCCGCTACCTGTAACCCAGATATTGATGGCGACGGGATTATCAATCGTTTGGATTTAGATACGGATGGTGATGGATGTAGTGATGCTAAAGAAGCGGGCGTTTCTGGAACTTTAATTTCAGGTACCCTTGTCAATAAAGTAAACGGGTCATTAACAAACACATCCGTTTCGAACGCGATAGCTCAGGGAGTATATGGGACAAATGGTTTAGCAGACGGTGTGGAAACGAGCGCTAATTCAGGATTGATTAATTATGTATCTACTTACAGTAATTATGCAAAAAGTGCTACTGTAAATGTTTGTAGTGATTTTGATAATGATGGAGTATCTGACATATTTGATATTGATGATGATAATGATGGTATTTTAGATGCGATTGAATCTCCCAATTGTTATTATCCTGCTTCATTCTTTTCAAGTGGTAACAGACAAACTATCGTTACAATTTCGTCAGAAATTCCTAGAGTTAATTCAATTAATCAACCAAAAAATCTAATCGATGGAGATGGTGCAACTATAGCCATTGGGTTTGTGAATAGCTCATCTATTGTAAACAAAGAATTATATAAAATCACATTTAATGATCCTGTTTCTTTATCACAATTAACCCTTCGTTTTGCTGATGGTAACAGCCATTTTAATTCAGGTGCAATTGTAAAGGTTCAAGGTAGTAACGATAATTCAACTTGGACAGATTTAAATACAGGAACCACATTTAATACTGTTACAGACAATACGATTGTTGCTCCTTTTTGGACAACAAATACACCCAACGAAATTTTCAGGGTTACACAAAACGAAGCTCGATATAAATTTTACCGTTTATATGGAACCGCAGGAACCGTTAATGTGAATGGGTATGCTACCGAATTTTATTTCACCACATCAATTAATTATGAGCCAAGTTTCTATCCCAAAGAAACGTGTACAGCGACAGATACGGATAGTGATGGGATTGCCAATAATTTTGATTTGGACTCTGATGGCGATGGTTGTCCGGATGCTAAAGAAGCAGGTGTTTTAGGGGCCTTATTATCTGGTTCAATTGTAAATGGAACGCCTACTAATTTAACAACGACAGCCAACGTAGCAAGCGCTATTGCATCAGGCACCTATGGGCTTAATGGTTTTGCGGATGGTCTAGAAACGGCAACAGAAAGTGCCGTTTACAGTGGCACGCTTGTCTACAAATATGCACTGTCAATTAATTACAATGGTTGTCTAGATTCTGATAACGATGGGGTAGGTAACATTTATGATTTAGATGATGACAATGATGGGGTATTAGACACACAAGAATGTGCGCCTTTTGACCCTAATAATGTGAATTATTCAAGACAGTCTTTTACCGTTACGAATGGAGCCTCCGCCTCTCAAACCTTTCCTGCAGCACCTGATGGATTGTTAGTAAATGTTTGGTCATTAGATAATTCATACAATGTTCGTATCAATGGTACCCATTTAGTGAATCCTCAGGAATTAGAATATTTCGTCACCAATACATCTAATTCGGTTGTAGAATTTTTAGATGGGACATCATATACGGCTGTGTGGGACGTCGCAGGAAATCAACAGCGACCTCTTTCTCGTATCTACATAAATAAATTTGGTGAAGTAAGGATTTTCGGGGCTCGTACGTCCAATGGCCCTTTAGAAGAAATGCGTCTAAGGTCCGGGTCTTTTAACCGAATAACCTTAAATACGAATTCTACAAATACCTTTCAAATAGGTCAAGTAGTAATCGGTCAAACGTTTATCACAGGTGATTATGGTGTGATTATTCCGCCAGATTGTGATTTTGATAAAGACGGAATACCAAACGAGCTTGATTTAGATTCTGATGGAGATGGTTGTAGCGATGCAAAAGAAGCAGGTGTAACCGGAACATTGAATTCAGGCAGCATTATTAATTTAGCTTCAGATTCTACTTCCACCACGACAACCACTGCAAACGTAGCTAATACAATAGCTAACGGGCCTTATGGTACGAATGGTTTTGCGGATGCATTAGAAACATCAGGAAACGGCATTTACACAGGTTTATATTCGTATTATTATGCGGCAAGTTCAGCATTAAATGTCTGTTTGGATTCTGATAATGATGGTGTAATTGATATTTCTGATATTGATGATGATAATGATGGTGTTCTAGACGCAGTGGAATCACCCACTTGTTTTTTCACTAATTCGGAGGCAAGCTTACCCGCGAAATTAACAACGGATTTATTAATATATAGTACGAATTCCATAACAAATGCCATAGATAATAATGCCGCAACCTATTCTGCATTTGGTAATGCACAAAATTGGGTCGGAAAAGAATTATTTAGAATTACCCCAAGTGTTGTAGGTCCTATCGCCATTAGTGGAGTACAATTTCAGTTATACAATTGGGCACTATCTAGTTCAACCGCTAATACCTTTAAATTACAAGGAAGTGTAGACAATGGTACAACTTGGGCAGACTTATCTGCAGCAGTGAGCTCAACAACAGCATCAGGATTATTCACTGTTTCAAACACCTTGAACCCTACGGTTAAATATACCTTGTTCCGTATTGTTGGTGTAGCTGGTACATCTTATTATGGCGGAGTTTATGAATTACGTTTAGTTTTACCAAACTCCTTTCAAGCAAGTTTGAATCCTAAAAGTATTTGTACAAATGATACAGATAATGATGGAGTCTTAAATCATTTGGATCTAGACTCAGACGGTGATGGATGTTCTGATGCCGCTGAAGCGAAAACAGTTAGTTTATTAACGGCTACTACTGTCAGTGGTGGATATGGAAATAACGGATTTGCTAACTCCATTGAAACAGCCACCGAAAGCGGATTATTCTCGGGAACCTATTTCTATGAACGTGCTATTGATCCTACAATCAAAGCTTGTTTGGATTCAGATTTTGATGGCGTATCGGATTTAGACGATTTAGATGATGATAATGATGGAATATTAGATTCTAATGAGTGTCCTACGCTTCCATTGAATACTAATGAATCTAATGGAACATTTGGAACGGCTGCAGCTCCAAGAAATACAGCCAATACAACAGTTACTGGAGGCTATGTTTATTCAGGTTCAAATACAGGAGCTGCTCAGTATGCAATTGTTAATCAAACTACGCCATATTTTGCAGGTTCAACTGCTTTTTGGAGATATCTAGGTCACACAACCGGAACATCTACCGATGCCTATTTGGCAGTGAATGGAAGTACGACAATGGGTACTTTTTATCGGGAAAACATTGATTTACTTAGAGGGGCAAAATACAGAATTTCGTTCTGGCACCAAGCGGCTTCGGCAGCCAACGATTACCAATTAGCGGCTGAGGTTGTTTCGGCAGGGGGTGGAACTTTGGTTCAGGCGAATACAGGCCCCCAAAATTCATTAGGCTGGAAATTAGCTACGATAGATTATACGTCGCCAATCAACCAAACGGTATCATTCATTATAAAAAATGTTTCCGTTAATGCAAGTGGTAATGATTTTTCTATTGACGATATTTCAATAACACCAATTGGTTGTCCAGATACAGATGGAGACGGTATTCCGAATCAATTGGATCTTGACTCCGATGGCGATGGCTGTTCAGATGCGAACGAAGCCTACAACAATTCGTTGACGCAGGGGACGGATGGCAACCAACAATTTGGCACAAATCCAATCACGGTCGACGCCACAGGTAAGATTACCAGCGCGACTTATACCGGCACGAATAGTAATTATTTAAGTGCTGGAGCGGCCAGTGTCATCACGACACAACCGGCAGATCAATCTACGACGCCTGGTGGTTCTGCTGTATTCTCTGCGAATGTTACCGCGGGAACGGGCACGACTACCTACCAATGGCAAGTGAGTTCAGACGGTGGAAATACCTGGTCAAACGTGACGAATTCTTCGACCTATGCCGGCGCAGGAACGAGTACTTTGACGGTGAGTAATGTGTCCATTGCGATGAAAGGTTACCGCTATCAATTGCTGTTATCGCAGTCGAATTATGTGTGCGGAAATGTGACGTCGGCTGCTGCCAAAATCCTCATGTCTAACACTCCATCGATCGTCGATGATGCCAAAACAGGAACAGAAGACACACCTCTGACAGGCAATGTTTTGACGAATGATACAGGATCAGGTTCGCCTGCCGCAGCCTTAACAGTTACGACGTTTACGGTAGGAGGTGTTTCGTATAATGCTGGCCAAACAGCGACGATTGCGAATGTGGGAACGTTCGTGATGAATCCTGATGGCAGCTTCACATTTACGCCGGTGGCGAATTACAATGGCTCGGTTCCGGCGATCGAATACACAGCGACGGATGCGAATGGAGGGTCGGATGTAGGGGCTTTGGCTTTAACTATTACCCCAGTAAACGACGCGCCAGTGGCGGTAGATGATGTCATTGCTACGAATGAAAATACCCCAGTTTCTGGCAATGTTTTAACTACCGGAACACCGGATTCTGATGCAGACGGAAATACCTTAACCATTACGCAATTCACGATCAACGGAATCACCTATAACCCAGGAGATGTCGCGAATATTCCGGGCAAAGGTTCGATCACCATGAACGCAAATGGCTCGTATACATTCACGCCTACGGCAAGTTATTCTGGAGCTGTTCCGTATTTAGATTATACGCTAAGCGATGGTAACGGTGGCTCAGATGTGGGTCGTTTAACGATAACCGTTAACCCGGTAAATGATGCGCCTTTAGCGACGGATGATATTGTGAGGATGAACCAAAATACCACAGTGACTGGCAATATATTGACGAATGATGCGGATGTAGATGGAAATACGCTTACTGTGACAGGATATACCATTGCAGGTGTAACAGGGCCAGTTATAGGCACAACATTTGCAATTGCAGGGAAAGGTTGGATTACAATTAATGCTGATGGATCTTATACTTTTATCTCTGATCCTTCTTATTCAGGGACAATTCCAATAATCACCTATACTATAAGCGATGGACAAGGTGGAACCGATACGGGTGATTTAGATATTTTTGTGGCGCCTGTAAATGCGAATCCAGTTGCAGTAGATGATGTGAATTCTACTCAGGAAGATACGCCTGTCTCCGGAAATGTTCGTTCAAATGATACGGATGCGGAAACTTCAAATGCTTCATTAGTCGTAACCCAATATTCATTTACTGTAATCTCTGGCAATAGTTCAACTACCTATACATATCCAGCCGGTTCTACGAATGTGATTCCGGGCGCAGGAACCCTCGTGATGAATGCAGACGGAACGTACACGTTCACGCCATTCCCTAATTACAACGGGATCGTTCCTACCATTACGTATACGATTAGTGATGGAAATGGGGGTACAGATACAGGAACATTGGACATCAATGTGACCGCGATGAACGATTCACCTATCGCAGTAAATGATGACAATAAAACAACGCCAGAAGACACACCAGTCACGGTGAATGTGTTAGCGAATGATTCAGATATTGATGGTGGAAATACCGTACTGACCGTAACTCAGTTTACGATTGCCGGAATTAATGGATCATTTAGTACGTCTTCGATTGCTACTATTCCAGGAATAGGAACAGTGACACTAACGCCTACTGGAGATTTAACGTTTACTCCGTTCGCTAACTATAATGGTCCGGTTCCTACCATTACATATACGGTTTCAGATGGTGTTGCTACGAATACAGCCAATGTTAACATCGCAGTTACACCAGTTAACGACTTGCCAGTCGTAACGAATGAAACGCTAACAACGCCAGAAAATACAGCGATCACTGGCTTGAGTGTTTTAACAAATGATACAGATGTAGAAACCGCAACAGCTTCTTTAACAATCACCCAAATTACGGTCAGTGGAGTGACCTATACAGCGGGATCCATTGTGGAATTAACAGGCATAGGATCTGTGATTGTCAATGCGAACGGGACGTATACGTTTACGCCTAACCGCGGGTATTTTGGCACGGTTCCAGTGATTACTTATGCTGTTTCAGATGGAAACGGAGGAGTAACTTCAGGTACGTTAAGCATTACGGTTACACCGGTAAATGATCCGCCAGTGGTGGCTCCAGAAACGGTGAATATGCAGGAAGATGCGGTCGCTACGGGGAATTTATTAACGAACGATTCAGACCCAGAAATTAATCCATTAACGATCACTCAATTTACCATTGCGGGTATCACGGGAACGTTTACTTCTACAGCGACTATTCCTGGTGTGGGAACGATTACGATCAACGCGAATGGCACCTTTACCTTTACGCCTACGGCGAATTATAATGGCATTGTTCCGATGATCGAATACACCGTTAGTGATGGCCAAGGGGCATCGACGAATGGTAATTTGACGATTGTGGTAGCGCCTGTGAACGATGCGCCTATCGTGGCAAATGAGAATTTATCCGAACCGATTAATACGCCTATCACGAATAACGTGTTAGCAAACGATCGTGATGTGGAGGGTTCTGCGTTAAGTGTTACAGCGTATTCGATAGGTGGCGTGAGTTACCCAGCAGGTCAATTAACGACCATCACAGGGGTAGGAACCATCATCATCAATGCGGATGGAAGCTTCGTGTTTACACCGGCTTTAAATTATTATGGATCCGCTCCAGCGATTAGTTATACGGTTTCAGATGGAACGGCGACGAGCACAGGAACCTTAAGCTTAACCATCACTCCGATCGATGCGGATGGTGACGGAATTCCAGATGCAACGGAGAAAGGCTCAGGCACTCCAAGAGATACGGACAATGATGGAACGCCGGATTGGCTAGATACGGATTCTGATAATGATGGAATTCCAGATAGCCTAGAAGACGCTGTTTGTATCGGGTTCTTACCTTGTACGCCTACGGATACGGATGGAGATGGAACTCCAGATTACCGTGATTTAGATAGCGACGGCGATGGAATTGCTGATTCGATTGAAGACAGCGGTTGCACCGGAACGGCACCTTGCACACCTACGGATACGGATGGAGATGGAACACCTAACTACTTGGATTTAGATTCAGATGGTGATGGAATTACGGATGCGATTGAAAAAGGACCTACCTCTACTCCGCGCGATACGGATAATGATGGAACGCCAGATTATTTAGATACGGATAGCGATGGCGATGGTATTTTAGATCGAATCGAAGGAACGACAGATACGGACGGCGATGGAACACCTAATTACTTGGATCTAGATAGTGACGGCGATGGCATTTCGGATGCGATCGAAGGAACAGTCGATACGGATGGAGATGGAAACCCTAACTACATTGATACCGAATCTGATGGCGATGGCATTACAGATGCGATTGAAAAAGGACCTACCGGAACTCCAGTGGATACGGATGGAGATGGTACGCCGGATTACAAAGATTTGGACTCAGATAACGACGGTATTTTAGATAGCCTAGAGGGCTCAACGGATACGGATGGAGACGGTATTCCAAATTTCCGAGATCTGGATAGTGACGGTGATGGCATTGCCGATCGGGCAGAGGGCACCGTTGATACGGATGGTGATGGCACGCCTAATTTCTTAGATGTTGATAGTGACGGCGATGGTATTCCTGATCGCGTAGAAGGAACCGTGGATACAGACGGAGATGGCATTCCAAATTACCTGGATACGGATAGTGATGGCGATGGAATTTTGGACAGCATCGAAGACGCAGGTTGCACCGGCACCGCACCTTGCACTCCAACGGATACTGACGGAGACGGCACGCCTAATTACTTGGACTTAGATTCAGATGGAGATGGTATTTCGGATAACATCGAAAAAGGTCCAACGGGCACTCCGGTGGATACGGATGGCGACGGATTCCCAGATTACATCGACTTAGATAGTGATGGTGATGGCATTACGGATGCTGTTGAAAAAGGATCAGGAACCACTCCGCTGGATACAGACGGTGATGGCACGCCGGATTTCAGAGACTTAGATTCTGATGGCGATGGCATCACAGATGCGATTGAAGGAACCACCGATACGGACGGCGATGGCATTCCGAATTACCGTGATTTAGATTCGGACGGTGACGGGAAATCAGACGCGACAGAAGGAAATGTGGATACGGATGGCGATAATACGCCTAACTATTTAGACTTGGATTCGGATGGTGATGGTGTGTTAGATGCGGTAGACCAATGTCCACTGATTTCTGGAAATGGCTCTACGACTGGTTGTCCTCCAGATAGTGATGGCGATGGTCTAGCTGATGTGGATGACTCTGATGATGACAATGATGGCATCCTGGATACCGTGGAGGCAGCTGCATGCAGCCCATCTGTGGTAGATTGTGATACGGATGGCGATGGTATCCCGAATCGTTTGGACTTAGACTCTGACGGCGATGGCATTAAAGACATCACGGAAGCCAATGGAACAGATGCAAATAACGATGGCATTGCGGATGGTACGCCTGATAGCAACGGTGTTCCAGCGTCTGCAAATGGAGGTTTAACGCCGCCTAATACAGACGGAACAGGTAATAGCAATCCATACGATTTGGATTCAGATGGCGATGGAATTTCGGATGCAATCGAGAAAGGCTCTGGATCAGCTTTGGCAGATACTGATAATGACAACATCCCTGATTATTTAGATCCAGATTCTGAAGGCGATGGCATCACGGATGCGGTGGAAGGTTCCATCGACACGGATGGAGATGGTATTCCGAATTTCCGAGATCTTGATTCAGACGGCGATGGTATACCTGACGTAAATGAAGGGGTAACCGATACGGATGGCGATGGTATTCCAAATTACAAAGATCTAGATTCAGATGGTGATGGCATTGCAGATGCGATTGAAGGAACAACGAACACGGATGGCGACAGCACTCCTAATTACCTAGACCCAGATTCAGATGGCGACGGTATTCCAGATGCAATAGAAGGAACGGTAGATACGGATCGTGATGGAAAGCCTGATTACCTAGATTTAGACAGTGACGGTGATGGAATTTTAGACAGCGTAGAAGATGCGGGTTGTACCGGCACGGCGCCTTGTACTCCTACGGATACGGATGGAGATGGTGTTCCGAACTTTAGAGATTTAGACTCAGATGGAGACGGTATAACGGATGCGATTGAAGGAACAACCGATACCGATAATGATGGAAGACCAAACTACCTAGATGTGGATAGTGACGGGGATGGTATTTCCGATGCTTTGGAAGGTAATATCGATAGCGACAACGACGGCATTCCTAACTATTTAGACTTAGATAGCGATGCCGATGGTATCCCAGATAGCATTGAAAAAGGGCCTACGTCTACACCGGTAGATACGGACAATGATGGCACGCCTGACTACTTAGATTTAGATACGGATGGTGATGGTATTCCGGATAGCGTGGAAGATGCCGGTTGCTCAGGCACCGCGCCTTGTACTCCTACGGACACAGATGGTGACGGCATCCCGAATTATAGAGATTTAGATTCTGACGGCGACGGAATTCCAGACAGCGTAGAAAAAGGCGCGAATGGGTCTTTGCCAGATAATACGGACGGCGCATTAGGACCAGATTACCTTGATACAGATTCAGACAATGACGGAATCTTAGACGCAATAGAGCGCGGGATCAATGGAAATAGTCCATTAGATACCGACGGCGACGGCATTCCGGATTACAAAGAGATCGATTCAGATAATGACGGTATCCCAGATGCAGTAGAAGGAACGGTCGACACAGACGGCGACGGTATTCCAGATTACCGCGATACGGATTCGGATAATGACGGAATTTTAGATTCTGTGGAAGACGCAGGCTGTACCGGAACGGCTCCTTGTACCCCTACGGATACGGATGGTGATGGTATTCCGAATTACAAAGATTTGGACTCGGATGGCGATAATAAATCGGATCTATCGGAGGGTGAAACGGATTATGATGGAGATACCATTCCGAATTACCTAGATCCAGATTCTGATGGCGATGGCATTAATGACAACGTGGATCAGTGTCCATTATTACCGGGAATTGTTGGCAATAATGGTTGCCCATTAGATACAGATGCGGATGGTATTTATGATATCAATGACCTAGATGATGACAATGATGGAATTATTGATTCGGCGGAGGCTGCAGCTTGTTCGCCTTCGGCACCGGATTGCGATACCGACGGCGATGGCATTCCGAATCGATTAGATCCAGACAGTGATAACGACGGCATTTCAGACGTGAGAGAGTCCAATGGTACGGATGTAGATGGAGATGGAAAAGTAGATGGCGGAGTCGATGCAGATGGAGTTCCTAGTTCGACGAATGGTGGTTTAACTCCTCCAAATACCGACGGAACCACCTTGCCTGATCCTTACGACACGGATAGCGATGGCGACGGCATTTCGGATGCTTTGGAAAAAGGACCGAACGGAAACGCCCCAGTCGACACAGACGGCGACGGCATCCCAGATTACCGTGATACGGATTCGGATAATGACGGCATCCCAGACAGCGTAGAACGCGGAACGGGTGCGGCGATCTTAGACACGGACGGCGATGGTATTCCAGACTTCCGCGATACGGATTCAGACAACGACGGCATCACGGATGCAGTGGAGAAAGGCCCATCTGGCGCGACTCCATTAGATACGGATTTAGATGGCATTCCGAACTACCGCGACCTCGATTCGGATGGTGACGGCATGACCGATGCGACCGAAGGAACAGTCGATACGGATGGCGATGGCAAACCGAATTATATCGATGTGGATAGTGATGGCGACGGAATTTTGGACAGCATCGAAAAAGGATTTAACCCAGCATCTCCTGTCGACACGGATGGTGATGGCGTTCCAAACTACAAAGATCTAGATTCTGACGGCGATGGCATCCCTGATGCAGTAGAAGGTACAACAGATACGGATGGAGATGGTATTCCAAATTACCTCGACACGGACTCTGACGGTGACGGCATCCTAGACAGCATCGAAGACGATGGCTGCACCGGCACTGCGCCTTGCACGCCTACCGATACAGACGGCGACGGAATCCCGAATTACTTAGACCTAGATACAGACGGCGACGGCAAAACCGATGCGGTCGAAAAAGGCCCAAGCGCGACCCCAATGGACAGCGATGGCGACGGCGTTCCTGATTACCGCGATGTAGAAAATTTAGGCAAGCCGGATGTGAACGTGACGAACAAATCCGTTCCAGTAAGTGGCAACGTGAAAACGAATGATCCAGTTCCTGCCGGAACCACGTATGGTCAACCAGCCCAACTAGCCGGCGCGACCTTAACGATGAATGCGAACGGAACGTACACTTTCACTTCGGCAGTGCCAGGCAAATACGTGTACTATGTTTCGGTTTGTGGGCCAAACCAAACGTCCGGTTGCCCTCAGACCCCATTAGAGATCACGGTATTAGATCCATTGGTAGCGGATGCTCCAGTGGCGAATAATGATCATGTGACGATGGAACAAGGAACCGTGAAGACGGTGAATGTAGTAGCGAACGACAAAGCTGGCGAAGTAAATAACGCGTTGGTTCCATCAAGCTTAAGCATCACGACCGCACCTATTCATGGCGCGACACTGATTAATAGTGACGGAACGATTCGCTACACACCTAGTCCGTATTTTGTAGGAACGGATAGCTTAGTGTACAGCATTTGTGATAACCAAAATCCTGCCTTATGCAAAACCGCTGTTCTCTACTTCACCGTAGAAGCAGCCGGCGCTCCAGCGGTAACGACGGCGGTGGATGATTACAATAACGTAGTTGCAGGCAGTCCTGCAACTGGCGCATTGCTTAGAAATGACAGCAACACCTCTGGTGCAGCCTTAACAACTAGTTTAGTAACCGGACCTAGCTCTGCGCAAGGAACGTTTACGATGGCGGCTGATGGTACGTATACGTTCACACCGACAGCCGGATTTAGTGGCCCAGTCGATATCGTGTACCAAGCATGCACGACGGGAAATATCTGCTCGAAAGCGACGCTTCACATTTTAGTGGATCCGGCGCCAGTCTTAGTAGATGACACGGCATCTGGTTTTGCTAATGTGCCAGTTAGTGGAAATGTTTCGACGAATGATGTGGTTCGTGTGGGCACGACTTACGGTCAACCGGCTGCATTAACGGGTGCTACTATTGTAGTGGGGCCTAGTGGAACCTACACGTTCACAGCCACTGTGGCCGGAACTTATACGTACACGATTCCAGTATGTGCACCGGGTCAGACCGTGAATTGTCCTACGGAAACGTTAGTGATTACGGTTAATGAGCCAGGTCCAGTGAATGACACGGAAACTGCATTTGCTAATGTGGCGAAAACGGGCAATGTCTCGACTAATGATTTAAATCCAGCGGGTACGACCTTCGGTCAGCCGGCTGCCTTAACGGGTGCAACGATAACAGTCGCGGCTAACGGAACCTACACGTTCACAGCGACCGCTGCCGGAACTTACACGTATACGATTCCAGTATGCGCACCGGGTCAGACCGCGAATTGTCCTACGGAGACCTTGGTGATCACGGTGACTGCGCCTGCGCCAGTGGATGATGCAGTATCTGCTTTTGCGAACGTGCCTAAGTCAGGAAATGTTTCGACGAACGACGTGATTCCTACCGGTTCTACGTACGGTCAACCAGCTGCCTTAACGGGTGCAATGATAACAGTCGCGGCTAATGGAACCTACACGTTCACAGCTACTTTGGCAGGAACTTACACGTATACGATTCCAGTATGTGCACCGGGTCAGACAAGCAATTGTCCTACGGAGACTTTGGTGATTACGGTGACGGCGCCAGGCCCAGTAGACGACACGGCTACGGCTTTTGCGAATGTTCCTAAAACAGGAAATGTAGCAACAAACGACAGCAACCCAGCGGGTACAACCTTCGGTCAGCCGGCTGCGATAACTGGTGCGACGATCACGGTGAATGCAGATGGAACATATAGCTTCACAGCAACAGCTGCCGGAACTTACACGTATACGATTCCAGTATGCGCACCGGGTCAGACGAGCAATTGTCCTACGGAAACGTTAGTGATCACGGTAACGGCGCCAGGCCCAGTGGACGACACGGCGACGGCTTTCGCGAACGTTCCTAAAACCGGAAATGTAGCTACGAACGACAGCAACCCAGCTGGCACGACGTTCGGTCAACCAGCTGCCATAACAGGTGCGACGATCACGGTGAATCCAGACGGAACGTACAGCTTCACAGCTACTGTGGCCGGAACATATACGTACACGATTCCAGTATGTGCACCGGGTCAGACGAGCAATTGTCCTACGGAAACGTTAGTGATCACGGTAACGGCGCCAGGCCCAGTGGACGACACGGCGACAGCTTTCGCGAATGTTCCTAAAACAGGAAATGTAGCTACGAACGACAGTAATCCAGCGGGTACGACCTTCGGACAACCAGCTGCCATAACAGGTGCAACGATCACTGTAAATGCGGACGGAACGTACAGCTTCACAGCGACTACTGCCGGAACGTATACCTACACGATTCCAGTTTGCGCACCGGGTCAGACGAGCAATTGTCCTACGGAAACATTGGTGATCACGGTGACAGAACCGACACCAGTGAACGACACGGCTTCGACGACCATAAACGCGGCCATCACGGGTAATGTAGCAACGAACGATAACAACCCTGCCGGCACGACCTTCGGTCAACCAGCTGCCATAACGGGTGCGACGATCACGGTGAATCCAGACGGCACGTATAGCTTCACAGCGACAAAAGCAGGAACGTATACGTACACGATTCCAGTCTGTGCACCGGGTCAGACGAGCAATTGTCCTACGCAGACTTTGGTGATTACGGTGACGGATCCAGTTGTGCCACCGGTGGTACCTTATACAGCACCTTCCACGAATCCAGACATCGATGCGACAAACATCAATGTGCCGGTGAGCGGTAATGTGTCGACGAATGATGCGCCGGGTGCGACTTATGGTCAGCCAGCGCAACAATCGGGGGCGACAATCACAGTCAATGCGAACGGAACCTACAGCTTCACGGCGACGATTCCGGGAGTTTACACGTATCTAGTTCCAGCTTGTCCTGCGGGTCAAACGACGAATTGCCCTACGGTTCCACTCGTGATTACGGTTAGCGATCCGTTAAAAGATAGCAACAGTCCGGTGGCGAATGGGGATGTGGCGACGGTGAATGCGGGATCATCTGTGACGACGAAAGTTTTGGCAAATGACAAAGCGGCGAATCCAGCGGCGAGTCTGAATCCAGCGAGTTTGGCAATCGTAACTAACGGAGCAAACGGAACAGCCGTAGTGAACTCGGATGGAACGATAACGTATACGCCAAAAGCAGGCTTCACCGGAGTGGATGAAATCACGTATAAAATCTGTGATAATTCGACACCAGCACTTTGTGCGACGGCGAAAGTTACGTACACTGTTCAGCCAGTGGCGGAACCTTCGAAGACCTTTGCGACGGATGATTATAACAGCAGTCCAGCAGGTACGCCGGTAACGGGATCTGTGTTAACGAATGATAAAAATACGGCTGGGGAGACCTTAACCGCGACGATTGTCAGTGGGGTTTCTGCGGCCGAAGGAACGCTCGTGTTTAATGCGGACGGAACTTATGTCTTCACGCCAGCGCCAGGATTCTCTGGTCCGGTGGATGTGGTGTACACCGTGTGTTCTGCGAGCAATGTGTGTGCGAAAGCGACGCTTCACCTAGTCGTGAATCCGGCGCCAGTCATCACGCCAGACTTTAACGCGACCTTGATAGGGATTCCGGTGAATGGTAGTGTGTCGACGAATGACGTGGTGCCTGCGGGATCGACCTATGGCCAGCCGACTTCGATTAGCGGCGCGAGTCTGCAAATGAATCCGGATGGAACGTATATTTTCAGTTCGACGACGCCGGGAACGTATGAGTATTTGGTTCCAGTGTGTGCCAAAGCTCAAACGACCAACTGTCCTCTCGTTCCATTAGTCATCACGGTGAGCGATCCTAACGCGATTACGAATCCACCGATCGCAAATGCAGATGTGGTTTCAGTGGCAGCAGGATCTCCGGTGACAACGAATGTGTTAGCGAATGACCAGGCGGCGAATGTGGGAGGAGTGCTAGTTTATAGTACTTTGGCGATCACCAACGCACCTCTTAATGGAACCGCGAAAGTCAATGCGGACGGAACAATCACGTACACGCCAGCGCCAGGATTTGTGGGAACAGACGTGTTAACGTATACGGTCTGCGATAACAGCCAGCCGGCACTTTGCAAGACGGCAAAAGTGTACTACACGGTAGGAGCTTCAGCATCGAAAAACTTGCTCGCCTCAGATGACTTTGCGACGACGCAGGGAGGTTTAGTGAGCGGAAACGTGTTAGGAAACGATAAGAGTTCGACGGGCAGCGCCTTAACAGCGACGGCGGTGACGAACGTGGATCCGGCGAAAGGAAGCTTCAGCTTGAGTCCTTCGGGAGCGTATACGTTCACTCCAGCGGCGGGTTATGTAGGACCAGTGGACATCATTTACTCGGTGTGCAGCGCAGACGGAAAATGTACGCAAGCGACCTTGCACATTACCGTTTTACCGGTGCCAGATATGATCGCGCCACAGGCCATCACGCCTAATGGGGATGGTAAAAATGACACCTTGATTTTCCGTGGATTGCCAGGATTAAACATCGAAAACCGCTTGACGATTTACAACCGTTGGGGTAACATCGTGTTCTCGACGGGTAATTACCAAAACAATTGGTCAGGTCAAACGGACAATGCTTTTGGCGCGCTTGCGACAGACAGTCAGCTGCCGGATGGAACGTATTATTACATCCTTGACTTCTTTGGTGCTAGGCCAAACCTAGGCAATTATGTGTACTTAGATAGATCTTCGAACTAATGAAAAAGAGTTATATACTGATTTTGTTTTTGCTGGTTAGTTTGCGCTCGTTTGCGCAGATTGAAACCATGTATTCGATGTACCGCATTAACCCGATTATCTCATCACCGGCTTACGCTGGAACGATGGAGGACGGGCACCGCGGCGAAATCGTGGTGATGGACCGCCAGCAATGGTTAGGTATTCAGGGTGCGCCGCGGACGTTGGCCTTAACGGCGAACTTTCAATACAAACCCAAAATAGGCGGAGGCTTCTTATTGCTCGCAGATCAGGCGGGACCTTTGCGCATCTCGACGATGGCGGGGGATTTAGCCTACCACGTGCAGTTTAATCCGGAGTGGAGTATGGCTGGCGGGATTCGCTTGGGCGTTTCTTCGGTTTATTTAGATTATGACGGTATTCAAGTGGTGGACCCGAATGATCCGATATTAGCGACGAATAAAGGCTCAGGATTGAAAGGAAACACGGGCTGGGGCGTGCGCTTTAATCACAAGGGCGGATTCTTTGCGAGCTTGTCGATGCCGCGGGTGTTGAGCTATGATTTTGGCGGGTTTTCTGGCGCCTACAAGGATGTGACCTATTTGTATATTAATGCGGGAACGACCGTGCGCGTGAACGATCAGTTGTCGTTTTCGCCCTCGTTTATGGCGCGCGCCGCACAGGACGTTCCACTCAGCTGGGACGTGAATCTGATGGCACGGGTAGGAAAGGCATTTGATGCGGGTTTGGCCTATCGACATAAGGATAGTTATGGTCTTCGTTTTGGGATGCAAGCAAACCCCAAAATTTACCTCGGCTACATCTACGAAATGCCCATTTCCGGCCTAAGCAAAGTGAGTAACCAGACGCACGAAATCGCGATTCGCCTGTCTATTTTAAATCGTCCGAAATAATGAAGAAGCTATTTTTTATCCTGTTAAGTTTCTCTGCTTTTGCTCAGCAAAGCACCGTGGAAGAGATAAAATACACTCCGCGCCACAGCATGGCTCTTCTTTTAGGGGGCACGAATCGCTGGATGCAGGAGTTGCCATCCCGCCGTGATTTCTTAGTTAATTATACCGAATTAGGGTTGCAATATGCCCGCGAAACGAAGCCGAATGTGGACGTTTTTGGGACCTTATTATTCGGTCTCAATGGGTCGCGTGATCGCTATGCTTCCGCGGGTTTGGGTCTTCGTTATTACCTACGTGATAGGGACAAGTTTCGCCTGAAACCGTTCGGGCAGTTTGCGGGGGATGCTGTTTTCGATAATAATTATAACCAAACCTACCGCGATGTAGATTTCGCCGGATCCATCGCCGCTGGTGTGGATTACAAGGTGGCGGAACACTGGCTTTTGCGCGGTCTCACGCAGGTGGGATTCCCGTTTTTTGTGTCAGGTAAACTAGATCCACTGAATCATAGAGGGACGAATTTTAGTGCGACTTTAGGGCTGGTGTTTGAGTGGGGTCACTCACCTATTGCTGAGGCGGTGGTTGTGGCTGAGCCTGCTCCATTAGATACTGATGGCGATGGAGTTTTAGATTCTGAGGATGATTGTCCTACCGTGAAAGGGGTACGTGAAAATAAAGGCTGTCCATCTGATAAAGATGGCGATGGGGTGATCGATGCGCTGGATGATTGCCCAGTAGTTGCGGGTTTGAAGGAGTTGAAAGGTTGTCCTCCGGTGGCTGCTGCTCCTGCTCCTGTAGTTGCTGCTGTTGAGCCTCGTCGCGAGGTGAATCTCGATTCGCTTTTCGATACCGTCGTCTATTTCCGCACGGATAAGTCGTGGATAGGGCCGATGAATGCGCGTAAATTAGACCGCATAATTGAGTTGTTGAAGGAATACCCGTTTGTGAATGTGAAGCTTCAAGGTCATACGGATTACCGCCAGACCGAGCAGTATAATACCGGTTTAGCTGAGCGTCGTGTGGCATCTGTTCGCCGCTACTTGATGCAGCGCGGAGTTTCTGCAAATCGCTTTAAAGGCGAGGCGTTCTCTGAGTTAGTGCCGGCTTCGAAGACGGATCTGCAGTTGAATCGCCGTGTGGAGGTGCATATTTGGAAGTAAGATTTATTTAGTCCAAAAACTGTGCTTGGCAGGATTTTTGACAAAGAGTGATTTTGCGGTAATGTAGTTTTGATTGTTATTTCTCTTTTACGATGAAATCAATACGATTAAAATACTGTACGAATAACGGTTGCACGTTTAAGTTTGTTAATCGGGCGAATATTAAGCGTTTCGACGTAGTCGAGAAGAAAGGGTCTGTTTGTATTGAACTGACTTTAAAAACAGGAGAATCGGTTTCGCTTTTAAGTGGTGCGGAAACTTTGGATGTATTTAATCAGCGCTGGTCGCGTTTTGAGGCTTCGGAAGAGATCTTTTTTGATCTCGCAGAGTTCGAAGTCATACGATAATTTAGAACACGGAGTTTTGAAACCCTTTGGCTACTGGCTGAAGGGTTTTTTTGTTATGGTCGGCGCGATGCGCCTTAGTCAATGAGTCGCCTGCGGCTTAGTCATCGCTTCGCGATTTAGTCGAATATGTCGATTAGAGTGACTGAGGTTAGTATTGTGTGATATAAAGTGCGAGGTATGCAGAGGGCTTTTCAGGTATTGACAGAAAGTGTCAATAGTCCAAAAGCGGCTTACGTGCCTCTTGATTTATTTAACAAAACTGTAATCGTGGGACAATTTGCGGACTAGGCCTAGTAGGTATTTTGTTCTTTAAAAATTGAAAAATATAATAAACAAAGTGCGTAGATGTGAATGGTTTGAGGTCTAGATAGCTTGTTGTTTAAAATTTCAAAAATATGATAAACAAAGTTGTTTGTCTTGTATTTTTCGGTAATTTTAAACAAAAAACGATGGATTTAAACGGCGCTGTTTCTTATCATTATAACCAATTTCCTCCAGTAGAATTAGATTTACGAGGTTTTTTGCCTCAATTGATAAAGGCTACTAGTGCTTTGGCAAGATATGACCAAATGCTAAAGAGTATGCATAATAGTGAATTATTACTCGCTCCATTAAGAAATCAGGAAGCGGTTATTTCCTCTAGAATGGAAGGTACGATTAGTACAATGGATGAAATTCTATTGTTTGAAGCCGAAAGTGAAAGTGAGGAAAATTCTTCCAAAAATTTTCGCTCAGAGGTACTAGAGACGATCATGTATCGAAGAGCACTTCAAACTGCTCAAAGTTCAGTAGAAAAAGGATATCCTATCTCAAGTCATCTGATTAGAACGATTCATCAACAATTACTTTTTTTTGGAAGAGGTGCAGAAAAGTCTCCAGGTTCGTTTAAGAAAGAGCAAAATTATTTAGCAGATAAGATCAAAAAGAAGATTTTATTTGTTCCAATAAGTCCCGAAATGTTACCTGAGGGCTTAGATAATTTGTTTCATTTTATGGATCAAAATAGTTTTCCGGATATTATAAAAATTGCGTTGATGCATGTAGAATTCGAAGCGCTACATCCATTCGAGGATGGGAATGGAAGGATTGGAAGGATGCTGATTACGCTATATTTATGGAAAGCGGGTTTAATTTTACAGCCCCATTTTTATATAAGTGCCTATTTCGAAACACATAAGGATGAGTACCTCGATTTGATGAGGAATGTATCTTGTTTAAATCATTGGAACGAGTGGTGTGAGTTCTTTTTTAAGGCAGTGGAAGAACAAGCCATTTCTAATTTAGAAGTTGTTGAAAAAATTAATGAATTATATAATCAAATGAAAACCACTTTCTCTGACTTACTAGCCTCTAAATGGAGTGTAACAGCATTAGATTATATATTTACGAATCCCGTTTTTTTAAACAGTAAGTTTACAACCAGGAGTGGCATACCTACTCCCACTGCTTCCAGATTTACACGCGTACTACATGATTATGGGCTACTCAGGGTAGTACAAGAGGCTTCTGGTAGGCGCTCCGCAGTATACTCTTTTGAACCTTATATGAAAATAATTAGAGTGTAAATTTTCGTTTTAGGTTCAGGCCTTGATTTTCTTCAAATAGGAAACGGAGAAGCCGGTTACCTGGGCGATATCTTCTTCGCGGCGACGGTCTTTGCGCATTTTGCGGACGAGGTCGAGGCGTTTTGAGCGGATGAGTTCGCCGGGTTTGTCTGTCTTCAAAATATCGTTTAGCTGTAGCGGGTTGATGTTGAACTCGTGGCAGATGTTAACGATGGTGACGTCTTTTAGGTTGTCGTCGATGTAGGAGAGGATGGCTGAGGCTTTGGCCTTGTTATCAATCGCGGATTTAGATGGACGCGTAATCAGGTAAAGGGTTAGACTTAAAAGCAAAACGCAAATGGCGGTAAGGCCATATATAATCTCCGTTCTGTGATCCGCAAAAGACGGCTCGCGCTCCTGTACGAGCTCTTCTAGACGGGAGGAAATGAGCTGTTCAATTTGGGTCTTGGATAGTTCATAGTATCCGTGAATGGTTCCTAATAATAGGGTGTTGCCGTTCATAAAAACGGCACGGTGGTTGAACTCGTCGCGAATCAGATGAGGAATCCACTCGTGGGTGTCTAGGTTGTAAGTGGAAAGTCCGTCATTTGAAGTAACCAATAAATGATTCGCGTCGTATGGAATGATATGGTGGTTTCCGATGAGGTTTTCTGCCAAAGTTTCAAACAAAAAGTTTTTCCCCTCAGAGTCAGAAATAGCCTTAATTAATTTGTTCTCAGTTAATAAATAGATGTTAGAGGCGGAGTTAAAATAGGCGTCTTCTATATTCCCTAGACTGGGATTAATTTGAAATAAGGTGGTGTAAGAATTATTTAGGAGGTTGAATTTTTGGATTTTATTTCCATACGCGTAATAGATGACAATTGCCAAATTATCGCGGTTGTAGGACTTTAAAAAACGGGGCTCTCTATCTGAATTGTTTCGTTCAATCCAACGGACATTCGTTTTCAAATCACTAATGCTCAAACCTTTACTTGAGAACAAGAGGTATCGGCTACTATCAATTTTGAAAACATCTTTTACTTTCCCAATGTCGACTTTGCCTATTTGCGTATTCCCGCCATTTGCTTCATAGCGAAGGGTATCGATACCCTTTAAGCGCAACAGTCCATCATAGCAAATGAATGTTTCCCCTGGGAATTCGCGGATATAGCCGTTCGTATATTCTGGATAGGTGAATCGTTTTCCATTTTGAAAAATACCACCGTAGGTTCCTAAAAAATGAGAAGAAATGGTTCGAATACTCAGCGTGTCCGCTTTAGGTTTAATCGTCTTTTTAAAGATGAATAGTTGCCCTTTAGAAATGAGCATCAACTTATTCTGGTAGGTGGTTCCTAGGATCGCGTTGTGTCTAAATTCCTCCGGCAAAAGCAATTTATAATGGGGTGTATAGATGTTGCCTTTTAGGTAAATGGAGGATTTCAGTTCTTCATTTTCCAAATAGACATACCCCTTTTTTTCTTTATCAATCAACTGAACGTGAGTAGGATCTTTATAGGCCAAAACCCCCTCACTACTCCCCAAAAACAGCGCCTTATTCTTGTACTCAAAGTTGTAATAGAAGTATTCCGAGTTCACTGAAATGAGCTGAAAATCGGATAAATTATCTGCCACCAAGCATTTCGTGCTTATCAGGAATATGGCACCTAGAAGCCCTAAACCTCGAAGATGTTTTAGTAAAACACGCATTTTTTATCTTATCCGATTCCCAGAGTATGGTTAAACAGAATCTTTATTTAAGTCAAATATAGGCCTAAATTTGATTATATCATACTAAATGATGTTTTAAATAGGATTTTAGATTTTGTCTTTTGTACTGATTAGGTGAATAGGAAGGGGTATTTTTGTGGGTTAAATAAAACCAAAATAATATTCGATGGAAATGATTTTCTCCCATAAGTCGCTTTATAAATCAATTTTCATATTTCTTTTCCTAGTATTGCCTGTAGGTGAGGCATTTTCACAAAGTGTTAATAATGTGCAGGCAAATCTGTCTACAACAATTAAGTTATTCAATTCCTCTCGGGTTGAAATTACTCCAAGTACAGATGTCAACAATCCTACTTATTTAAAGACAGGCGATATTGTTCAAATTGTGTTAACCAGTACTGAGCTTTCTGGAAGCTTCAATTGGCACGTAAATACTAGTAATGGTTCGCCACGCATCATTTTAACTTCGTCTGCAATTCCAAGTGTCTGGTACTACGCCAATTATGTTTCTGGTCACGGAGCAAAAAGCTTGGTTTTTGAATATGTAGTTATTGACGGAGATAATTCGTTCGGAAATTTCTTAACCTACTATTCTAATGGCAGTCAATATAATACCAGTACTGCCATTGCTCCTCGTACGCTACAAGCTAATGGAGGGATAATAGGTGTAATGAATTCGAATCAAGAGCTCATTAATGGAAGTTTTCCTATATTTCCGGAAAGCGGGAATCAAAATTTTTGGTATTATTCTGCCTACTCTAGAGATAATCCAAATAAAGGATTTTGGAATTCAAAGAAAATCTTAATTGCGTCAAAACAAGAAATATTTGTCGATTCTGATGCTTATGATGGGCAAAATTATTCTGAAGGCCAAAGTTTTTTTATTGACGTTCACTATACATGGCCTGTAGTTGTTTCTGGGCTTGTCGCTATTCTTAAGCTCGATGTAGGAGGTATAGAAGTAACAGCTAATTATGATAGTCAGCCTGATTCAAAAACTTTGCGATTTAAGTATATAGTGGGCTCTAGTTTGCAGGGGGGAGACATAAACTATGCTTCTACTAGCGCCTTGCAGATTACTACAGGGACCATAAAAAATAATGTGGGACCTAATGTAGATGCCCCAATTTTATTACCTGATTTAAACTCGGCTAAATCATTAGCTGGACAAGAGAACATCAATATTCAATCAGACGGAAAACCATTTCCAATTAAGGTTTCATTAAAAGAGTATTATTTTAGAGGCAATAATATTTTTACAGTGCTCCCTCAAGGAACCGCTTGTATCTCAGGAAGTAATGCGACAGTTGATGCAATTCGATTTAATGTTTTGTTTAATAATGCAGTAACTGTAACAGGTACACCAAGATTAGCACTTAATGTGAATTTACAGAATTCTGCTTATGCAAAATATGTCTCTGGCTCCGGATCTAATACCTTAGTTTTTGAGTATGACAATAATAAAGACAACTCAGGTAATTCTTCCGCAGCAAATGCTTATTCTGAAGATTTAGACTATCAATCTTCCGCTGCATTAGAATTAAATGGAGGTACGATTATAAATGGTACAGTTAATGCATCGTTAACACTACCCGCGCCAGGTTCAGCTAATTCGCTTTCCGGGCAAAGTGATGTTATACTAGATAAGGTTCAACCAAGTGTAGTGAAAATTAAATCCACTTGGACAGTTGCCGCTAAGATTGGGGATGTTGTTCCTGTGTCAATTGAGTATAATAAACCAATGTTTCATTATACTACCGCACCAGGTGTTGCTAATACATATCAATTGTTAACTGGCAGTAGTTTATCTTCTAACTGGAAATGGGCTACCGCAGCAACACCTGGGGCAGGTAATGGGACAAATGTGCATACGTTTTACTATACGATACCTGAAAATTTCTCAGGGACAAGTTTAGAATTTACTGGCTATGAAATTTCAGCATCTCCTGGTGGAGGTGGGGCTAGTTTTAGTTTGACAGATAATACGGCAAGAAGATTAATTTCAACGGGAGGTACTTGTGCAATAGGTGGTAATGCTTTTCGAATTTGTGGTGATGCCACAAGAACATTTACCTTGAATTACGATGGGGTAAGACCTACGTTACCTACATTTACAGTGTCCTCTGGAAACTCGAATAGTTCCAGGGCTAAGACAGGAGATGTTGTTACGTTTAGTATGACAGCGTCTGAATCCATCACTGCCCCTACCATTACCATTGCAGGCTCTACCTACACAGCTACTGGGAGTGGCACGTCTTGGACTTACCCCTTTACAGTCCCTAATACGATTAGTTCTGGAACACTTACGTATTCAGTTTCATTTACAGACATAGCCGGTAATGCCCCAACAGCCGCAGTTACAACCACGACTGATGCTTCATCCATTACAATTGATAATACGGCTCCTACGGTAAGTTCCGTAACCGTGCCGACAAATGGCACTTATATAGGTTCAAACGTATTAACTTTTAAGGTAAATATATCGGAAAATGTATTTGTAACAGGATCTCCTAACATTCCTGTAACTATTGGCTCGAATGTGGTTCAAGCCACTTATGCTGCTGGCTCTGGGACCACAAGCCTAACCTTTACGTATACTGTTGTAAATGGCGATTCAGATGCAAACGGTATTGCTTTGGGTTCTGCTATTATTTTAAATTCAGGAACTTTGACAGATGGAGCAGGGAATCATTTGAATTTAAATTTGAATAGTGTAGCTGCGACTACCGGGGTATTGGTGGATGCTATCTTACCCTCAGTTACTAGTATCAATCGCGTATCCAATGAGAATACGAATGTAACCTCCCTTGATTTTACGGTCAACTTTAGCAAATCAGTTACTGGGGTCGATGTAAGTGATTTTGCACTTGCTTATACAGGATCGGTAACTTCTGGTACAATTTCGAGTATAACTGGCTCTGGAGCCACCTATACCGTTACAGTTGTGTCATTCTCGGGAGATGGTACATTACGATTGAATTTGAATAATAGTGGGACAAACATCATTGATGCATTAACTTCTCCCATTTCAGGAGGGTTTAGCAGTGGCCAAACATATACGATTGATCGAACAAACCCTAGTTTGACTACTGTTTCTATTTCAAGTAACAACCCAGTTAGCACGCTTGCGAAAGTGGGAGATGTAATCTCTGTTTCCTTGACCGCTAATGAGTCCATCAATACGCCTACTGTTACGATTGCAGGTCAAGCTGCGGCTGTAACCGGTACAGGTACTTCGTTTACTGCAACGTATACAGTAACAAGTTCTACAACAACAGGTACAGCGGCCATAGCGATTTCGTATAATGATTTAGCAGGTAACGCAGGAACTGCTGTGTCGAGTACCACAAATTCGTCTTCAGTTACAGTAGACCATACAATTCCCACATTAAGTGCAGCAAGTATCGCAAGTAATAATTCAAGTACATCAAGGGCAAAAGAGGGGGATGTAATCACACTATCCATTACAGCTAGTGAAGCTATCCAAACCCCAACGGTTACCATTGCAGGACAATCTGCTATCGTAACAGGTACAGGGGCCACTTATACGGCAACCTATACGGTGGCTAGTTCAACGGTTGAAGGAACGGCTTCGTTGTTGATTTCTTTCTCAGATCTAGCAGGTAATAGTGGGACAGTTACGACAACGACAAATAGTTTGTCAGTTTTGGTGGATAGAACGGCACCTACCTTAACAGTAGTTCAAATTTTATCTAATAATAGCAATACTTCAAAAGCAAAAGTGGGCGATGTTATCACACTTTCTATTACCGCAAGTGAATCTATTCAAACACCAACTGTTTCTATTGCTTCACAAACAATATCAGTAACAGGAAATGGCGGAACGTATTCGGCTACTTATACCGTAAGTTCTTCTACAACAGAGGGAGTGGTTGCTATTGTAATTAATAATTTTTCTGATTTATCTGGTAATACAGGAACGGCTGTTTCATCTACAACGAATAGTTCTTCGGTTACCGTAGATAGAACCGCACCAACAGGATACTCTTTTGCCATTGATCAAGCAAGCATCACACAAGCAAATCAAACGGTAACATCCATTAGTTTAACAGGAGCCGAGGTTGGTTCTACTTATAATTATACTATATCTATTGGTTCTGGAACGGTTACAGGAACAGGTGCCATCACTTCTTCCTCTCAAACGATTTCTAATATTAATGTAACAAGTTTAGCTGATGGTCAATTAACGTATAGCCTGACATTAACTGATGGAAGTGGCAATACAAGTACAGCGGTTACGCAAACAGTTAATAAAGATGCTGTAGTTCCAACAATAAGTTCGGTAAGTACTAGTTTAGCAAACGGGAATTATAAAGCAGGTCAAGTAATTCCTATTTTGGTATCATTCTCTGAACCAGTTACAGTTACAGGATCCCCACAAATAACGTTAGAAACAGGAACTACGGATGCAGTTGTTAGCTATTCTTCAGGAAGCGGAACAAGCACTTTGACCTTTAACTATACAGTCGGTGCAGGTGAAACGGCGGGAGATTTGAATTACGCTGCAACAACTTCATTAGCCTTAAATGGAGGAACGATTGTAGACTTAGGAAATAACCCTGCAACAATTACATTGCCTGCAACAAACGCGGTAAGCTCATTAGGAGGGTCTTCAAATATTATTATTGATACGGAAGTTCCAACACTGAGCTCTATTACTATCTCAAGTAACAACGCGGACCCTGCAAAGGCAAAAGAAGGAGACGTTATTACCGTTGCTTTAACCGCAAGTGAATCTATTCAAACCCCTATAGTAACCATTGCGGGTCAATCAGCAACCGTAACTGGAACGGGCGGAACTTATACGGCGACCTATACGGTGACGAATACAACGCCAGAAGGCACGGCAACATTTACCGTTAGCTATAACGACTTAGCAGGTAACGCAGGAACGGCGGTATCAGCGACGACAAATAGTTCGGCGGTTACGGTGGATCGATCGACTCCTAGCTTAGGTTCGGTGCTGGTGACGAGTTCGAATGCGAATTCGGCTTTGGCCAAAATAGGGGACATTATTACCCTATCCATCACGGCTTCTGAATCTATAACGACACCAAGTATTTCGATTGCTGGTGGGACAGTTAGTATCACTGGATCGGGTGGAACATATACGGCGACTTATATGGTGACTAGCTCGACTCCGCAAGGAACGGCGTCCATCACGATTGCGTATTCCGATTTAACGGGGAATGCAGGAACAGCTGTTTCAGCGACGACGAATAACTCTACCGTGACCATTGATAGAACGGCTCCTACTATTTCCGTCGCGAGCAATCCAGCAAATCTTCGCTCAGGTCAGACGTCCGTGATCACCTTTACGGTCTCAGAATCAGTGACTGATTTTGTGCAGTCAGATGTGAGCGTGAGTGGTGGAACGTTAGCGAACTGGTCTGCTGTGAGTGGAACTTCTTACACCGCAGAATTCACCCCTACGGCGAATTCAAATGCGGATGGTTTGATCGATGTGGCGACTTCGAAATTCACAGATGCGGCTGGAAATACGAATACGGCAGCTAGCAGTACGGTGACGATTTCGATCGATAATACGCTTCCTACCGTGGCGATTACTTCGAGCACAACGGCTGTTAAAGCGGGTGAAACGGCGACAATTACGTTTACATTCTCGGAGGCTGTGTTGGGTTTTGACCTGACGGATGTGACGATGAATAATGGAAGTTTTGGTACATTAACCCAAACGTCATCGACGGCCTATGCGGTGTTATTTACGCCAGCCACTGATCTAGAAGGAACGTCAGCAATTAGTATAGCTGCGACTACATTTACGGACTTAGCGGGTAATGATAATGGCGCGACGGCTAGTATGTCTGCTTTGGCAATCGATACAAAAATCCCAAGTATAGGGTCAAATAGTTTGAGCTGGGGAACGTCACTG
Source organism: Aquirufa lenticrescens (assembly GCF_019916085.1). Taxonomy (NCBI): domain Bacteria; kingdom Pseudomonadati; phylum Bacteroidota; class Cytophagia; order Cytophagales; family Flectobacillaceae; genus Aquirufa; species Aquirufa lenticrescens. Next base: position 1,189,734 of record NZ_CP049834.1, on the reverse strand, counting down.
AATGCCTCAGAAACAGCGACAGCAGGTACTATTACAGTAGGCTTAACGAATGTAGAAAATGGTCGCACGGTAAGTGTCTCGATTAATAGCCAAACCTATACAGGGACGGTTGCTTCCAATGCCGCAACCATCACCATTCCGGCAGTTCGTTTGTCTGCTTTCACGGATGGAGGAACTTACACGGTAACCACGAATGTGAGTGATGCAGCAGGCAATGCGGCTCCGGCAGGAACGGTCACATTTACGGTAGACAAAACGGTACCGACGATCTCTAGTGTTTCCACAAGCGCGGGAACCATCATTAATGCGAGCGAATCGGCAACAGATGCGACGGTTACAGTCACCACCTCAGGAACAGAAAATGGACAGGTAGTTAGCGTTAATTTGAATAGCCAAACCTATAGCGCGACAGTTAACAATAACTCCGCTACGATTACGATTCCTGCTTCTGCCTTAACGGGCTTAGCGGATGGGGGAACGTACACGGTCACGACGAATGTAAGCGATGCGGCTTCGAATGCGGCGAGCGCGAATACGTTCACTATCACCGTTGATAAAACGAAACCGACCGCAGCGATCACTTCGAATGCGGCTAATTTGAAAATAGGCCAAAGCGCCACCTTATCTATCACCCTGTCAGAGGTGGCAACGGATTTTGTAGCAGGTGATATGACGGTTACCGGAGGTACCATTAGTGCGTTAACGGGCAGCGGCAGAAACTATTCCGCGACGTTTACACCGACGGCTAATTTCGAGGGAACAGCTGCAATTTCTATCGCGAGTGGTTCTTATACGGATCCAAACGCGAACCCGAATGACGAGAGTGCAAATACGGCTAATACCATTTCGGTCGCCGTAGATACAAAAGCACCTACCATTACCGTATCGAGTAACCCGGCGAATCTTCGCTCTGGTCAGACTTCTGTAATCACTTTTACGGTCTCAGAATCGGTGGCTGATTTTGTGCAGTCAGATGTGACGGTGAGTGGCGGAACGTTAGCAAACTGGACGGCGGTGAGTGGAACTTCTTACACCGCTGACTTCACCCCTACAGCGAATTCAAATGCGAACGGTGTGATCGATGTAGCGACAACGAAATTCACGGATGCGGCAGGAAATACGAATTCGGCAGCGAGCAGTACATTGAACATTTCGATTGATAATACCGTTCCTACGGTCGCAATTACGTCGAGTGCTACGGCCTTAAAAGCAGGTGAAACGGCGACGATCACGTTTACTTTCTCGGAAGCCATTTTAGGTTTTGATTTGACGGATGTGTCGATGAATAACGGTTCCTTTGGAACCTTGACTCAAACGGCAGGGGCGGTTTATGAGGTTGTGCTTACGCCTACGGCCTCTTTCGAGGGGTCCTCCGCGATCAGCATAGCTACGTCGAGATTTACTGACTTAGCGGGTAACGATAATGCGGCTTCAGCAAGCGCTCCGTCTGTCAGCATCGATACACAAGTGCCTACGCTTTCGATTTCGAGTGTGAGTTTTGGAACGTCAATAAACCAAGCGGAATCTGTGACAAATGGGACGGTTAATATTGCCTTAACTAATGTTCAGGCAGGTCAAATCGTATCAACCACCTTAAATAGCCAGACGTATACGAGCACAGTTAGTGGCGGAGGCACTGCAGCTCTTTCTGTACCTGCATCCGCTTTAACAGCGTTAACAAACGGCGGCACTTACACGATTACTTCGAATGTGAGTGATCTAGCGGGCAATGCTGCTCCAGCGGGAACAATCACGTTTACGGTAGATAAGACGGCTCCTAGTTTATCGGCGGTGACGATTGTGAGTAATAATGCGGTGACGAATTTGGCGAAATCAGGTAACAACATTACCCTTTCCATTACGTCTTCTGAAACGATCGCAACACCTTTAGTGACAATCGCTGGAAATGCAGCGACTGTTGCTGGATCAGGAACAAGTTGGACGGCGACTTATGCAGCGACGGCTACAACAACGGATGGAATCGCTGCGATCTCGATCAATTATTCGGATCTAGCAGGAAACCCAGGAACGGCTGCCACAGCTACCACCAATAACTCTACAGTTAGAGTGGATAGAACGGCACCTGGAATGATGATATCAAGCAGTGCTAGCACCTTTAAGATAGGAACAACTTCCACGATTACATTCACGGCTTCAGAAGCGACCTCGAACTTTATCCAAAGTGACGTGACGGTGACTGGCGGTACTTTAAGTGGCTGGACAGTGGTTTCAAGCACGGTTTATAGAGCAACCTTTACGCCTGCCGTAAATTCGGCAGCGAACGGGAACTTAAGTGTATCTGGAGCTAAATTTACCGATGCAGCGGGCAACGAAAACGGGGCAAGCAATAACGTCTCGTTCATCATCGACACGTTCCGTCCTACAGTCGCATTAACGAGCAACGTGAGCTCCTTAAATGCAAACGAAACCGCCACCATTTCGTTCACCTTTAACGAATCAGTGAGTGGATTTACGCGATCAGATATCGTGGCTACGAATGGAACTTTGGGATCATTAACAGGATCAGGAAGTCGCTACTCGATTGTGTTCACTCCGGCGGCGAATTTCAACGGAAACGCTTCCATTTCAGTGGCAAGTAATACCTTCAGTGACACGGTGGGCAATAGCAATACAGACGGCGCAGATGCAAATAATACGTTTACGGTTACGATAGACGCAAGTGCGCCTAGTGTTTCTTCTGCGACGATTTACAGTAGTAACACCGATGCTACGTTAGGAAATATAGGCGACGTGGTGACCATCGATTTCGTGACATCTGAAACGGTGAATACTCCAATCGTTACGATGGATGGCCAGACAGCCTTTGTTTCAGGAGACGGTATTAATTGGACAGCTAGTTATGTCATTATCAATAGTACGAATGATGGTGTTTTAGGTTTTGCCATTGACTACACAGACATAGCTGGAAATGCTGGAACTACCGTTTCGGCTTCTACAGATGGGTCGTCTGTTTCTGTCTTAAAGAATCAAACTCCGGTTGATAATACGGCTCCGGTTACGATTTCTCAAGATTCACCAGATTTCAATCTCGATTTATTAGCCGGCATCACTGACCCCGAGGGCGACCCGCTCACCGTCAGCAACGTGGTCATTACCTATTCGATCGAAAATGTAGTCACAAATCAGCCGGTCATTATCAATTCGACGACGGTGACGAAGTTCCAGGATGTGGTGTCTTCGACGGATTTATCAGGAACGAATTTGTTCATCGAGATGAGCAAGTCGAAGTTCTTAAATGGTTCGCAAAAAGGCCAAATCAATATTGCCTACGTGGTAACCGACGGGAATAATAACCTGAATGCGAATGCGGTGATCAATATCATAGGGGCAAATGACCAGCCTACGGGTGCGGCGGTTACCTTGAATCAGGTCGTGATTAATGGCCAAAATATGGGTATTCCGTTAACTGAGGGCGTGGGTGTGAGTACGAACGTGCCGGGAATTGATCCGGACGATGATTCGGTGGAATATACTTTGGACCAAAACTCCAGCGTATCAAACGGTCAATTCGTCTTCAACCCAGATGGTTCATTTAACTTCTTGCCAGATCCGAATTACTACGGAGAACAAGAGTTTGACTACTACATTAAGGACCAAAGTGGGGTCTTAAATGGACCTTACAAAGTGAAAATTGTGATTGCGGAAAACCCTGATATCGACGGCATTCCTTCGAAACTGGAAGAGGTGGCACCTAACGGAGGCGACGTAAATGGCGACGGAATTCCTGACAGAAAGCAAAACAATATCACGAACGTTCCTTTGGGTTCTTACGCGGATTACCAAGCCGGAATCGATTGGGCAAATGGAGTGCCGGGTGCAGTAAGACCAGCGACTTCTAAGGTGGGATCGTTGTTAATTGGTTCATTACCTGGTGGAAAAAGTGGTTTAGATTCGCTAGATCTTGACCCGAACGCGAAGTTCAGAAACGTAGCCTTATTGCCTACGCCTAACATCGCGAACACGGATCGCCAGTTCTCATCAGACTTGTACCAGTTCACGATTGAGGGCTTATTAACGAACGCAGCAGATACACTTTCACCGCGTTTACCATTACGCGATTTAGATCCGAACAGACCGGGTCTACAGGTGCGTGCAGTCTTAGAATTCCCAGTGGGAATGAAGGGTTCTACTTATTTGAAGAAGAATACCGCTGGAGAGTGGAAGAGCTTTAAGGATGACCAAGACTTAAAGACCTATGACGACGGGGCGACCTTAATCGACTTAGATAATGACCCGAGCACGATTGAGCGTATTGTGTTGACCTTTACGGATGGGGCCTTCGGGGATAGGGATACTTTAGTGAATAACTCCATTAGTGACCCGGGCGGGTTGGGAATTATTAAGCCGGTGATTAACGATGCGGCGCTTGTTTCTCGTCCGGAAGGCACGGTTGCGGCGACGCTTTTATACAACGTGAATGATGTGAATTCGTCAGTGGATAAGGATGAAGAGGGCCAAAAACTCTACTACACGCTAGACTCTACGAACTCTGCCGCGATCCGCGCAGCCGTGGCGATCGATTCCTTAACTGGCGCGATCACGGTGAGAGACGCCTCTGGATTTGATTATGAATCGTTCGTGGATGCGAATGGAAATGCGCGCTTTACGATTGTGGTTCGTGCCACTGATATAGATGGTAATTACGACCTGGCGAGCTTCACGCAAGAGATCACAAACGTAGATGAATTCCCTCGAATTATTTCGGGTAAAACGGTTTCGTACCGCGAAAAACAACCTACTTCGGTAGCTGTCATCAAGGTTCAAACTTTACCGGATTATCAGGATTTAACAAGCTTCACTATTTTGCCAGGTTTAGATGGTTCATCCTTTACCATCGATCCAGTAACGGGTATTTTACGCTTCGTGAAGAGCCCTAATTTCGATGATAAGGCCGTTTATACACTCGATATTCAATCGAAAGACTTAAGTGGCAAAACGGATCACGCGGTGTTCACGATTAACATCATCGACATCGACGCGGATAACGATGGCATCTTAGACGACGTGGAAATAGGTTCTGATCCATTGAATCCAATCGACACGGACAAAGATGGAATCCCGGATTATTTAGACACGGATTCTGATGGAGATGGTATCCCTGATTTACTAGAAACAACGGGTGATACGGACAAAGATGGTATCCCTGATTACCTCGATACGGACTCGGATGGTGATGGTATTTTGGACAAAATCGAAGCGGGTTCTAATCCATTGAAACCACTCGATTCTGACGGTGATGGTATTCCAGATTACCGCGAATTAGATGCGGATAATGACGGCTATTTAGATACCTATGAGAAGAACATCGATACGGATAAAGACGGAATTCCAGACTTCCAAGATACCGATTCTGATGGGGATGGTATTCTGGACAAAGTGGAGGATGACTTGGATTTTGGCAATCTAAAAGACTGCGATCACGACGGAATCGAAAACCGCATCGATCCAGATGTGTGCGATTTAATCTTGCCGCAAATCATTACTCCTAATGGTGATGGGCTAAATGATGTGTTGAAAATTCCTGGAATCTTCAGACTTCAGCCGAACCATCTGACCATTATTAATCGCTGGGGTAGTGTCGTGTTTGAGCAAGAAAATTACCAAAACACCTGGGGCGGCAACGGCGTCTCTGGCGAGCTGCCAGATGGCACTTATTATTATGTGGTGGACTTTAAAGGGGCTAAACCTACTATCACGAACTTTATTTATTTAGATCGCACCGGAAAATGAGAAAGATAATTCTATTGCTTTTACTATTAGGAGGCCACATCGCTTCCGCCCAAATCGAGTCGATGTATTCGATGTACCAAATCAATCCTTTGGTCACTTCTCCCGCTCATTCCGGAATTATTTCCCGTGACGCAAAAGGGGAGTTCGTGGCGATAAACCGCCAGCAATGGATAGGAGTGCAGGGCTCGCCACGCACGTCTATTTTGACCGGGAATTACCAGCTGAAGCCTAAAATCGGCATCGCCGGCGTTTTCGCTGCTGACCAAGCCGGCCCTTTGCGCATCACAAGTTTATCCGGCGATTTAGGGTATTCCGTACGCTTAAATACGGATTGGAAAATGAATGGAGGACTTCGGCTTTCCGTTTCCTCCGTTTCCATCGATTATGCAGGTTTAACGGCCATCGATATCAATGATCCCTATATCCAGGTCAATAAATCGACTGGATTAAAGCCAAACACAGGCTGGGGATTGCATTTCGCTCACCGTAATGGTTCGTTTATATCGGTTTCTCAGCCGCGGGTGCTGACCTATGATTTTGGCAATTTATCTGGGGCCTTTAAAGATGTCGCTTACACATACTTGCAGGCGGGAACTTCGATTCAGGCTGCTCCGGGGATTCGTATTTCCCCCTCTGCGATGCTACGTATGGCTTCTTCTGTGCCGCTTAGCTGGGATGTGAATTTGCTGGCTAATCTATCTGAAAAGATTGATGTGGGTGTAATTTATCGCGACAAAATCTCCTACGGCGCGCGCCTCGGGGTCCCCTTTTCTAAGAAAGTGTATGTCGCATATACGGCGGAATTTCCTTTAGCTACGTTGAATCCCATCGGGGTCCAAACCCACGAGCTGGCGCTTAAATTATCCTTATTCGAGAAACAAAAATGAGACAAATTCTACTTTTACTTTTTATCAGTTTTGGCACTTTCGCGCAGTCTTCCCTCTCGTTTCTGGTAGGAGGCACAGATCGCACGCTTCAACAGGCTGCGACTCGAAGAGATGTGTTGTTGCATTATACTTCTTTAGGGGGGCAATATGGTCGTTTTTTGAAGCCTACGGCGGAGGTTTTTGGCGGAGTTTCTTATGGTTTTGACCTTTCTTCTCCGGCGCGATCTGCTTCCGCTTCTGCGGGTATGCGGTATTTTTTGAAGCCTCTTTCCAAACGCTTTGTGCCTTTTGGGCAATTTTCTGGCGAATTACTTTTCGATAATTCCTATGCGCTGACGAATCGCGATGCTGATTTTGTAGGTTCTGCTGGATTAGGGATTGACTTCAAAGCGGCTTCGGCTGTTTCTTTGCGTGGTTCGGTGGCTTTAGGTTTGCCTTTCTTTTCGTCTGGGTCTTTAAGTCCGTTTACGAATAGTGGATCGAATGTCTTTGCGGGGCTGAGTGTGGTGTTTCGTTTGCCATCGCCGGTTAAGGCGCCGGCTATGGCGGTTGAGGCTATCGTGGCTGCTGCTCCGGCTGTGGTTGCTGAGGCGCCTGCGACTGCTGTTGCCGCTCCTGTTCCTGTGGTTGCGGCTCCGGCTGGTGGTTCTTCGGCTGAAGTCGTTGCGGTTGCACCTGCAGTTGCGCCAGCTACTGCGGTTGCTACTGTTGCATCTGTCGCTTCTGTCGCGAAAGCGGATGTAGATTTGGACAGCTTATTTAATACCCAAATCTATTTCAAAACGGATAAGTCTTGGGTAGGCCCAGAATCTGCCAAAAAATTAGATCGCATCATCGAATTAATGGCCGAATATCCCGATGTGAAAATCCACTTAAAAGGACATACGGATTACCGAAAATCGGACGATTATAATTTAAAACTATCATTGAAACGTGTCCAAAACGTGCGCTTGTATTTAGTACAACACGGCGTTGCAGCGGCGCGATTTAAAGCAGAGGCCTTTTCAGAAGAGGCACCTGCTTCTCGAACAGATTTACAGCTGAATCGCCGGGTGGAAGTCCGGATTTGGCGTTAAAGATTATTTAGAACACGGAGTTTTGAAACCCTTTGGCTACTGGCTGAAGGGTTTTTTTGTTATGGTCGGCGCGAAGCGCCTTAGTCGCCACTTCGTGGCTTAGTCACGAATGTGTCGTTTAGTCAATGAGTCGCCCATGGCTTAGTCATCGCTTCGCGATTTAGTCTAATATGCTTATTAAGGCCCCTGAGGGCACTATGGTGTGAAATAAACGTCGAGGCACTCAGAGGGCTTTTCAGGTATTGACAGAAAGTGTCAATAGTCCAAAAGTGGCCTCAGTACCTTGAAGGTTTTCGAACAAATACACCCCTTATTTGGCCTAAATCCATTTTACAATATAAAGGTTAAATCGTGATACAAATGTGAGTATTAAACGAGTAATTTTACCTTATACTAAAAAACGAAACTATGATAAAAGTACACGGATATGGCGCGGTAAATCCGCAGGCGCCCATTGCACCGATTGATTTTGAAAGACGCGATGTAGGTCCTAAAGACGTTAAAATCGACATCCTCTATTGCGGGGTTTGTCACTCAGATATTCACATGGTGCGCTCCGAGTGGGGGCCGTCTGTGTATCCGATTGTTCCAGGCCACGAAATTGTGGGTACGATCACGGAAGTAGGTGCCGAAGTAACGAAGTTTAAAGTGGGCGATTTGGCAGGTGTGGGTGTTTTTGTGGACTCGTGCCGCGAGTGTCCATCGTGTAAAAAGGGTCAGGAGCAATACTGCGACGAGGAGATGACGCCTACCTATAATGGCTATTACCGCGATGGGGTGACGCAGACTTTTGGCGGATATTCCTCGACGTATGTCATCGATGAAGCCTATACATTGCACATTCCGTTTACCAAAGAGCTAGAGCGCGTCGCTCCTCTATTATGCGCCGGCATCACGACATATTCGCCTTTGCGCTATGCTGGGGTAGGTAAGGGTCACAAAGTGGCGGTCTTAGGTTTGGGTGGTTTGGGCCACATGGCGGTGAAATTTGCGGCTTCTTTTGGCGCGGAAGTGACCATGTTGAGTACTTCTCCTTCCAAAGAAGCAGACGCAAAAGCCCTAGGCGCTCACCACTTCGCTTTGTCTACTGACCCTGCAACGATGGAATCTTTGAAAGGCTCATTTGACTTCATCTTGAATACGGTGGCGGCGTCACATGATTTGAATAAGTTTTTGGGCCTTTTGAAGGTCGAAGGCAAGATGCTTTTAGTCGGAATTCCTCCAGAGGCAGCTCAAGTTTACGCGGCTACGTTGATTTCCAAAAGACGTTCCATCATCGGATCGATGATCGGCGGCATCGAGGAAACACAAGAAATGCTAGACTACTGCGCGGAACATAACATCCTTTCTGATGTCGAAATGATTGACATGAAAGATGTGAACGAGGCGTACGAGCGTGTGATCAAGTCAGATGTGAAGTACCGCTTTGTGATTGATATGAAGACGCTGTAATCGCTGCGCAGCAGCGCTGACTAAGCCGTAGGCGACTGTTCGACTGCGCAGCGCAGCAGCGCTTAGCCGCGCGGTCTTGGCTTCATCTTCAAACTATCCGCCGGATAGCTTGATTTCAACATCGCCATTTGAGACTTAGCCCAGTTGATGATTTTAGAGCGGTCTGCCTCTGATAATTTGGCATTACTATGTAAACCAAAATACGTGTAAGACGGCATAGGCATCTCGCCAGACTCTACTTGTTCGATCGTTTCTTCCAATTTGTGGTTTTGCACCGCGATAGGCATCTTCGTGAACGTCGCGAAATTCAAGTGCTTTTTACCATCATTCACATGGTGATCTAACCAAAATCCCACCGGCTGAACCGAACTGTACCAAGGGTAGGTAGATTTATTTGAATGGCAATCGTTGCAGGCATTTTCTAGCAAGACCTTAACGTCTGCAGGAACCTCATACTTCGTTTCGATAGCGTAAGTGTTGTCGTTCGAAAGGTTCTTTTCCGTAGGAACGAATTGGATGGCGATTAATACAACGATTAATCCAACGATGATTTTGTTCTTCATGATTAACAGGGTTTTATGTAGATGCAAGGTATTAATTAATTGTCTCGAATTCACCTTTTTCTAGGTTCTTGCGGACGTTATTCGTCGCAAAAATCTTCCCATTCATCGAAATGTAGACTCCGGGCTCTAGAATTTGGAGGAATGCCAAAGCACTACCCAGATTAAACATCCCATCTGAGCTACCAAATTTATAGGGAATCATGGCGCCGGTGAGGACGATGGTTTTAGCCAAATTCTGCGCGGCCAAATATTGAGCCGTTTGGACCATCGTATCTGTTCCATGAGTAATTAAGATGCGATTAGCGCCGGCAGACGCGCAGGCAAAGGAAATTAACCGGCGATCCACGTCACTAAACTCTAAGCTGTCTTTCATGAGCAAAGTATCGATCGAAACATCGAGTCTGCTCCGGCCCTTTTCGAGCATTTCCGGTAAGTGTGTATCTTTAAAGAACAACGACCCATTTAGTTCGTTGTATTCCTTGTCAAAAGTGCCGCCGGTTACAAAGATTTGGATCATACATTAAGTGTTCAAAAACTCCTCACTCACCTTGAAGTATTGCTTATTTAAACGATACACTTTAAGGCGAGAATCGGTGTCTGATTTTTTGAATATGATGAAGTTCACATCGACCTGGAGAATCGCTTTAAGCTTTAAATTTAGCTGATTTAAAATATCATTTTTGACCCGAATATTGTGCGAAAAATGGACGCCTTTTTGCTCTACTAATTCGAGTAATTCTGAGTTAGGTACGTCATCGTTTTTCAATAAATATTTAATGACTTTTAATTCTGTTTCGTCGAAATTGATGGCTGCTTTTCCTAGGTAGAGAAGGCCGTCTTTGTCTGTGATTTTAGTGGCCTTCGATGGGCGCAATTTCAACCCGAAATAAATGAGCAAAGCGAAAATAAGTAGGGCAATGATTGCAATGATATAGGCAGAATATGTGGCCCAAAGATTTCGTTCTATAAAGGCAGCTTTTAAGATGGATTTTCCTAAAAATTTCTCAATAGGAAGGCCTACTAATTCTATCTCGCCATTCGCATGATTGTTCGCAAAATAATAGATGATACCCTTTTCTACAAATGGTTTTAATTGAGGAGATAGTTTAGATGAAACAGCCTCGTTTTCAAATATTTCATAGGTTTCATCATTGAAGTTTACGCGTACAATTCTACGTTCATCATTGAAAGCAACATAATAATTTTCGTATTGAAAATTTTGAGGGCTATTGCCAAAAAACAGGGCCGTTTTCCCATTATTTTCCCACGTTTTTGATCGTAAATTAAAATGCCAGATATCCTGATTTCTTTCAAATTTTAGGTAGTCAAAAGCATTGATTACCATACCATTAAAATAGGTGATATCGTCGCCGTTTTTAAACTGATTTACATCGAACATTCCAGGTGGAATTTTGTCGCCTTGAACGGGGGAATAGCTTTCCCATTCTTTGGAATTTATATCAAAATAAGTGAAGAAATTCCGAGCAGACCAGAAGCCATATCCCCCGAAACGAAAAATGCGATTATCATGAATAAATTGCTGACTATTAATTTGCATTTTATGCTCGAAAGAGTGGTCAATTCTAATTAATTCATTCCCACGAATTTCATAAACAATTCCCCCTAAATTCTGGGTTATATATAGTTTCTTATTAATGATATTTAATTGGAAAGAGGAAGGGGTAAATTTCTTATAAAATGTGGAATCTGAAAATTTAAAGTAGATGGGCTCTGATTCTGTTAATTCAGGAATCTTGATGGTTTTGTAATAATTTTTTTCAATTAAATAGATATATGGTTTTGTATAGGAAATGTTTGCTTCTCCTAGATAGGATAGGCGGAGATTGTCTGCCTTAATAATAGTTGCAGAAATCAGTAGAAGAAAGAAGATGAATTTTTTCATGTAGCTCCAGAGTCAGAGCTAAAATTAAGCTAATTTTTCCAAATATTGGCTAGGGGTCATTCCTGTTTCGGCTTTGAAAGCTTCATAGAAGGTAGATCTTGATTTGAATCCTGAATATGCTCCTATCGCTTCAATGGTATTATTGTTTGTAAGCCCATTTTGTAGCAATTGTTTCGCATGTTCTACACGCATGTGATTACGGATTTCGGTAAATTTTTTATTGTAGGCAATTTTGCAGGCGTTTGAGATTTGTTTTTGTGGCACTTGCATGGCTTTAGCTAAATTAGCTATCTCAAATGATGGCTGCAGGTAGGGCTTTTCTTTATGACAATATTGATCTATTTTTTTGGTTAATTCGAGATAATAGTCATTGTCCTCCTTAATTACTTTCGAGCCCTCCTCAGCGTGTTTTAGATTTAGTGGTTTTATGCCAAAAAGCACTTCAGGGAATAGCGTAATTAAAATGATAGGTAATGCTATGTAAGCTATTCCGGAGATAAAGTAAGTGGAATAATTATCTATCGAAATGCGTGGTATAGGCGCATTAAACAACTTTAATGCAATATATAGGTAGGCAATAGTAGGTATTAGAAGACCGCCTAGGAAGAACACTAGCCAATTATGTTTTGATTTACTTAATGAGCTTTTCTGTCGAAGCATTAATAAGGAGCACCAAACTAGGTAGGCTAACATAATAATGGGTCGGCTTAATAAAGAGGCACTAAAAGAACAAAACGAATAAATACGTACTTTTTGTAAGTTATTTAGATCTAAGTGAATGGCGTGTGCTACTTGTAATTTATAGTCAAAAGGACTTATCAAATAGGGGAAAATATTGATTAGCTGAACGGCAAAAGGAATGAAATGTAAGAGGTCTATTGTTGTCCATTTAGGTCTTCCAGGAAAGAAGACAGATCTAAAATAAAAATAAAGTAATGGGCCGGGCAATAACCAAAACGGAGTTAAGTTCCCATAAAATAGGGCCAATGAAAAATCACTTTGAGACGGATCAGTAAAAAAGTGGGTAAGTCCGTGAGCAGAGAGAATAACTAAAATTCCGCTAATGTAAAACGTGTTTTTATTCACTCTCCAATTATAAATGGACAGTATTAAAGCTAACAATACCGAAAGTAGTGCAAAGTAGTAAAGCATAAACTTATTTAGAACACATTTAAATTTCCACAAAAAATCTTCAATTCCCAAGAGTAAAGGTGTCCGGTTTTTTTTTGGACTAATTACTCATTAGGGTTTTCGTCGATTGATTTCTAATTGACGTACTTTTGATTCGAGTAAATGAAATTTTGAGTCATTCGTTTATTAAGCGTTTGTCTCACGATTATAATAACGGAGTTAACCCCGTGTTCTAAATTTTATAAATATGTCGATTTTCAATCAATGGAAAGGCTTTTCAAAGTCTATTCATAAATCATCCTTTATTCTATTATTGCTAGTTTCATTTATCTTTTCTTCAGAAAAAGCAAATGCCGCAAGAATTTTCTTTAATGATGTGTATAAAGGAACCGGTAGTTCTTATGCAGAGCAAACAAGTAGTATTTCCAATATTCAATTTATAACAGGTTCTGGATTTACTTTTACCTCTTTAGATCCTGCAGATGTAACTTTTAGATTAACAGGCAACAATGTTGCAGGTGTCTTAACTTATGTCAATTCTTCCGGAGTTAAACAATCAATAACCGGTCAAGTATCTAGACAAGATAAGAATGGAAGTACAACGGTAGGGTTGTATTTTTATACCAATACAAACGAAGCCTATTTATTAGTAATACCAGGTGTAACTTCTTATAGTTCGAATACTAACGTTTCCACGTCATCGGATCCAATTTTAGCTGCT